>NZ_CP017174.1:8570000-8870000 GCF_006402735.1 Myxococcus xanthus | reverse complement strand
ACCATCGCGTTGCGAATCGTGCTGTTCGCGCTGCTGCCCTCGTGGGGGCTGAGCAACGCGGCGGCCACCATGGTGGGGCAGAGCCTGGGCGCGGGAAAGCCGGAGCGGGGCGAGCACGCGGTGTGGACGGCGGGGCGCATCAACGCCGTCTTCCTGGGCTCGCTGGGGCTGCTGTTCGTCCTCGCGGCCAATCCGGTGGTGGGCATCTTCACGAGCGACGCCGCGGTGATGAAGGACGCGGTGCTCGCCCTGCGCATCCTGAGCGCCAGCTTCCTGTTCTATGCTTTCGGCATGGTGTTGACGCAGGCCTTCAACGGAGCAGGGGACACCACCACGCCCACCGTGCTCAACATCTGTTGCTTCTGGCTGTTGGAGCTACCCCTGGCGTGGGTGCTCTCTGGCCCCATGGGCTTGGGGCCGCCGGGGGCATTCCTGTCCATCTCGGTGGCCTTCTCGGTGATGGCGCTGGTGGCTGTCGTCCTGTTCCGACGTGGGACTTGGAAGCACCGGGTGGTCTGAATGGGAGGGCGGAGCGTCATGGCCCATGCACGGCGTTCCGCCCGGACCCCGGGGCTGCTTCCGGTGGTCCTGCTCCTCGTCCTGGGGCTGGCTTCGTGCAACACCGTGGAGGTGCCCGGGGATGACGTGGCCTGCGCGGGACTGCAGTGCACCGCGGGCACCTGCTTCTCCAACGCGGGGCAGCCCATGTGCCGCTGCGGACCGTGGGAGCAGGCCGCGGGGGTGACGTGCTCGGTCGCCGCCTTCAAGCAGCCGGATGACCATGGGGGGGCGCCTGACAGCGCGACGGTGCTGACGCTCCCCATGTCGCCCCGCGAGGGCCGCATCGAGGAGGGCCTGCGCGTGGACATGCGGGACCGGGACGTGTTCGCCATCACCGTGGAGGAGCGAGGCATGTACCGCTTCGCTTGCACGCGGCTGACCCTGGCGGAGTGCCGGGTGCGGTTGCTGGATGCGGCTGGGAACCCGCAGGACATGCCCGTCGATGTCGAGGGTGGCACGACCATGTGGTTGCCCACGCTCGCCGCGGGCACCTGGTACTTCGAGGTCTCCGGCGCGAGCTCACACGGCCGCTACACGTATCACCTGATGTCGTTGGGCGCGGACGACCACGGGAATACGTTGGAAGAAGCCACCCTCCTTCTGGAGGGCTCTGGCACGCCGTTCCCGGTGCGGCTCTCCTCGTCCGCTGACGTGGATGTGTTCACCTTTCATTCGCGGGTGGGGCATGGCTACCGCTTCATCTGCGCGCAGGCTCCCGGGCTTCTTCCTCAGATGATGCTGCTGTCCTCTGTCGGCGCGGTCACCGATGTTGCGCAGGGCTCGTCAGGGGCGCAGCTCGCGGTGAGCCTGCATTCGACGTCCGAGCGTGACTGGTTCGTGGTGATGAGGCCGGAGGGCGTCCCCCCGGTGGATGCCACCTGCCGCTTCGAGGACCTGGGCCCCGATGAGCATGGCGACACACTGGCCACCGCCACGGCCGTGACGGCGGGCATCCCGGTGCCAGTCACCCTCCAGTCGAGTGAGGACGTGGATGTCTTCTCCTTCACCGGGGCGCCCGGGCATGTCTACACCGTGCGGACGGAAGGGGCCGGGCGGTGGTCGGCCCAGGTGGTGGATGCGAACGGGGTGAATGTGGCCCTGTCGGACACGGACCGGCTGCGGGCTCGGGTGGAGCTCGCCGGGACGTACTACCTCCTCGTCGATGGCGGTGACCTCTGGGCTCACTCCTTCTTGCTGACGTTGGTGGACGCTGGGGTGGATGACCACGGGGACTCGCCGCAGACGGCGACGCTCATCACGCCAGGAACCCCGGTCTCGGGCCTCTTCGAGACACCGCAAGACACGGACGCTGTCGTCTTCCAGGCCGAGGACCGTGGCATCTACCTCGCGTCCTACGCGCCCTCTCCGAACCTGTCCTTCAACCCGCGAGGCGCGGTGGGCATCCTGGACCTGGGCGACGGCCGCCACCTCTTCAGTGCCTGGAACGCGGCGCCTGTCACGATGATGTTCCAACCCCTGAATGACGCGGAGTCGTTCTCCTTGCTGCTGGAGCACGTGGCCGTCGATGACTACGGCGACCACAGCGGGACGGCCCATGCCCTGACGCTGCCGGCCTCGGTGTCGGGCGTGGTTCAGACGGCTATCGACGCGGATGTGTTCTCCGTCGGGTTGGAGGCGGGCCGTGCCTACCGGTTGGACCTGGATGCGGGAGCGCTTCAGGTGTCGCTCATGGCTCCCGGTGGCCTGCTGTCGAACCCGCGGGCCGGACGGTTCGTCGCGGACCGCTCCGGCCCTCATGTGCTGACCTTCGCCGGTGCTTCCGGCCTGAATCAGGTCCCCTGGCGCTTCACGCTCCAAGCGGAGTGAGCGTGCGTCAGGGCAGGCAGATTTCGAAGCCGGTCCGTCCGGCGGGGAAGGTGTCCCGAGGACGTGAGGCGGGCGTCACGGCGTAGAGGTGGAAGTCGAGCCGTCGCTGGAGGAAGCCCTTCAGCGCGGGCGCCAGCGGGTCCAGTTCGTCCTGGTACAGCGTGAAGAAGTGGAAGCCCTGGCCGTGGAAGTCCGCGTACACCCGCTCCACGAGCGCGCGGAGGACGGCCGGGTCTTCTCCACGCACGCTGGTGTTGCAGAGGTAGAAGTAGCGGAAGTCGCTGCCCGGCGCGGGCAGGCGCGGCGCGCGGACCGCGGTGGCCAGCGTGTTCCAGCCCCACCGCACCCAGCGCATGCTTCCGCGGTAGGCGTGCACCCGGTAGCGCTTCACGGCCTCGGGGTTCCAGGCGGTGGTGCACCCCACCAGCGCGCCTGTCGTGTCAAAGGCCAGGTAGGTGTCTTCGATTCGCAGCCCAGGCCAGTGGGCGAGGCGGTGCTCCAACTCGCCCGTGTCGAAGCGGTAGCCGAAGGGACGGGCGCGGTGGTCGGCAGCCAGCAACGCCGAGACGGCGGGGACGTCCTCGGGCGTGGCGCGCCGCACGGCGAAGGCGCTTCGCCGGGGACGGCGGCGATGCAGGAACTGGATGGACACGGCGGAGAAGCGGCGGAGCAGGGCGTAGTGCGGCTGACTCACGCGTCCGGGCCTCCTCCGCACGAGCGCTTGGAGCGCGGTGGCATTGGAGGCCATGACGGCGGTGAGGAAGGTGTCCACGCCCAGGCGCTGGGCGCTCTCCTCGAGCATGGGCCCGTAGAAGCGCGCGAGGCCGCGGCTCCGGCGCGCGGAGAAGCGGGTGCGCAGGTCACCCAGGTAGCCGACCCGGCACGGACGGCCCTCCAACCATCCGTCGCGCACGTGCACGGCGCCCATTCCGTCCAGCCGGCCGTGCTCGCCGTGAACCCAGACCTCCGTCTCTCCTCGCTGCATGGCATAGAGGCCGAAGTAGTCGGGCGCTCGCTGCGAGGAGAGGACCAGGTCGCCCTGCATGGGCACCGCGCCGAACAGGTCGAGCAGCGCGGTGTTGTCGTCACGGGTGGCGCGTCGGAAGTCGCTCATGCGGCGGTGGCGGAGCCTACCCTGGCCGCCGCCGTTTGCCGTGAGTCCCTCGGCTTTGGCGCGACGACGCTTCGAGGTCGTGTCCGGAACACCATGTCGCTGTGTGTCACGACGTCTGTCATTGCGTCGCGGAAGCACGCGGCGTGCGGATTGGCTGCCTCGTGTCTGAGCCTGGAGTTAGGCTGGAGGCTCCCCGAAAGGAGTCACGCGATGAAGAAGAATGGAATTGCGATGCTGATGGCGCTGGGTGTGGGACTGGCGGCGGGTTTCGGAATGGCGTTCATGCCGTCCACGGCGGAGGCCAATGCTCCTGAGTTCACGCAGTCCATCTGTGAGCGCAACTCGGACTGTGACCACTTCTGTGGTGAGGGATTCGGGCACTGCATCCGGGGCATGTACTGCGCGTGCATGTAATGGCGAGCAGGTCCTGAAGACATCGCCAGGAAGCCGCCGGCTCCCTGGCGATGTCGGACACCTCCGCCATCACCGCGTGTCCAAGGTCCGCCGGGTCAGCAGCGCGAGCAGGGCCTGTCCCACCACCACCAGCGCGATGAAGGCGCATGCCAGCACCGCGGCGGCGGCGGGGTCCGCGTAGCTCTGGAGTTCGAACAGCAGCGTCCCGAGCACCTCGGTTCCCGCGGGCACGAGCAGGACGGACATCGTGATTTCCGTCGCGCACGCGAGGAACGCCAGGACGAAGGCCGCGGTGAGCGCCGGCCGCAGCAAGGGCAGGGGCGCATCCACGAACGCGCGCCAGGGGCCGGCACCACCGACCCGCGCGGCCTCGGTGAGCGAGGCGTCCAGTTGCGCGAGCGCCTCCTCGCTGTTGCGCGCGCCCAGCGCGAGGTACTTCGCCACGTAGGCGATGAGCAGCAGCCACGGCGTGTGTGCCAGCGCGAGCACGAAGGCGACGCGGTCCAGCAGGATGAAGCGCAAGTCCCGGGAGAACGCGAGCAGCAGCGCCAGGGCCAGCACCGTCCCCGGCACCGCGTAGGGCCATACCGCCAGCGCCTCCACGCCCGTGCCCAGGCGGCGCAGCCCGCGTCGCAGCACCGCCGCCGCGAGCCCCAGCCCACACACCAGGACACCCGCGCCCGCCGCCAGCAGGACGCTGCGCCCCGTGGCGTGCAGCGTGCGCGGCTCCAGCAGCACACCCGCCCAGTGCGTCAGCGTCAACGTCTCCCAGGTCAGCGCCGCGCCGAAGCTGCGCTGGAGCGACGTGAGGAGGATGGCCCCCAGCGGGAGCAGCACCAGCACCGCGGCCGTCAGGCTCACCGCGCCCAGGACGAGCCCGCGTGCGCGCCCCAACGGGAAGGGACGGGACGACAGGCCCTTGCCCGCGCTGAGGCGGACGCGGCCGGCCCGGCCCAGCGCCCAGGTCACCAGCATCGCCATGGGGGCGAGCAGCAGCAGCGACGTCGCCAGTTGCGCGGCGCGCGCCAGGCCCTCGTCACCGCCCATCAGCACCAGTTCATAGATGCGCGTGGTGAGCACCCGTGTGGGCGGTGAAGCCGACACGCCCAGCAGGTACGGCACGCCGAAGGACGAGGCCGCCATGAGGAACACCATCACCGCGCCAGACAGCAGGGAGGGCAGCGCCAGGGGCAGCGTCGTGGTCAGCAGCGCCCGGGGCGTCGAAGCTCCGCAGACGCGCGCGGCTTCCTCCATCGCCGGGTCCACGCGCCGCAGGGCCGCCGCGCCCGCCAGCAGCACCAGGGGGAGGCCGGAAACGCCCTCCACGAAGGCGATGCCGGCGGGGCCGTAGATGTCGAAGGTGTCATCGCCGAGCAGCCGGTTGAGGTACCCCGCGCGAGGGCTCGCGAGCGACAGCCAGCCCATGCCCCAGATGAACGCGGGCACGGCGGAGGGCAGGGTGAACAGCACCGTGAAGGTCCCGCGCAGGGGCAGGTCGGTGCGTTGCAGCACCAGCGCCAGCGGCGCTCCCAGGACGAAGGCCAGCACCGCCGCGCCCGTGGCGATGAGCAGCGTGTTCCCCAGCGCTCCACCTTCGGCGAGCAACCAGTCCAAGCCGCCCGTCCCGGCGGGACCCAGGCCTCGCCAGAGCAGCGCGGCCACCGGAAGCACGGAGAAGCAGAGCACCGGCACCAACCACAGGCCGAGCCCCAGCCACTGGGATTTGGGCGCCGCCGCGCTCATTGTGAGAATGCCTGGCGGAAGCGCTCCTTCACGGCGCCGCCCTGTGTGAGCCCGCGTTCGAGCAACTCGGGCGTCCATGGGCGCGCGCGCTCCAGCAACTCCGAGACACCGGCCTCTCCCCGAGGGCCCGCGAGCCTGGGGTCCACCGCGTGCATGTCTCCCTTCTCCACGATGATGCGCTGGCCTTCGGGCGACAGCAGCACGTCCACCACCGCCTTCGCGGCGACGGGGTTGGGCGTCGTCGCGAAGAGGGCCGCGGGGCCGGGGATGACGACGGCGCCATCGGTGGGCCACACCACCTGGATGGGACTGCCGCGGGCCTGGGCCGCGAGCGCGTTCTCCAGGAGCAGCACGCCCGTATCCGCCTCGCCGCTCTCCACCTTCTGGAGCACCGCCGCGTTGCCTCCCGCGACGATGGCGCCTCGCTGGCGCAGCCCGGGGAAGAAGGACTCGCCGTACTTCGCGTCGCAGAACACGGCCCAGGTGAAGGCGGTGCCCGACGTCAGCGGATCACCAATCGCCACGCGTCCCGTCCACGGACCTTCCGCGAGCGCCGCGAAGGAGGTGGGCGGCGGTGGCCCGTCCTGCCGGTGCACCAGGACCATGGTGGACAGGCGCAGGGCCGCGTAGCGCGCGTCCAGGTCCACCAGGGCGCGGGGCACCCGAAGCACGTTGGGCGAGGCGTAGCGGAGCAGCGCGCCTTCACGGGCCAGCCGCTCGTAGAGGAACGGGTCCGACGTGGCCAGCAGGTCCGCGCGGATGGCCCCGGCGGCGCGCTCCGCCTCCAGCCGGCTGGCCACCTTCTCACTGCCCGCCTGGTACCAGTGCACCTGGACGTCGGGCAGCCGCGCCTTCAGCAGCGGGTCCAGCGCGTCCAACACGTGCCGGTACATGGACGTGTAGACCCAGACGTCTCCGGACGGCGTGCCCTCGCGCGCCAGCGTGGGCCCGGCCGCGGGCGCGGCGGACTCGATGCGGCAGGCGGCGAGCAGGACGAGCGCGGCGGCGACCCCCGCGGCCCGGAGCAGCATGGGCAGGGACATGGGCCCGCGATTATGCGGCACGCGCGCGCCCTGTCACGCGGCGCGGCCGTCACGCTGCGGAAACGAGAAGCCCCTCCGCGCACCAGGCACGGAGGGGCCGCTCGTCTGACCACGGACCTACTTGCAGGCGCGCGCCGGCATGGCGTCAATCCAGTCGGCGATGAGCTGTGAGCCCTGGTCGTGGCGAAGCACGCGGCCCAGCTCCGGCATCATCTTCCCCGACTCCTCGGTGTGCATGCGGTACCAGAGGATGGACACCGAATGGCTGCCGGGGACGATGTCGAACTCACCGCCCACGCCACCGCCCGCGGAGCCCGGCCGCTTGCACACGCCCATCGTGAACTCCTCCGTGTTGTCCACGTTGAGGAACAGCCGGCTGGTGGTGCCCGCCGTCCCCTTGGGGTTGTGGCAATGCGCGCAGTTGATGTCCAGGTAGGCGCGTGCGCGCCGCTCCAGCGTGCCATCCTCCGCGTTGAACGCGTTCGGCGCGCGGGGAATCTGGTCGACCGGAGGCAGCCCCGTCAGCCGGCCCAGGTTGGCCAGGTGCTGAAGCTGGTTGATGGGCCCGTCGCCATAGTCATGGTCCTGGTTGAGGTAGCGGGCCTTCACGCCAATGGGCAGCAGCACCTGGTTCTCCTGTGCGTCCTGGAGATGGTGGCACTTCAGGCACTGGTTCTTGCTGGGCACCAGGTAGTCCAGCGTCCGCTCCACGCCGTCCTCGCCAATGAAGCTCACGCCGCGGACGACGCGGCCGCCGTTGGCCAGCGTGGCCTCCGTCTGGGCCTCGTTCCAGAAGTAGGGAAAGGCCTCCCAGCCCCCGGGCCTGTGCACCAGCACGCGCGTCTCGATGGCGCGCACGTTCTCTTCCGGGACGCGGAGGTCCGCGGGGAAGGCGAACGTCTTGGTGATGATGGTGCCCACCGGCAGGTTCAGCACGTCGTTGGCCGTGTACCCGGCCGGCGCGTCCGGCGGGATGTACAGCGTGCGCGACTTCACCGAGTAGTCGGAGAAGAGCGGCGTGGTCAGCTCGTAGGGGATGTTCCCCGCCACCGGCCGCAGCCCGCCCGACGCGGGCGTCCCCGTGAAGAGGCCGAAGCCCGACAGGGTATTGGGCGGAAACGCAGCTCCCGCGTCTGGCGTCCCCGCGTCCTCGTTCGTCCCCGCGTCCTCTGAGGTGCCGGCGTCCGCGCCCGCGTCACCCGTGCCCGCGTCGTAACCCGCGTCCGGGGTGCCGCTGTCCTCGGGCGGAAGCCCGGAGTCGACCCTGGGGTCGCCTCCGCCGTCCGGAGTCGGCGTCACGCCGTCCTCGTCACCCGAGCACGAGGCCAACGCCGCGGTCATCAGCACCGCGGCGAGGCCCAGTCCTGGGATGAACGGCCTGTACATGCGTCCGTTCTTCACGATGTCTCAGCGGATGGTCAGGGCCGGGGTGAAGCCCGAACAGTTGAAGGGCTCGGCGTCCTGGACATAGCGGCGCGTCTCCCCCCAGGCGGCGGCCATGTTTGCGGGGGAGGGGCCCGCCTCGAGGTGGCCACCGACGGCCTGCAGGTCGAAGTCCACCACCGAGGCCTGCGTGCCCTCCGGCAGCGTGTTGCGGGTGAAGCAGATGTTGATGGGGTTGGCCAGGCTCTCATTGCGAGGCGCCGGGTCGATGCCGTCCCACAGCACGTGCTCCACGCCCGTCACGCCGTGGGCCGCGGCGCCGTACTGGTAGACGGCGCCCACCAGCGCGCCCAGCGGACGGAACTCCAGGTCCGGCGTGCCGTTGTCCACCATTCGGCCGCTGCCACCGGTGAAGGTGTTGTCGTGGATGGAGATGTCCTGGCTGGGGTAGTTGAAGAAGCCGGCCGCCCACTGGATGGGGTCGGACTCGATGGCCAGACCGCTGAGGATGGCGATGTCCACCGTGTTGTTGTTGCCCCACGTGTTGTGCTCCATCTCCACCCGGCGTGAGGCCAGGATGAAGGTGCCGGTGCCGGCCGGGACCTGGGACACGGTGCTGCTGCTGCTCTCCACGGAGGCGAAGTTGGGGCGGTTGTTCCCGGTGATGGTGTTGTGGGCGATGTAGATGTCCGTGCCCCGGATGGGGTTGCCCGGCAGGTCGAACACGACCAGGCCCGTGGTGTTGTCCTGGGCGATGTTGTTCGCGACGTGGGCGTACTTCGTGTTCTCGATTTCGATGCCCGCCACGTTCTTCTTCGCCACGTTCCGCCGGACGATGGTGTGCAGCGTCTGGCCGACGTAGATACCCGCGTCGGCGGCGTTGTACGCCTCACAGTCCTCGACGAGGACGTACGTCGACTTCACGGGGTAGATGCCGTACTTGCCGTTGCTCTCCTGGCTCTCCTGGGCCCACTCGGTGCGGATGCGCTGGATGTTCACGTTGATGGAGGACTCGATGCGCAGGCCATCCTTCTTCGCGTTCCAGACGGCCAGGTCGCTCACCGTGAAGAGCTTGCCCACCACGTCGAAGCCGTTGGTGTTCGCCGCCGCGTGGGTGAAGTCCAGCACGGTGCTGGATTCGCCGCCGGTGCCCTCGCCCTGGGTGCCCTTGCCCGCGCCCTTCACGGTGATGCCGTTGGCGCGGATGGTGATGGCGTTGTCGAACTGGAAGGTGCCCGCGCCCAGCTTGATGGTGGTGCAATCGCCCAGCGCGTTCACCGCGTCCTGGAGCTCCTGCTCCTGGCCCGGGTTGAACGTCAGCTCGGTCCGCTCCGTGTCTTCGCAGGAGAAGTCCTGCGGCCAGGCCATGGAGCCGCCGGCGTCCGGGGTGCCCGCGTCACTGCCGGCGTCACTGCCTGCGTCACTGCCTGCGTCCGCGGGCATGCCAGAGTCCGGCTGGCCCGCGTCCGGACGGTCATCGCCGTCATCCGAACAGGCGGGAAGGACAATCAGGCCCACGAGGGCAAGAAGCACGGCACGGGGCGCGCGCGACAGCGGCAGAGGATGCATCAGGTATCTCCTGTGGAAGTGCTGCGCCTTCTGGCTTCTGAGCACGAGGCTCCAGGGCGCGGCCCAGAGTGCGAATCCTCCCCGTGAAGATGGACAACCTCAAGGGTGAGACATCAAAAAACAGCCACGCTTTCGTGACGCGATGCGTTCTGCGACACGGTTGATAAATTACTTCAATCCTTCATGAGAGGTCGACGCGGTGCTGCCTTACTTCCCCTTCGAGCAGGATGTCTTTTCAATGTCGCTGGGCGTGCGTGCGCTGAGGCCAGAAGAGACACTCATCGAGGTAGACGCGCCGCGCTATGCGGACGAAGTGGCGTTGAAGGCGGCGCTGCTGGCGGCGGGGCACGCCGAGCGCTTCCAAGGAGGGCCCGGAACAGAGGAGCTCCAATGGGAGACGTTGACGGTGCTGCTGCCTGCCATGGCGCGTCAATCGCCGGAGCACTTCTCGCTGGAGGTGGAGGGCACGCGCTGGTGCTGGCACAACCACCTGCTGGGCACTCGGACGCACTTCACGCCGGGGGACGCGGCGAGCCTGCCGCTGGCGCCGCTGGACTGGTTTGGCCGGCAGGTTCAGGAGGACCTGCTGCTGCTGGACGGCACGCGCGAGGGTTTCCCGCTGGTGGCGGGCCAGTTGTGTTTCCCCTCCGGGTGGTGCCTGGGGGACAAACTGGGCCGGCCGCTGTTGGCCGTCCACGAGCCGGTACCCCAGTTCAACGCGAAGCTGGGGCCCTCCACGCTGAAGTTGATGGAGGGCCTGAAGCCCGGGCGTCCCGTCACGCGCTGCAACTGGGCCATCAGCGTCACGGAGCGGCTGGACCTGGAGCCGCGCACGCTGCCGGAGTGGCGGCACTTGTTCGACGGCATCACCCCGGACAATGCGGGCGAGCGCTGCTTCCTCCGCCTGGAGCGTCAGACGCTCACCCGGCTGCCCCGCACGCGCGCCATCCTCTTCACCATCCACACCTACGTGGCCCCGGTGGCCTCGGAAGTGGAAGCGCCCGGCCGGCGGCAGCGGCTGGCCCGCGTGCTGCGCACCGTGCCCGCCGACACCGCGACCTACAAGCGCGTCACGCCCGTGCTGGCGCCGCTGCTGGGCTACCTGGAGGCGGGCGAGGCTGACGCCGGGTAAAGCGGGTAATGAAAAGCCCCACCTCCAGGGGGAGACACGAGGTCGCCCTGGGGGCGGGCGGGGTGTCGTTCAGGAACAGGGATGCTTCCGGGGTGCCGTCGAACCGGAAGTCAGGCCATTTCTGTAGTAAGTCGCCCCTCAGAACTGACTGCGGCGATGTCTCACTGCCGCTCCAAAAAGCAAGGAAGGGCAACGACATGCAGAAGACGTGGCTGGTCGCGGGAATGCTGGTGCTGGCGGGCTGCCAGCAGCAGGGCAAGACGGATTCGACGACGACGGCGGCGACGGCGACGGCGCCTGGCGCGAGCGCGAATCCGCAGACGGAAGACCAGAAGACGCTGTACGCGCTCGGCCTGTCCATTGGCCGCAGCGTGAGCGTGTTCGACATGACTCCCGAGGAGCTGGAGTACGTCAAGTCGGGCATCACCGCGCAGGTGAAGGGCGAGAAGCCCGCGGTGGAGCTGGAGACGTACGGCCCGAAGCTTCAGGAGCTGGCGCGCGCTCGCAGCACCCGCAAGGCGGAGGCTGAGAAGGAGAAAGCGAAGGCGTTCCTGGAGACGGCCTCGAAGGAAGAGGGCGCCCAGAAGACGGAGTCCGGCCTCATCTACAAGGAGCTGACCGCCGGTACGGGCGCGTCGCCCCAGGCGTCGGACATCGTGAAGGTGCACTACCGCGGCACGCTGCCGGACGGCACCGAGTTCGACAGCTCGCACAAGCGTGGCGAGCCCACGCAGTTCCCGCTCCAGGGCGTCATCAAGTGCTGGACCGAGGGCGTGCAGAAGATGAAAGTGGGCGGCAAGGCCAAGCTCGTGTGCCCGTCTGACATCGCCTACGGTGACCGCGGCGCGCCGCCGAACATCCCGGGTGGCGCCGCCCTGGTGTTCGAGGTGGAGCTGCTGGAGATCGTCAAGCCGCCGGAGATGCCGGCCATGGGCGGCACGCCGCCGGCGGGCAAGCCCTCCGCGGTCGAGAAGAAGTAGTCACCATCTTCACGCAGGACGCCCAGGGGGCTGGCGGGGGATTCTTCCCTCCCAGCCCTCTTCGCGTTCGCGGGCACCGGGGTGGCGGAGGGCGCTGCCTCGGGGTAGTCCACCCGTCGCCAGCGTCTCCGCCTCGGGGACGGGCCAACCACGGAGGTCGACACATCATGCGCCAGGGCCTGCTGTTGATGATGGGAGCGCTGCTGCTGAGCGCCTGCGTCCAGGGCCGTGCCCGGGAAGTGCTCCGCGAGCCGTCCGCCACGGGCGCTGTCTCCGAGTCGGAGTTCAAGGCGCTGCACACGCTGCGCGAGGACGCGCCGCCAGCGCTCAAGGGCCAGGAGGTGGAGGTGGCCGGCACGAAGGCCTACCTGAGCCTGCCCCAGGGGGCCCAGGGGCCGCTGCCCGCCGTCATCGTCATCCATGAGTGGTGGGGGCTCAATGACCACATCCGCCACTGGACGGACCGGCTGGCCGCGGAGGGCTACGCCGCGCTGGCGGTGGACCTGTATGGTGGCAAGGTGGCCACCACGCGGGATGAGGCGCTGGCGCTGCTGAAGGCCGTGGATCCGGCGCGCGCACAGGAGACGCTGACGGCCGCGCACACCTTCCTGCGGCAGGACGCGCGGGTGCAGGCGCCGCGCACGGGCACCATCGGCTGGTGCTTCGGGGGGAGCTGGTCACTGCACGCGGCCATGGCCATGCCGGAACTGGACGCGGCGGTCCTCTACTACGGCAACCCGGTGACGGAGGCGCGGGAGCTCGCCGCCATCCGCGCGCCGGTGCTGGGCATCTTCGGTACGAAGGACCCGTCCATCCCCCTGGAGACGGTGCAGGCCTTCCGGCAGGCCTTGGATGAGGCGGGCGTGCGGCACTACATCCTGGAGTTCGAAGCGGAGCACGCCTTCGCCAACCCGTCGAGTGAGCGCTACGACGCGCAGGCCGCCGCGGGGGCCTGGCAGCAGGTGGCGGCCTTCCTGGACCAGCACCTGCGTCAGTAGGGGCGCTGGCCCACGTAGTTGCCCGGCGGTGCGTAGTTGCACACCCAGAGCGACCACTTGGGGAACTGGGAACCGAAGGGCGAGTTCGTCGTGCACTCCTGGACGGCGCAGCCCAGGGCCCGCGTGTTGCGCCACACCACCTGGGTGTAGTGGCCGCAGACCTTGCCGCTCGCGCAGGTGTTGGCGGTGTGGTCGTAGTGGGCGGCCTCGTCCACCCAGCCCTGCACCACGCCCTGGGCGCCCATGGCGCTGGACGATGCCGCGGTGAGGTTCTCCCCCAGGTTGCCGCGATTCGGGTTGTGCGAGAACTGGCACCGCGCGGCGTAGGCCTTCGCCGTGCGCGTCGCCTGCTCGTCCCACGTCAGGTCCTCCAGCGCGGGGGAGGCCGCGGGCGACACGCTCCTCCGAGCGGCGTTGTGCGCGGCCAGCATGTCGCGGTCGAACTGCGTCATGACCAGCGGCTCGGTGTCGCCGTCTTCCTCTCCGGGTGTGTCGGAGCCACAGCCGGTGAGGAGCAGGGGGATGAGCAGGCCAAGCGGTCGAAGGTGGCGGGGCGTGGGGCGGGGCATGGGGTGGATTATCCGCCGCCAGGCGGAGGGCCGTCACCCCCCGCCGCGTGAGTGTCCGGCACCCGGGACGCACCGGCCCCGCGGGGCGCGGCACGGTCAGTAGGGCCGCTGACCCACCCAGTTGCCCGGCGGCGCGTAGTTGCACACCCAGAGCTGCCAGGTAGGGAACTTCGCGCCGAACGGTGAGTTCTTGTTGCACATCACCGTGGCGCACCCCACGGCCGCCGTCTTGCGCCACACCACCTGCGTGTAGTGCCCGCACACCTTGCCCTTCTGGCAGGTGTTGCGCCGGTAGTCGTAGTCCGCGGATTCGTCCGCCCAGCTCTTCACTACCTGGGACGTGGTCCACGCGCCGGGCGTGGCGGCGGCGAGGTTCTCTCCGAAGTCGCCCCGGTTCGGGTTGTGCTCGAACTTGCAGGCCTTCGCCCAGGACGCGGCCTTGCGCTCGGCCTGGGTGGACCAGGCCAGCGGCGGCAGCGCGGGCTTGGGTGCGGGCTGGGCCCGGGAGCGCGCCAGGTTGTGCGCGGTCACCATGTCCCGGGAGAAGTCCTGCGCATCAGGAGGGGCCGCGCGTGGCTCCTTCGGCTTCGCGGACGCGGCGGGCTGCCTGGAGGCCACGGCCTGCTGGGAGGTGGCGTTCTGTCGCCGCCCCTGTTGGGTGCCACCGCTCCCGCAGCCGAGCAGCGGCGGCAGCAGGAGCAAGGCGGACCAGCGGGAGGCGCGGGAGAAGGAAGGCATGAGGGGGATGATGCGCCAGGACGCCCGCTCATGCATGTGAAGCGTGCGCGGCGGGGCATTGCGTGCGGTGGGCCGCCCGCCTCGCATGCTCCGCCGCGCACGGGACTGCCGGGGCTACACAAGGCCCGGCAGCGGGCCCGTCCCGTCGTCACCGAAGGTGGTGACGTTGGGCACGCCCATGGCCTGCATCAGGTAGATGTACAGGTTGGCCAGCGGGTCCTGCTGGTAGACGATGTGCCGGCCCGGCGTGAGCGCGCCGCCGCCCCTGCCCGCCAGGATGATGGGCAGGTTGACGTGGTTGTGAGAGTCCCCGTCGCCGATTTCGCTGGAGAAGTAGACCATCGAGTTGTCGAGCAGCGACAGGCCGTTGACCTCGATGACCGACTTCATGCGCTCCAGCAGGTACTGGAGGAGCGTCACCTCCCACTTGTCGATGGTGGCGAGCGCCTTGTAGTTGGACTGCGACTTCTGGTGGTGTGAGTACGTGTGGTGTGCGCCGCTGAGCCCCAGGAAGGGGTAGACCTTGTTGGCACGCGCATTGGCCAGCATGAAGGTGGCCACCCGGGTGAGGTCACACTGGAAGGCGAGGATGATGAGGTCCATCATCGCCTTGGTCTTCGCCGTCGGGTCCTCGGACACGATGGGCGCGGCTCCCGAAGCGCAGGTCATGGATGGGACGGACACGTCCTCCACCTGCTTCTCCAACTCCCGCACGCTGGTGAAGTACTCATCCAGCTTCTGCAGGTCCGAGGTGCCCAGCTGGCCCTTCAGCGCGGTGGCGTCATCGCGCACGACGTCGATGATGCTCTTGCCGTACGCGCGCCGCTTCTCGATTTGTGCCTGCGTCTCTCCGGGGATGCCGCCCGCGAAGAGCCGGTTGAACGCGGCCTGCGCGTTGGTCTCCTTGGCCACCGGTGTTCGAGGCCCCGACCACGCGATATTGTTGGCATACGGGCACGCGTAGCCGGAGTCGCAGTTGCCGATGCCGCGGCCCGCGTCGATGCCCAGCTCCATGGACCCATAGCGGGTGGCTCGCGTCGCCGTCATGTGGTTGGCGATGACCTGGTCCATGGAGATGCCCACGCGGAGGTTGTTGCCCTCCGTCTTGTACACCTTGGCGCAGGACAGGAACGCGCCGGTGGCGGCGGCATGGTGTCCGTCACCATCCGGGAAGGCGGGCTGGTTCGCCAGGCCGGTGACGACCAGCAGGTCGTTCTTCACCGCCGCCAGGGGTTCCAGCGTGGGCGTCAGCTCCCACGCGGGGCCCTCTATCGTGGGCGTCCACTTCTGCATGTGGATGCCGTTGGGCGTGTAGAAGACGGCCAGTCTGCGGGGCACGGTGCCCGGCGCGCCATGCGCGTTGCGGGGAAGCATCTGCTCCAACAGGGGCAGCGCCATCAGCGCTCCCGTCCCCCGCAAGACGGTCCGTCGCGAGAGTCTGAATTTCTTGCTCATGGCGTCTGCTCCTCCTCGGCGCCACGCTGTGTGAAGTGGCTGCTCGAGACGATGCTGAGGATGTAGTCGACGAGTCGCCCACCGCGGGCCTCGGCCTTGTCGGCGACATCCTTCACCGCGCAGTGGTCGGCCTCACTCAGGCCACGGCCCGTGGCATAGGTGAGCATGTGCTCGGTGATGCAGTTGGTCAGCTTCGGGTCCTTCTTCAGGTAGCTCTGCATGTCGCGCACACCGGCGAGGATGGCGCCGTCGGGCAGGTCCCCCGTGGCGTCCACGGGCGCGCCGCTCACCTCCTGGAGGCGCCAGCGGCCAATGGGGTCGAAGTTCTCCATCGCCAGCCCCAGCGGGTCCATCAGCCGGTGGCAGCCCTGGCACGCCGGCGCGCTGCGGTGGAGCGCCATGCGCTCCTTCATCGTCATGTCCGGCGTGATGGGCGGCGGCAGGTTCTCCACGTCCGGCGGCGGTGGCGGCGGCGCGGAGCACAGCAGCTGCTCCAACACCCAGACGCCGCGCTGCACCGGTGAGGTGCGGTCCGGGTTGGACGTGACGATGAGCAGCGAGCCCTTGCCGAAGATGCCGCTGCGCTCCGGGTGGCCCGTGAGCTCCACGCGTTTGTGCGTGGGGCTGCCGGGCAATGGCAGGCCGTAGTAGGCGGCCAGTTGGTCGTTCACGTAGGTGAACGGCGCGTCGATGAGGTCCTTCAGCTTGTGGTCGCCGGAGATGAACTCCGCGAAGAAGAGCTCCGTCTCCGTGCGCATGGCGGCGCGCAGCTCCTCGTTGAACGCGCCATAGAGCGTGCCGTCCGGCACGGCGGTACCCAGCGCGCGGGTGAAGAGCCACTGGCCGGCGAAGTTCTCCACCAGCGCGCGTGCCTTCGGGTCCGCGAGCATGCGCCGCACCTGGGCCTCCACCTCCGCGGGGTCGCTCAGCTTCCCCGCTTCGGCGGCGGCGAACAGCGCGTCGTCCGGCATGCTGCTCCACAGGAAGTAGGAGAGCCTGCTGGCCAGCTCGAAGTTGTCGAGCGTGTACGGTTCGGTGCTTCCTGGCGGCGCGTTCTTCTCCACCCGGAAGAGGAAGTGCGGTGAGACGAGCACCGAGCGCAGGGCCAGCCTCACGCCCACCTCGGGCGGGTCCGCGTGCTGGCTCGCCAGGTTGACGAAGGTCATCAGCTTGTCGACCTCTTCCTGCTGCACCGGCCGGCGCCAGGCGCGGCGGGCGAAGTTGGAGAGGATTTCGTGCGCGCACGGCGCAGGGTTGAGCGGGTCCAGCGCGCAGGAGTTGAAGGCGCCGCGCGTCCAGGCGTCATTCACCAGCCGTTCCGCCGCGGTGGAGTACTTCTCCATCAACAGCGGCGACAGCGAGAGCACGTCGGCGATGTTGTCGAAGCCGTAGCCGTGGTCGTCGATAGGGAAGTCCTTGGCCGGCTGGGTGGTATCTCCCAGCAGGTCCCGCACGGTGGCGTTGTATTCCGCGCGGTTGAGACGGTGGAGCGTGACGCGCCCCGGAGTCTGGGGCGCGTTCTCGCACTCGCCTGCCACCGGGGGCTGCCCCGGTGGACCCGGTTCTCCTGGCACCTCCTCGTCGGGTTTGATCCGAGCTATTGGGCCGTCATCGGTGCAGCTGGTCACCAGCAGGGCGAGACTTGCGCCCGCAAGGAAGAGCCAGCCCCCTCTTCGTCGATGCATGGGTGTCACGTCGGCTACCCCCCTCCACACTGCCCCATCCGAAGCCGGGACAGCCGAAGCCGTAGCAATGTGCTCTCCACCCAGGAACGTAGCCTGGTGGACCTCTTCGTCGTTTCAGGGGGCAGGACGGCGTTGGCTACCCGGAAGCGCGCTGGGAAGAGATTGGCGCGAGTAGGTAGCGAAGTTCCCGGCGAGGGAACCGCGGGCGAACGCAGCCTACGGCGTGCAAGCTGCGTTCGCGTGGGTGCCGCGGGCTGTTTACTTCGCGTCGAGGTACGCGCGGTACGCGTCGAAGCCGTACTCGCGCCCGAGGAAGTCCTTCACCAGCCCGGCGGCGGGCTTGGAGCCGCCGGGCTCCAGCACGGTGCGGCGGTACTTCATCGCCGTCTCCTGGTCGAGGAAGCCCTTCTTCTGGAACTCGGTCTCCAGGTCCTTCGCGATGACGGAGGACCAGAGGTACGTGTAGTAGGCCGCCGAGTAACCATCCAGGTGCCCGAAGGCCACCTCGAAGTGCGTGCCGTCACGGTGCTCGTGCTTGAAGGGGCTGAGCTTGGTCTGCAGGGCAACCAGGGCCTCGGTCGTGTCGAAGCCCGGCTCGCGCGAGTAGTAGTCCAGGCTTACCGCGGACAGGAACAGCTGCCGCCGCGCCCACAGGCCCTGGCCGAACTCCTTCGACGCGCGGAGCTTCTCCACCATCTCCGCGGGGATGGGCTGGTTCGTCTCGTGGTGCTTCGCGAACTCCTTCAGCACCTCCGGGTTGCCTGCCCACTGCTGGAGCAGCATGGACGGCGTCTCCACGAAGTCCCACTCCACGCGGGTGCCCGCGATGCCCGCCCACTTCAGGTGCCCGCCGAAGATGGCGTGCAGCAGGTGCCCAAACTCGTGGAAGAAGGTCTCCACCTCGTCGTGCGTCATCAGCTCGCCGGGGCGTGCGAAGTTGCACACCAGCGACGCCTCCGGATAGCGCTTGCCGGCCTGACCCGCGACGAGGTCGAACTGCGCCGCGTGCTTGTACTTGTCGTCACGCGGATGCATGTCCAGGTAGATGCGGCCCAGCAGCGTGTCGCCGTCGAACACGTCGTAGGTCTCCACCTCCTGCTGCCACACCCGGGCGTCCTTCACCGGCTTGTAGGTGATGCCCCAGATGCGCGAGGTGATGTCCATCACCCCCGCCTTCACCCGGCCGTACTCGAAGTAGGGCCGCACCGCCTGCGAGTCGAAGCTGTAGCGCTCCGCGCGCAGCCGGTCCTCGTAGAAGTCCTGGTCCCAGGGCTCCAGCACCTTGGCGCCCCGCACGTCCTGCTGCTTGCGCGCCAGGAGCTGCGCGTACTCCTGCTTCGCGCGGGCCTCGGTGGCCACGCCCAGCCGGTCGATGAAGTCCGCGGCCGCCTGCTGCGTGCGCGTCATCTTCGTCTCGGTGGTGTACGCGGCCCAGCTCGCGTAGCCCAGCAGCGTGGCCAGTTCGTGGCGCTTGGTGATGAGCTGCGCCAGCACGTCCTGGTTGGCCGGGTACGCGCGCTGACGGTAGGTGCGCCACAGCTTCTCGCGCGCCTTCGCGTTCTTCGCGTACGTCATGAAGGGGAAGTAGTCCGGGTAGTTGGTGGTGATGACCACCAGCCCGTCCGCGCCCGGCGGGTGCGCCTTGCGGTAGTCCTCCGGCAGGCCGTCCAGCTCGGAGGGCTTGAAGGTCGCCTTGCGGACGTCCTCGGCGATGTTCTTGCTGAACTGCTGCCCCAGCTTGAGCAGCTCCTCGTTGAGCGACTTCACCTTGGCGCGGGTGGCGTCGTCGCGGTCCACGCCGGCGCGGCGGAAGTCGAGCAGCGCGCGGTCCATCCAGTACCGGGTCGCCGCGTCCGCGCTGGACAGGTCCACCGAGGCCAGCACGTCATAGACGCCGCGGTCCTGGGACAGCGCCACGTTGGCGGAGTCCACGCGCTGCTCGCACTCGCGCGCGGCGTCGCGGAAGGCCGCGTCCGGATGCACCTCGCGCGCGAGGCTGGAGCGGTTGGCCGCGGCGAACAGCGAGCCCTGGGCCTCGTCATAGGCGGCGAGCACGGCCTGGCCGGCCGCGCGCGCGTCCAGCGCCTTGATGGCCGCCACCTGCGTGCGGGTGCGCTCCAGGTCCGCGTCACACGCGGCGGTGAAGTCGGCCAGGGTGCCGGAGAGGACGCTGGCGCCTTCGGGAGGCGGCACGGGCTTGGGCGCGGCGGCGGCCGGGGCCTGCTGTGCGGTGGGCTCGGGGGCCGCGGCGGGGGTGTGCGTGCAGCCGGCAGACGCCAGTGCCGCGGAGAGGGTGAGGGCGCTCAGTCTCTTCAAGGGTGGGTTCCTCTGGGGTCCAATGACAACGCCGGAGCGTCATGCCACATCCCGTCCGCCTCCGCTCGGTGCAAGCGGCCTTCCCTTGCCCGGGCGCGGCGTCCGTGCCGACATCCAGGAGGAGGCCGACCCGATGACGGACCGTGAATGCGTGGAGTTGTTGCAGTGGGCCGCGCCCCGCCTGCGCCTTCGCTGGGAGGGCTTCCGGCGCGTTCGGGGGCAGGTGTGCAAGCGCATCGGCCGTAGGCTGAAGGCGCTGGGCCTGTCAGACCCCGGGGCCTACCGCGCCCGGCTGGAGGCCGAGCCCTCGGAGTGGGACGTGCTCGACGCGCTGTGCCGCGTCACCATCTCCCGCTTCTACCGGGACGCACGCGTCTTCGATGTCCTGTGCCAGGACTTGCTGCCCGCCCGGCTGGCGTCGCTGCGCGCGCGGGGCGAGGCCACGCTGCGGGCGTGGAGCGCGGGCTGTGCCTCCGGTGAGGAGCCCTACACGCTGTCAGTGCTCTTCCACCTGGGACTCGAGCCGCGCTTTCCGGGAGCACGGCTGTCGTTGGTGGCCACCGACGCGGACGCGGGCCTGCTCGCGCGGGCGGCGCGGGGTTGCTATCCACGTGGGGCGTTGCGCGAGCTGCCGCGTGCGTGGGCGGAGCGCGCCTTTCCGGGGCCTGGCGACGAACCGTGCCTGGCGCCGGAGTACCGGCGGGCGGTGGACTTCCGCCGGCAGGACTTGCGCTCACAGATGCCCGACGGGCCCTTCCACCTGGTGCTATGCCGCAACGTCGCCTTCACCTACTTCGCGCCGCCGCTTCAGCGCGAGGTCCTGTCTCGGTTGGTGGCGCGGCTGGTCCCTGGCGGGCTGCTGGTGATTGGCGGCCACGAGTCCCTGCCCGAAGGAGACTTCGGCCTGACGCGTGCCGCCGGCCCGCTGCCTGTCTTCGCGCGGACAGACGTCTGAGACCGCCGGGCTCTATCCACGAATTCGTCCGGTGCGAGCATTCTGCGTCGCTGGGCCGTGCTCCCCTGACGTGAGCAGGAAGGAGGACTCGGGCCCGCTCCTGGCCGGGGGGAATCCGAGGATGCGCACGAACCTGTGGTGGAGCGTGGTACTGGCGGCGTGTGCGTGTGGCGGCGCCGCGAAGACGGGCGATGAGCTCTACTCGCGGCAGGCGGGCCTGTCGCTCTCCGCCGCGCCAGGAGGCGCCCGGGGCACCTTCGTCCATGAAGACGAGGCGGTGACGTTCTCCTCCCGCGAGGTGGAGCCAGGGGTGTACCGCCTGGAGGTCCGGCTGCGCGGACTGACGCTCACCGGGTTGATGGAGCCGGCCAGCGGCGTCTCCACGCTGGATGGCTTCGCGGAGGCGAACGCCGCGGACGCGCAGATGGGCGTCGCGGACCGCGCGCTGCTCACCGCCCTCTATCGCGAACTGGATGCGGCGCTCCCCGCCGGAGACGCGGCGGCCCCCGCGGCCATGTACCTGCGCCGCGCGGTGAGCGTGTGGTCCCAGTACCCGGACACCGTGGGACTTCGGCGCACGGTGATGGGCGAGAAGGGGCGTGGCTACACGATGTTGTGCAGCTATGCGCAGTGCAACGGGCGCAACTCGGGGAGCTGCGAGGGCCGTTACAACTGGTACGCCCACGCGACGCACGACTGCGACCGGGGCGGCTTCGACTGGCCCGGCAATCAGCAACTGGCCCAGCTTGGTGACCACTATTCCTGCGACGGAGACGAGTTCTTTCTGGCCGGCGACACCTGGCATTGCGGTTCGCCCAACCACTGGCACCGGCCGAAGGTGGTGGGCAACTGCTTTGGGCGCTGCGGCAGCACGTGCGGCGGGGATACCCAATACACGGTGGACGCCACCAACCACGACAGCTGTGTGCGCAACGGCCACATCCTGGTGAGCGGCTGGTGCAATGACCAGTTCGTCGCCGCCGTGGATGACGAGCTGTTCGCCCCCAACTGCTACTGAGCCATGTCACGACGGTCCGCGCCAGCGAGGTGGATGGGGTGGCTGATGCTGGCCGCGCTCGGGTGTTCCTCCGACGCGTCGAAGACGCGGGCCGCGGAGACAGTGGTGCGCCACTTCTTCTCGGCACTGCCCGCGGGCGACTGCGAGGTCCTGGCACCGCTGCTGGCCACGGGGGGAAGCGCGCGACCCTGTGTGGAGACGGTGCATGAGCTGCGGGGGCATGGCCTCACGCTGGTGGGGATTGTCGAATCGACGGTGGACGGGCGCGACGCCGAGGCCGTCCTCGTGAGGGCCCGGGTGGCCCATGGTGGACGCGAGCGTCCGGCACCGTGGTTGCTACGGGTGGAGCGCCAGGACGGCGACTGGCGGGTGCGTTTCTGAGCGCCGAGGCGGGGAGGGGGGCCATGCGGATTCGTTACCGTTTGATTCTGACCGGTGCGGGTGTGCTCGCGGTGGCACTGGGCGTCGTGGAGTTCTGGCCCCAGCCCGAGCCGGAGCCGCTGCCCGCCGCGCTGCTCGCCATGGCCGTGCCTCCTCCTCCTCCCGCGCAGCCCCCTCGTATTGTGCCGGTGAAGGCCCACTCGGTGGCGCCTCCCGCTCCCGTGCCTCGGCAAGAGGCGCCCCAGGTCACGGTGGCCCGGATGGCGCCCGAGCCAGAGGTGCCCGAGCCAGAGGTGCCCGAGCCAGAGGTGTCCTTTCCTCCGCCTGAGGACAACGACGACATCGAGCCCGAGCTGCCACAAACAGCCCAGTGGGAGCTGGAGAAGATGGCGCGGCTGGCGGCACTGGTGGAGCGAGACGTGGTGCGGCTGGCGCGCGAGCGTGAGGACGCCGTGGCACGAGGCGACGTGCAGCGGGGCGAGCAGATCGACGCGCTCCTTCAGCGCAACCTGGGACAGTTGCGCGAGCTGCACGACGAGGTTCGCAGGCTGGCCGAGGTGGTGAACGGCGTCGCCCCCGCGGATTGAGCGCGAGGGGGAACGGACGCCGCGGGTGGGCTATATCGCTCGCGCGGAGGTCCGGCCGCGGGCTCGTGAACGGGCGGGTTTTCCTCGCCCGACGTCTTGAGTCAGGGGCTGGAGATAACCCATCAGCAGGGCGCGGAGCTCGTCGATGAACGCCGCGTTGGTGAGAGAGTCGGGCCGATCGGCGACGGCCCTGATGCAGGGAGAAGGGGCGGCCCTCGCTGGTCGCGGGTTGGCGGAACTGGTTCCAGGCCAACGTGCCGCGCCTCGCGCCGTCACTGTGCGCGTGGCAATGGGCATGTCGAAGCCACGGAGGGCCGCCGCGCTGCCCCCCGTAGGACTGGACGCCGCGTAGGCCCTGGCGGCGCCTTCCTCGGCCTGGAGTCATGGCTCATCGCGCATGGCTCCAGGCTGGAAGGGCCTCAGGCGCGGATGCTTGTCTTCCGCGCGCCCGCGCGTTTGTAGACCTTGCCCGCCTTCAGCGGAGTTGTATCGCCGCGTCCTGTCGTCTTCTTGGGCCGGCCCTCCTTGCGGTAGGCCACGGCGGCCGCGGACGGCAGTGTCTTGCGCCGCGAGGTGCTGCTCTGGCCTGGCTCCGGTTCGGGCAGCTTGCGGCTTTTCGCCGTGAGGCCCGTTCCTGGCGCGTGGCGGGGACTGACGCTGCGGTCCGCGAAGGTCCGTTTCCCCAGGGCCCGCCGGCCGCTCTTCTTCGCATGGTGCGTGCTGTCCGCGCTGGCGAGATGCACGTCGGTGGGCTTGAGCTCCAGCGTCGTTCCCTGCCGCTTCGCGCGCTTCACGCGCTCCGTCTGACTCTTCTCTGGCATGCGACCTCCAGCGACACAGGTAGGAATGCTGGGTGGGGGATGCCAGGGAGCAGTGGAGCAGCCGGGCCCCGGTGCCCAAGTCTGGTGGTGTCGTGGAACGTCCGTCATGGCATTCCGGGACGGGTTGCGGCGGCGCGGGGGGAGGTGCTCCGATGGTGGTGCCATGCGCCGCGCTCGAATCTTCTTGGACGCGCCGTACCTCTCGCCGGAGTCGGGCGAGTTCCGCATCGTCTGTCCTGGCTGCGGGCATGCCGTCACGGTGGGCGCCGAGGCACACTGCATGAAGTGCGGCGCGAGCCTGGAGGCGGCCTTGAGCGCCGCGCGAGGGCCACCGCCTCCGTTGCCACCGCGCCGGTTGACCCGGGCACAGCGCGCGGCCGTCTCGCGGCCCAAGCTGCACAAGCATTACGTCCTGGGAACACTGGCCCTGTGGGCGGGGGGGATGCTGCTCCCGGTGGGACTGTTCTTCCTGCGGCCTCTGCTCCTGCAGTCCGCCATCTTCATCGGGATGGGGCTGTTGTTCCGGCGCACGAGCTGGCCGGTGTCACTGCGGCGCGAGCAGCAGCGCCAGTTGAAGGCGTTGGTCTGGGGACTGCCGGCGGCGGCTGAAATCACGCGGGTGGAGCGTCAGGTGGCGCCCACGCTGCATGCCGGACGCCTGGTGCAGCTCGATTACGTCTTCACGGTGCATGGCCAGCGCGTCGAAGGGCGCATGCCTTCACCGCACGCGTCGGACCTGCTGCGGCGCCCGGGAGAGCGCGTGTGGGCCGTCTACGTGGCGGAGGACCCTGGCGCCAGCGCGCTGTGGCCACCGGGCCCTTGAAACGGGCACGGCCCCTGCCCGGAGGTCGCGGGGCGCGGGCCGCGTCACGACGTGTACCTGCTAGCCGCCGTGAAGGGGCAGGCGCTTCTTCGGCCCGCCGAGGTGCTTCACGTTCATTTCGCTGGGTGCCTTCTTGCGGCCCTTGAGGGTGGTTGCGCGTCGCCGATGACTCTTGGGCTCATGTGCCTCGGCGGCGGGGCCCAGCGTCACGCGCTCCAGCGTCTTCTGTCGCCGCAGCGCGGCCGCGTCATCGTGGGGCATCGTCTTGCGCCCATTGCTGGCCTGTACACTCGGCTGGGCTCCGTGCGCGCCGACCCGCCGCCTGTTCTTGATGCCTGCCACTATCGTCCGAACGGCCATGTTGCCTCCCTGCGGGTGAGGTAAGGACGGCGCCACGGCTTTTCCATCCCCCTCCATGGGACGGCGGAGGTCATTGCTCCCCTGCCTGCCGGGAGGAAGAGATGCCGCGCGCTGTCGGAAAGAGCGCGTGCGCTCGGCCTCCGTGTCGCACTGACGCCGGCCTGGCTCATGGGCGGTGCGGCCGGTTCCTCAGGTGCACTCCGCTTCGACGGGTGCAACCTTCAAGAAGGCCGACGCAGTCTCCGCGCCGTTCACCGAGGACGCCTTCATTCCTTCCTTGTCGAATACCCCCCAGGGGTATATATCCGCCCGCGGCAGGATACCCCCACCCAGTATGCCGTCGCCGCCATGCCCCACTCGCCGGAAGAGAAGAAGAAGGCGCTGCTCCGCGTCCGCCGCATCCACGGTCAGACCGAAGCCCTGGAGCGTGCGCTGGAGTCCGGAGCCGAATGCGGCACGGTCCTCCAGCAACTCGCCGCCATCCGGGGCGCCATCAACGGACTGATGTCCGAGGTGCTGGAGTCACACATCCGGGAGGAGTTCGGCCCGGCGTCCGACGAGGACCCGCGCCACGCCCAGCGGGTGCGAGACATGACGGCGCTGGTCCGCACCTATCTCAAGTGAGCGGGAGTCCCTGCCTTCATCCCCTAGCCCCAGGAGCATCCTCATGAAGTCCCGTGCCGCTGTTGCCTTCGAAGCCGGAAAGCCCTTGAGCATCGTCGAGCTCGACGTCGCGCCTCCGCAGAAGGGCGAGGTCCTGGTCCGCATCACCCACACGGGCGTCTGTCACACCGACGCGTTCACCCTCTCCGGGGATGATCCGGAAGGTCTCTTCCCTGTGGTGCTCGGCCACGAGGGAGCCGGCGTGGTGGAGGCGGTGGGCGAGGGCGTGACGTCCGTCAAGCCCGGCGACCACGTCATCCCGCTCTACACCGCGGAGTGCGGCCAGTGTCTGTTCTGTAAGTCTGGAAAGACGAACCTGTGCGTGGCGGTGCGTGCCACCCAGGGCAAGGGTGTGATGCCAGACGGCACCACGCGCTTCTCGTACAACGGCAAGCCCGTCTATCACTACATGGGGTGCTCCACCTTCAGCGAGTACACCGTGGTGGCGGAGGTGTCGCTGGCCCGCATCAACCCGAACGCCAACCCCGAGCAGGTCTGCCTGCTGGGCTGCGGCGTGACGACGGGCCTGGGCGCGGTGAAGAACACGGCCCGCGTGCAGGAAGGGGATTCGGTGGCGGTGTTCGGCCTGGGCGGCATCGGCCTGGCAGTCATCCAGGGCGCCCAGATGGCGAAGGCCGGTCGCATCATCGCCATCGACACGAACCCCGCCAAGTTCGAGCTGGCGAAGACCTTCGGCGCCACCGACTTCGTCAACCCCAAGGACCACGACCGCCCCATCCAGCAGGTCATCGTGGAGATGACGGGCTGGGGCGTGGACCACTCCTTCGAGTGCATCGGCAACGTGGGGGTGATGCGCGCCGCGCTCGAGTGCGCGCACCGTGGCTGGGGCCAGTCCATCATCATCGGCGTGGCCGGCGCGGGACAGGAGATCTCCACCCGTCCGTTCCAGCTCGTCACGGGCCGGACCTGGAAGGGGACCGCCTTTGGTGGCGTGAAGGGCCGCTCGGAGCTCCCCGGCATGGTGGAGGACGCGATGTCCGGGAAGATTCAGCTCGCGCCGTTCGTGACCCACACGCGCCCGCTGACCGACATCAACGAGGCCTTCGACCTGATGCACGAGGGCAAGTCCATCCGCACCGTCGTCCGCTACTGACCATGGAACGCATCGAACACCACGCGAGTTTTGGCGGCCGGCAGGAGGTGTGGAAGCACACCTCCTCCGCGCTGGGCGGCGAGACGCGGTTCGGCATCTACCTGCCGGAGGCCGCGCTGCGCGGCGAGCGCTGCCCGGTGCTGTACTGGCTCTCCGGCCTGACCTGCACCGAGCAGAACTTCATCACCAAGGCGGGCGCGCAGGAGCACGCGGCGCGCCATGGCTTCATCGTCGTCGCGCCTGACACCAGTCCTCGCGGCGACGCGGTGGCCAATGACGCTGCCTACGATTTGGGGCAGGGGGCGGGCTTCTACCTCGACGCCACGCAGGCCCCCTGGGCGCCGCACTTCCGCATGCAGGACTACGTGGCCCGGGAGCTCCCCGCGCTGGTGGAGCAGCACTTCCCGGCCACGGACGCGCGAGGCATCTTCGGCCATTCGATGGGCGGTCATGGCGCGCTCGTCACCGCCCTGCGCCACCCGGGCCGCTACCGCAGCGTGTCCGCCTTCTCCCCCATCGTCGCACCCTCACAGGTGCCGTGGGGCCAGAAGGCCTTCACCGCCTACCTGGGCGACAACCGTGACGCGTGGGCGGCCTGGGACGCCGTCGAGTTGGTGAAGACGGCCAAGGAGCGCCTGGCCCTCCTGGTGGACCAGGGCGAGGCCGACGAGTTCCTCGCCACCCAGCTGCGCCCGGAGCTGCTGGCCGCCGCCTGCGAGGCCACGGGCCACCCGCTCACGCTGCGGCGGCACGCGGGGTACGACCACAGCTACTACTTCATCGCCACCTTCCTCGCGGACCACTTCGCGCACCACGCGAAGGCCCTCGTCGGTTCCGAGAACGCGCGTTCGTAGTCGCGACGTTCGTTCTCCTGGTTCCGGTCAGCCCCGACGTGACATGTCGGGGCTGGCCGTGTCTCAGCGGGACGGAGGCGAGTCGGCGGAGCTGCCCGTGGCCCGGTGCTGCGTCGACGAGCCGTTGCCACGCCGGGGCGGGCGGGTGCTGGTGGTGCTCTCAGGCGGGAACAGCCAGCCGTCCGTGCCGCGCGGAGCGCTGTTGCTGGTCCGCGCCGTCTCCGTGGGCTCCAGGTGCAGGCCACGGCAGCCGCGGCACCAGGACTGGGGCCGGCGCTCCCCACGCATGATGCGGTAGCCGAAGTCCTGCGCCGTGGGGCCCCTGTGGCCGCAGCGAGGGCAGGTGCTCAGGTACGTGACGCCCGTCTCCTTCGCCTTCTGCTTGCCGTGCTCCACCACCAGCGCCAGCGCCGCGGCGAACCCCACCCGTCGCTCCGAGGCGACGTGGAAGCGCCGGGCGCGCTTGCGGCCCTTGCCGCCCAGCACCGGTAGCAGGTCCATGCCCCCAAGCAGGTTGCGCTGCTCGAGTACGCGCGTCGAAGAGCTGTTCGAGGTCGAGTGGCTCACAAGAGCACTCATACCGGGGCGGTCTGACATGCCCTGTGGAGGGGGATGCCTGCCTGCCCTCTCCTCGGAGGGGTACTGAACGAAAGTTCAATGAATCCGAGGATCTACACATCCTCCCCTGTTGGTAGGACGCCGGCGGCACAGGTAGGCCCCATGCCGCCGCGTCCCCCGTGCCGGCTACTCCCCGCCGTCCGTGCCGGACACGCCGCCGCCGGCCTCGCTGGCGCCGAAGACGGGCGTGCCGCCGGGCAGGCTGGGATCATGCGGGAGGCTGCCGCGCGGGCTGCGCAGGTAGACGAAGGGCGTGGCGAACAGGAAGTTGGACACGCGCGACGTGTAGATGTCCGCGTACCGCTCCACCTGCCGGGCCAGGTGGCTCTTGTCATTGCCCGCGCGCGTCAGCAGGCCCCAGATGGGGTTGGACAGCTCGGTGGCCGCGCGTGCCAGGGGCCCCAGCTCCGCGTCCAGCGCCTCCAGCTCCGTGCGCAGCGTGGCCTGCCGCGCCACCAGCTCCGCCTCCGTCGGCGTGTCCGTGCGCGGGCCGTACTGGAAGCGCCGCCGCTGGACCTCCAGGCGAATCTGGCAGCTCTCCGCCTCCAGCCGCTCCTTCACCACCATGCGCTCGGCCAGCCGGGACTCCGTGGCGCGGAACGAGGCGATTGAGCGCACCTCGTCCTCCAGCTCGCGCAGGATGAGCGCTGTGCGCCAGCGCAGCACATTCTTCGTCACGTGCACGTCGCCGAACATGTGGTCGCCCACGTAGAGAATCTGGTCCCCGCTCATGCCCAAGTGGCGCTCCAGCTCCACCGCGCTGCCGCCGAAGTACGGCGTGCCGGGCTTGAAGGGGCCCGAGTGCGGACGCAGCAGCGCCTCGCCGCTGGACTCCACCACCTCGAAGAGCGACGAGCGCGTGGTGAAGAACTCCGGCTTGCGCGCGGAGACAATCACCACGTCGAAGAGCTGCCGCCACGTCATGCCTTCCGGCAGGTGCCGGTCGAAGGCGAAGTGCATCATGGGCTCGGTGTAGGCCCACTCGCTGTTGGTGATGAGCAGCAGCTTCTTGCCGGCGTTGCGCTGGTCCAGCAGCGCCAGCGGCGTCTCCGGGTCGTCGATGACGTAGCGCTCCGGGTCGGCGATGATTTCCGCCTTCAGCCGCCCCTGCATGTGCGTGGCGTCCAGGTTCTTCCGCACGTGCTCGTAGAGGTCCGAATAGCCCATGGGGCCCGGGAGCTGGCCGGCATCCAGCCGGTCCACGAGCTGCGCGTAGATGCACGCCTCCGACAGCGAGAAGAGCGTGTTGAGGAACACCCAGCGCCGCTCATGCAGGTCGATGATGGTGCGCGCGTATTCGTCGCGCTGGGCCTCGAAGCTCATGGCCTGCGTGCCGTGCAGCGCCTTCTTCACGAAGCCGAAGCGGTTGGCCTTGAGGAGGTTGCCCTTCTCCGTGTCGATGATGAGGCCGCGCATCGACAGCTCGGGGTCGAACGACAAGTCCGCCACCGGCCAGCCCTGCTCCACGAGCCGGTCGCGGATGTGCTCGTAGGCGCGGCGCTCCCACGCCTCCACATGGTAGTGGATGAGCGTGTAATCCATGTCGTAACCCACCGCCTTGATGGCGCGCAGGTTGAGGGTGCGGTTGCAGAACAGTCCGCGCTCGGGCGGGGGACCAGGAATGAACGTGCTCATGGCACCCCTGGCTTGCCCCGGAGCGCGCGAAAAGTCACTGCTTTCGTCAGGGCCCGTCCGCTGGACGGCAGAAGTCCAGCGGCACCCCGGCCGGGTCAGGCCTGCTTCGCGAGCTCCGCGTCGATGGCGGACAGCAGGCGCGCATCGTCCGCGGCGACGTCCGGCGCGAAACGCGCGGCGACGCGGCCGTCACGCCCGACGAGGAACTTCTCGAAGTTCCACTGCACTTCCGGCACGGGGTTGGCGGTGATGCCGTAGCCCTGGAGCCGGCTGCGCATGGGGCCTTCGCCCACGGCGTCCGGGATGGCGCCCGTCAGCGCGTGATAGAGCGGGTGCTTGTCCGCGCCCACCACCGAAATCTTGGAGAACAGCGGGAACTTCACGTCGTAGGTCAGCGTGCAGAACGCCTTGATTTCTGACTCGCTGCCCGGCTCCTGGCCCAGGAAGTTGTTGGCCGGGAAGCCCAGCACCTCGAAGCCCTCGGCGCGCTTGCGCTCGTAGAGCTTCTCCAGGCCTTCGTACTGCGGCGTCAGGCCGCATTTGGAGGCCACGTTGACCACCAGCAGCACCTTGCCCTTGAACTGGCCGAGTGACTGCGGGGCACCGTCGATGGACTTGAGGGGAATGTCGTAGAGGTTCTGGCTCATGCCGCACCCTATAACCGCTCGGTGGGGGGCAGGCCGGGGAGATTACAAAATCAAGAAATGACGACTATCCATGGGCCGACAGGAGGTAGGTTCCGCCACCTCTTTCACTCCTTCCTTATCTGGAGGTCTGCCCATGACGTGGACGATTCGGAGCCTGCTCCTTGGTGTCTTCCTGCTGTCCGGCTGCAAGCACACGGGGGGCGGCAGCGTCACCCCCACCCCGACGCAGCCGCAGGCCTGTGATGCGCAGCAGGCGCAAATCTCCCGCGAGGCCGATGAGCGCGCCAGCCCGTGGAGCGTTGAGCAGCACCTGGCGAAGAACTTCCCTGGCAAGAAGGTGTCGTGGCTGATGACGGACGCCGCGTACCAGAACTTCGTGGTGAAGCCGAACGCGCAGAACTTCGGCCGCTGCAATGACAATGGTTGTTACCTGTTCGCCGCGCCGTCGGAGACCATCCAGGCCGCCGTCGAGAAGTCGATGGTGGACGGCGCGCATGACCCGGCGGTGATTGGCCAGGCGCTGGGCCTGCCGGCGAAGAACTTCGAAGGCCCGCTGCGGATGATGACGCTGGACCTGGCGGCCACCGGCGTGTGCGTGCGCCTGCCCGTGGACAGCGACCCGGGCGTCTGGAAGTGCACCAGCGAGGAGGACACGGACTGCTTCAAGTTCGGTGGCTACACCTCTGGCGGCGTGCCGGAGCTGATGGTCATCGACGCGCCCGTCTCCCAGGCGGCGGTGACGGAGATTCCGTGAGCGAGGAGCAGGTCCTCATCCAGAGCCCGCTGATGTACCGGCTGGTGCGCTCGGCCGAGGGGGCGCTCTTCCTCGACGTGGTGGTGGGGGGCATCGCCCAGTTCACGGTGCGGGTGGTCCTCACCGCGCAGGAAGCCGAGGCCTACGGCCGGCTGGGCCGCCCCTACGCGGACCGCCTGGCAATGGATGTCATGGCCAGCCCGGCATTCGGTGGGCGGGCCGTCCGCGTGCCGTAGGGCGCGGCGTGGGATTGCCGCCCCGGGCCACCTTCGGAAGGTGGCTCGGGGGCGGTGCTTGCGTGGGCCCGTTGCGCATTCGTGAATGCGCCGCCGCGCCTGGGTGTCGGATGCTGACGTGACGTCACATCCGGCCCGAGCCGCGAAGGATGCTTGCATGAAGATGTTGTGGAGTGGGGCGGCCGTGGCTGCTTGCGCGCTGGGTTTCGCCGCCGGACAAGCCCACGCGGAAGAGGCGTGGAAGACGGTGGCGGAGAAGCCCTACGTGGTGAAGGTCCGCGCGCGTCCGGGCTCCGAGGCCAAGGACGTGTGGGCGGAGGGCGAGCTGGCCGCGAGCGCCGCGGATGTCCAGGCGGTGCTGCGGGACGTGGACGCCTACCGGCGCTGGATGCCGTATGTGAAGGAGTCCCGCATCCTGAAGGACCTGCCGGACGAGGGGCAGCTCACGTACACGAAGCTGGACCTGCCGGTGGTGTCCTCGCGCGACTACATCTGCAACGTGGTGCTGGAGTCCAGGCTGGCGGAGGACGGCTCGGGTGTGTTCGCGCAGCGCTGGCAGGCGACGCCGGATGCCATTCCCCAGCGGCGCGGCACGGTGCGCATCCGGCTCAACGAGGGAAGCTGGCGCGTGGAGCCTCGAGGCGAAGGGAAGTCCCATGCCGTGTACCGCTTCACCGTGGACCCGGCTGGCTCCATTCCTGGCTTCCTGGCGCGCATGGGGCAGAAGGACGCCGTGGAGGACACGTTCCGCGCGGTGGAGAAGCGCGCCCGGGAACACGCCGCATCCCGGGCACGCGCGGAGTGACGCCGGTGCGCCGCAACCGATGCAGGGCCCTGGGCCGGGGTGCGCAAGCCTTGCGCGTTTTCAGGGCTGTAGCGCCGCGCACCGCAAGGCACGCTTCCTGAAAGCATTATCTCCTGCTGGGCCGCGGGTCCGGAGTGGCCGGGGTGGCCGCAGTGGGAGACGAACATGGAGCTGCTGGCTCGGGAGGCCCAGGAAGCATTGCGGCAACGCAGCCACCGGCTGCGCGCTCGGGCCTCGTTGGGGGTGGGGGGCTTGTCCTTCACCCAGGCGGAGGCGCAGGAGCTGCGGGACATCGAAGAGGCGCTGACGCGCATCGCTCATGGTGAGTTCGGCCGGTGCGCGCGCTGCGGCGGGGCCATTGGCCGGCACCGGCTGCGCGCTGTTCCAGAGGCCCGGCACTGCCTGACGTGTGCCGCCCTGGCGCGCTGAAGGCCCGCTCCCTGCCCGGGCGGGCGGCGTCGCCTGGCGAGCAGTGCCGCCGTCCCGTCTGGGAAAGAAGCCGTGCATGGGTGCATGTCTAGGGGTATAGACACGCCCGAAATGTGTCCCATGGTGAAGACCGAAGACCTGATTGACGCTCAGGCGGTGGCCGGGTTGCTGCGCCTGCGCCACGCCAACAGCGTCAGCACCTACCTGCGCCGCTATCCCGACATGCCCCGGCCCGTCCTGGACCTGGGCACGGGGCGGCCCCGGCTTTGGCTTCGTCCCCAGGTGGTGCGCTGGATGCGCGCCCGTAAGCCCGAGCAGCTCCGCGCTGGAGGTGAGTCATGACTACCGCTGTTCCCCGTACCCCGCCCGCCGTGCTTCCGGGCCCCAACGACACCTGCTGGTGTGGCAGTGGCACCAAGTACAAGAAGTGCCACCGCGGCGCGGATGCCGCCGAGGCGCGCAAGAGGGGCCCGGACGTGCTTCGCAAGGGTATCCGCCCGGGCGTCATCAGCCCGCGCCGCGAGGTGCCGCTCCACATCCCCCGTCCGGACTACGCGCTGACGGGCCGTCCGTCGCGCAAGGACGCGGGCTCCGACATCAAGACGCCGGACGTCATCGCCCGCATGCGCAAGGCGTGCAAGGCCGCCGCCGAGGTGCTCCAGGAGGTGTCCTCGCACGTGCGTCCGGGCATCACCACGGACGAACTGGATGCGATTACCCACGAGGCCTACATCAAGCGGGGCGGCTACCCGAGCACGCTGAACTACCACCGCTATCCGAAGTCGCTCTGCACGTCCGTCAACGAGGTCATCTGCCACGGCATCCCGGACAGCCGGCCGCTGGAGGATGGCGACATCGTCAACCTGGACGTCACCATCTTCCTGGATGGCGTGCACGGTGACTGCTCGGCGACGGTCTTCGTGGGCAACGTGGACGAGGAGAGCCAGCGGTTGGTGCGGGTGACGCGCGAGTGCCTGGACCTGGGCATCGCCGCGGTGAAGCCGGGCCGGCCCATCAGCGATATCGGCCGGGCCATTGAAACGCATGCCACGCAGCACGGCATGAGCGTGGTGCGCGCGTACTGTGGCCACGGCATCGGCGAGACGTTCCACACCGCGCTCCAGATTCCGCACTACTACGAGCCCGAATCCGACACCGTCATGCAGCCCGGCATGATTTTCACCGTCGAGCCGATGATCAACCTGGGGGGCTGGGGGCACCGCACCTGGGATGACGAGTGGACCGCCGTCACCGCCGACGGCACCCGCAGCGCCCAGTTCGAGCACACCCTGCTCGTCACCGAGCAGGGCGCCGAAATCCTCACCGTGGCGTGAGTCCGTGGACGCGCCCGGCCGGACTCCTCCGGCCGTGCGCTCCGGCTCCCCGGCGGTCGCTGTCAGGGGCGTAGCCCGTCGGGTGAGAGCGGCCCCGCGCAGGCGCGCGCCGCTCGAGGACCGGGAGCCCGCTCAGGCATTCGTGCTAGAGATTCCGGGGAGGGGGATGTGGCCTCATCGCCACGGAAATCACCATCTCATGCGTACGGACAGCGCTCTTCCCGAGGAGATTCTCGAGACGGTTCTTCGTTCGATGGACACCGCCGCCGCGGGCCGCTTGCGCTCCGCGCCGGAGGTGCCGCGGGCGCTCGCCCTGGCCCTGCGTGAGGCGGCCTCCCTTCAGTGCGCGGCGCCCGAGCCCCTGGTGTTCGCGCGGCACCTGGGGGCACGGCTCTCCGAGGCGGAGGACCCTGTCGTCGCGCTGGAGCGTTTGCACGCAAGGGACCTTGCCCTCGCGCTCGCCTGCGCTCAAGGGAAGCCGGGGGCGGCGGACCTCTTCGAAGCGCAGGTCCTGCGCAAGCTGCATGGTTCGCTCGCACGGCTTCATTCCTCGCCCACGTTCGTGGATGAGGTGCTTCAGGCGCTCCGGGGAAATCTGCTGATGCCTCGGCCCGACTCGCCGCCCCGGCTCCTTGGCTATGCGGGCGTGGGGTCGTTGTTGCATTGGGTCAACATCTCCGCGGTGCGCCTCGCGCTCCGGATGCGAAAGGCCCAGGGGCAGGAGGCACGGGTGGACGCGGAGATGCTGGCCGCGGACCCCGCGCAAGGCGGGCTGGAGCTGGGGCTGGTTCGCGAGGAGGCCCGCTCGCACGTGCGCGCCGCCTTCGTCCAGGCGGTGGCCTCCCTGGATGACGAGGACCGGGAGTTGCTTCGTCTCCACTTCGTCGAGCATCTGTCGCTGGCTCGCATGGGGGAACTCTACGGCGTGCACAAGTCCACCCTGTCCCGGCGGCTGTCCGGGGTGAAGGCGCTGCTGGAGACGCGCACGCACCAGGGGCTGACGGAGCGGCTGTCGCTCTCCCAGGAGGAACTGGACAGCATGATGCGGGCCGTTCATGGCCGCCTCGACGTGAGCCTGTCCGGACTCCTGGCGGCGAAGGAATGAGCTGCCCGGACGAGAACGACCTCGCGCGTCACCTGGAAGGCCAGCTCTCCTCCGAGCGTGAGCAACAGGTGCGTGCCCACGTCGCCGGCTGCGCCGAGTGCCGGAGCGTGCTCGCCGCGCTGAGCCCGAATGAGGCGCGGACCTCCTTCGCGGGCGTGGGTCCGCTCGCCACGGGCACGCGGGTGGGGCGCTACGTGGTGCTGGGGCTGCTAGGCGAGGGCGGCATGGGCCGGGTTCATGTCGCGTATGACCCCGAGCTGGACCGCAAGGTGGCGCTGAAGCTGCTCAAGCCGGAGCGTTTCCATGAGGACTCACTGGCCCTGGCGCGGCAACGTCTGGAGCGCGAGGCCCGCACCATGGCGAAGCTGTCCCACCCGCACATCGCCAGCCTTCATGACGTGGGCGAGTACCAGGGACAGCTCTTCCTGGTGATGGAGTTCCTGGAGGGCGGCACGCTGCGGCGCTGGCTGGCGGAGCAACCGCGCCCGCTCCGGGAGGTGCTCGAGCGCTTCCGGCAGGCGGCGGATGGACTCGCCGCGTCGCATGCGCTGGGCATCGTCCACCGGGACTTCAAGCCGGACAATGTCTTGCTGACGAAGGGGGGCCTCGTTCGCATCACTGACTTCGGCCTGGCCAACGCGACCCTGGTGCCCGGAGCGGCGGCTCCCGGCGCGGTGACTTCGGCGTCCCTCACCGTCACGGGGACCTTGCTGGGCACGCTGGCCTACGGCGCGCCCGAACAGCTCCGCGGCGAGCACGGTGATGCCCGTTCGGACCAGTTCTCCTTCTGTGTCGCGCTCTACGAGGCGCTCAACGGCCAGCGTCCCTTCGAGGGAAAGACGCGTGAGGCCTTGCTGGAGCAGGTGGCGCGGAAGGCCGTGCGGCCGGAACGCCCCGGTGTCCCCGCGTGGCTGCGGGCCGTCGTCCGGCGCGGGCTCTCCGCCGACCCCGCGGAGCGGTTCTCCTCCATGGAGGCGCTGCGTGCGCAGTTGTCCCGGGACACCGTGGCGCGCAGGCGCACGGTCGCCCTGGTGATGCTGGGCGCAGTCCTGACGGGGCTGACTGTTTTCGGGTTGCTGTCCAGGCAGCCGCCTCAAGCGCTGTGTCAGGGCAGTGAGCGGCACTTCGCGGGCGTCTGGGATGCGCAGATGCGGGAGTCCACCCGGCGGGCCTTCCTGGCCACGAGCGCCCCGGACGCGGAAGCGTCCTTCTCCGCGGTGGTGGCGGCGCTGGACCGCTGGAAGCTGGACTGGACGCGCGCGCACCAGGAGGCCTGCGAGGCCACGCGGGTCTGGGGCGAGCAGCCAGACCAGGTCCTGGGCCTGCGCATGGCCTGCCTCGACGAGCGGCTGGAAGAGGTGACCCGCGTGGTGGTGGCGCTCCAGGAGGCGGATGCCCGCACCGTGGCGCGCGGCTTCGGGCTGGGGGGCTCGCTGGCGAGCCTGCGGCGCTGCTCGGACGTGAGGACGTTGCTGGAGGCCGTGGCGCCTCCGGAAGACCCGGCCGTGCTGGTGGAGGTAACAGCGGTCCGGGCGGAGCTGGCCCGGGCGAACGCGGGGCTGTTCGCGGGCCATACGCCGGAGGCGTTGAAGGTGGCGCTGGCGGCACGGGAGCGGGCCGTGCGCACGCGCTACCGCCCGCTGGAGGCGGAGGCCCACCTGCTGTGCGCCACGCTCCAGGAAGACGCCAGTGCGTTCGAGGATGCGCGAGCCTCGCTGGTCCAGGCCGGCCTCGCCGCGGAGGCGGGGCGCCATCATGCCGTGCTGGCCCGGGTGCTCTATGCCCAGGCGTGGTTGAGTGGCCATGACCTGGGACGGACACAGGAGGCCTGGGCCTATCTGAGCCGCGCTCAGGCGGTGGCTGAGCCGCTGCGCGACCCCGAGTTCGACGCGCTGTTGAACTATGTCCGCGCCGAGTTGTTCGAGCAGGAGGGACGTTTCTCCGAGGCGGAGCCACTGCTGCGCGAGGCGCTGGACCGTGTCACGGAGAAGGGCGTCTCCCATGCCGCTGCCCGCGCGGAGCTCAATGGGCGTCTGGGCCTGCTGGCCCGTCATCAGGGCCGGCTCCTGGAAGCGAAGCGCTGGCAGGAAGAGGCGCTGCGGCTTCAGGAGGACTTGCATGGCCCCGACCACCGCGACACAGCCCGGGCCCTGGTGAACCTGGGTGGCACGCTGGCCCACGCGGGGGAGCTGGCCCGCGCGGAGGCCGTCGTGCAGCGGGCGCTGGCCAGCCTCCGCCGCAGCCTGGGCGAGGAACACCTCGTGGTGGCGCGCACGTTGTCCAACCTGGCCGTCATCTATTTCGAGTGGGGGCGGGGGCCGGAGGCGCTGCGCGCGGCGGAGCAGAGCCTCGCGGTCGCTCGCAAGAGCGTGCCGCCGGAAGGCGCGGACGCGGTGCTCATGGGCATGACGTCGAACCGGACGGGGGTGCTGGGTGAGCTGGGCGCGCGCGAGGCTGAGCTGGAGCAGGCCCGGCGCAGCCTGGCCCACCGTGAGCGCGTGTACGGCGCCACGCATCCGGAGGTCGCGCTGGACCTGCACGAGGTGGGGCGGCTGTTGCGATTGCTGGGGCGCGCGAAGGAGGCTCGGGGCTTCCATGCGCGCGGCGTCGCGCTCCAGGAATCGTTGCTGGCGCGAGGTGAGCTGGAGGGGGAGGGGTTGCGCTGGCTCGCGGATGCTCTGCTGTTCCTGGGGCGCGTCGAGGAGGCTCGGGGCCACGCGGAGCGGGCGCTCGCGAGGCTGGAGCGGGACTGGGGGCCGGTGGCGCCGGAGCGCATCAAGGCGTTGGTGCTGCTGGGCGACGTCCATCTGGCGAGGCGCGCGCCAGCGGAGGCGGCGGCGCCCTTGAGGACGGCGCTGGCGGCGCTCGCGAGCGAACAGGTGGCGTCCGCGCGGGTTCCCCTGGCGCGGCGGCGGCTCGCCCAGGCTTTGCGTTTGTCCGGGGCGTCTGACGAGGCGTGTCAGGAGGCGCGCAGGGCGTGGCTGGAGTGGGAGCCCTGGCGCAAGGCCTACCCCGGTGAAGTCGCCGAGGCTCGCGCCGAAAAGGACCGCTGTCCGCGCTAGCCGTCCGATTTCGACGCAACGATGGCTCCCGGGATGTCTCTTTGTGGGGGGCAAATCCCCATGAACCTTTTTCCGGGAAGTTCCGATGAAGAACCTGACGCGTGCGTTGGTGCTGTCGCTCTCACTCCTCGCTGTGGCGTGTGGTGACTCCAAGGAAGACGACAAGGACGGTGAGGGAGGAGGAGGCGGCGGAGGAGGCGGCGGCAACGCACTCCAGTGCTCCGCGGTGGGGTGGTGCACGACGTGGAGCGCGGACACCAACGAGGTGACGAACGCACCGCCTCTGACGGGGGGCAACCTCCGGGAGGGGACCTACCGGGTCGAGCAGGGCATCGGCTACGACGCGGCGATGGTCCTCCGTGGCAACTCCGTCATCCTGCTGGGGGGGAGCTGGAACAACTACCTGGGCACCTGGAAGGTGAGCAACGGGAAGCTGGAGCTGACCCGGGCCTCCTCATGCGACGACTACAGCGAGGGGCCGTTGGACAACCTCGTCACCGAGGTCCATGCCTTCGCGGTTCGGGGCGACGAGCTCTTCACCCAGGACCAGGACGACTCGCGGGGGACCATCCTCCGTTGGAAGCGGGTGAATGACCTGTGTGAGGAGAGCGCCTCGTTCAAGTGTCGGGGGAGCGTCTGCTCCTGTGCCACGACGACGAACAAGCCCATGACGGGGCAGCAGAGCTGCGCCGGGTGAGCGCCGGGGCTCAATCTCATGAGCTCCTCCTCCGTGGCGTGAGTCCGTGGACGCGCGCGGCCGGACTCCTCCGGCTGCGCGCTCCGGGTTCGGCGGTCGCTCTCAGGGCGCGTATCGCGCCAGGAACACCTTGAACTGAAGCGATACGAAGATCGGCTTCGGCGCGACCAGTCCTGCATTGGCGAGCATCGCGAACAGGGCGGCATCGGATTCGATGGGCCGCAGCGTCATGAAGCGCTCGCGCCGGCGCTCCAGTTCCTCCCGTGGGGTGCCATAGGCCCGCCATCGCCGGAGCTCCACGTTCAACAGCTCGGGGTCCATGCCGATGCGGCAGCCCACGACGAGAGGGGCTCCGGGCTTGAGCCGACGGGCGACTTCCCGGAGCAAATCGAGGCGGGCTGCTTCACCCTCCACGTGGTGGAGGACGCCCATCATCTGCGCGCCATCAAAGGGAGAACCGGCGGGCAGGGTGTGCAGTTCGCCGTGGTGCAGGTGCGTGCGCGAGAGCAGGCCTTCCGCCTCCAGGCGTTTTCGCGCGACGTCGAGCATGGCGTCGGAGGGGTCCACGCCCGTGAAGCGCCAGCCGGGGACGTCGAAGCGGGTGTAGGGCATCAACTCCGCACCCGTGCCCACTCCCACGAAGAGCAGCGAGGCTGCGTCCTGGCCGTCGAGCCGGGCCGTCAGCGTGCTGACGCCGAGTTCATACAGGGCCTGGGTTCCCGCGAGCGCGACGGACGCCTGGGCGTCGTAGTGAGCGGCGCGGTCCGCGCCAAATCCTGGCACGATGTGGTGGGCCGGATGGTGGTGGTCGTGAGCCATGAGATGTCCTCGGAAAGTCGTAGTGGGCTACGAGAATGCGTTCCGGCTCGGGTGAATGGGAGGGCGGGGATTCAGGTGGGATCGGCGGAAACACAGGTCTGTCCCACGGTTGCTATCCAGGCGAGTAAGGGCGGCGGCGCGTTATTCTGGCGCGCGCTCCGTCGGCTCGAAGGGGAGTTCGCGGCGAACGGCGCCACCCTATGGCGCTTCGAGTTCCCGCACCGTGCGGTATCCCGCCTTGGCGATGCCCTGAGGCAGTGACGCAGGTGTTCGATGGCGGAAACGCGAGCCGCGCCTGCCACCGCGGTCAGGCGTGTTGGCGCGCGCGAGCGCGGTAGGCACGAGGCGAGAGACCGAACGCTCGCGTGAAGCTCGTCGTGAAGTGGGACAGGTCACCGAAGCCGGCTTCCAGGGCGACGTCGGTGATTCGCGCACGGCTGCCGCGCAGCGCCGAGGCCGCCATGCCAAGCCGCGTGGCGATGACGAGCTGGCGGGGTGTCTGCCCCGTCACTGCTCGGAACATGCGCAGGAAGTGAAAGCTCGTGAGCCCCGCGACGTCCGCGAGCGTGTCCAGCGAGCAGTCCTCCATGAACTTTGATTCGAGATACCGCAGGACCCGGGCCACTCTGCGCGCCTGAAGGTCGGAGACCTCCACCCGTGTCTCCGTCGGGTTGCTTCCCAGCGTCACCCCCGCGTCCACCACCGCCAGGGCCGCCTCTCGCAGGTCCTCCACCTGGCCACTCTCGAGCGCTTGTCGCGCCAGGAGGACGGCGTTCACCGACGTGAGCGACGCCGGAGCGCAGACGCGCGCGAAGGGGCGCGTTCCTCGCGAGGAGCGTCCCAGCGAGCGGAGGGCATCGTCCAGCAGCGCGTCGGAGCACTCGATGACGAGCGACCGGTCTCCTCCATCATCGACGTGCCGGAACTCATAGGGCGCCGACCGGTTCCCGAGCAGCAGCGCGCCCGGCCCCACCACCGCGGCCCCCTCGGGGCTTCGGACATGGAACACGCCGGACAGCACGACACTGATGCAGACCCGAGCGTGCTCGCCGCCGAAGATGGGGCTGCGGGTGCCTGCTCGACAGACACAGTCACTGATGTCGAAGGCATCGCCCGCGCTGAGCGCGTGATAGCCGGGAGCCCGCTCGGGAAGCACCGCAACATTCCCAAAGTTTCGCCTCATGGGCCGATGCTATCCCGACCGCCGTGGTGCTGAAGCAATGTCCAGGAGGAGCCGTACATGGCGGGGATGTCGTCGATGCGAGGCGTGCTCTTGATGATGACGTTCTGGGAGCTGGGTTGTGGCGCACACGGTGGACGGCCCGCGGAGGCGCTGGAGAATCACGGGGGCACCTGCGCGCCCGAACTCTACGGCGCGGGGCTCTTCACCACCGGGGCCTGGGACTTCTTCATGGCCTTCTCTCCAGACCAGCGACGCGTGCTCTTTGGAAGGGCAGATGACCGTTTCCAACAATATACGCTCTACGAAACGCAGTTGACCGATGAAGGGCACTGGTCCCGTCCGGTGCTCCCGCGCTTCGCCACCGAGTGGAGCAACGCGGACCCACACCTCTCGCCCGACGGGCGGACGGTGTACTTCATCTCCAACCGTCCCGAGCCTGGGGAGCAAGGCCCCCGAAGCTCGTATGACATCTGGGCCGCGTCGCTGGACGCCGACGGAGCATGGGAGGACGCGCGACGCCTTCCGGCCCCCGTCAACGACAAGCACCGCGACGAGTGGTCACCGGCCGTGGCCGCCAATGGCAATCTCTACTTCGGGGGTGAGCGAGACGGCACACTGGGTGGCAGCGACCTCTGGGTCTCCCGCTGGGTCGACGGCGCCTACCAGCCGCCAGAAAATCTGGGTCCCGCCATCAACTCGTCGGTCCATGAACTCGAGCCGTGGATTGCGCCTGATGAGAGCTACCTCATCTTCAGTGCACTGCGGCGGGAAGACGGCCTGGGCGGATACGACTTGTTCCTCAGCCGCAAGGTGGATGGCGCATGGACGCCTGCACGCCGGCTCTGCGAGGGCATCAACACGGCCGCGAGCGACTACAACCACAGCGTCTCCCCCGACGGAAAATGGCTCTACTTCAGCAGTACGCGCCCCTTCACGGGCGACGTGGGGGCGCGCTTCGATGCGCCACGAGATGACAGCGCCGTCCAGGGCATTGGCCGCGGCACGGGGGACATGTACCGCATCCCCATGAGTGCGCTGGGGCTGTGAACCCGGCAGCGGAGGAGGTCTCCGTCGCGAGACGGAGCACGTCCTGGCCGGTTGCGCGCGCGGCTCGGGCTGTTGAGGCAGTGCTTCCGTTGACCCCCGTCAGTCCCATGCGAGAGGCTGGCGTATGTCCAACTGGAAGCGCCTACAGGAACTCAACGGCGGCGACGCCATCTGGTACTCGGAGCCTCAGCTCGATGTGAAGGACGAGGTCTGGCTCTACTCGGCGGGAGGCGAGCTGCGAGTCTGGAGCGCGGGGACCCTCTACAGGCCGGAGCCCAAGGCACTGAAGGTCACCGCGCCTGTGTCGGAGCGCTTCACCCTGTTCAAGCTGCTGTCCTTGCTCTTCGTCGACGTGGAGGTGCGTGGAGCGAAAGCCGTGGTTCGCCGTGGCACCTTGAACGGCGCTCACCTCGTCTCCCTCATCGACGCGTCAGACGTCGAGGCCCTGGTGGCGCGCTACCGGAAGCTGGGCTTCCGCGATGGCACGCCCTGGAACGCGAACCGGAAGCGCATCACGGTGCGCGAGTATCGCAAGGGTGCCTCGACCCAATGGGTCATCTGGGTCGATGGGAATCGGACCGTCGAGAACTACCGCAAAGAGACGGTCGCCGACAGCCGCGAGGCCGCCATCCAGCGGGCGGAGAAGCGTATCCGCGCTCAGGAGAAGGCTGGCTTCGTCCTGCGCAAAGTGGAGCTCCGAGACGCTGACCACCCCAACCCCGAGCCCGTGGCTCCGAAGGGCGCACCGAAGAAGCCCGCAGCTCCCAAGGCTCCCTCCTTCGCGAAGCCGCAGGATGCATTCGCGGCGGTCGACACCGCCATCGTCATGCTCAAGGACCTCCACGAGCGCTATCCCACGGCGCACTTCGTCGCGGAGCACCTCGACGTGAAGAAGGAGCCCAAGCGCATGGACTCGCTCGACCAACAGCTGTCCCTCTTCAAGCGCGTCTACAAGCACCGCATCGGGCGGTGGAAGGGCGTAAAGGCGCTCAAGCCCAGGAAGACAGAGTCGAGCTGGGATTACTTCCTGCGCGTGTACGGCTCCAGCACCTGGATTGTGGACAACGCGGTCGACAATGGCCTGCCCACGTTCCCGTGCGGAAACGTCTCGGGCGGGGGCTGGAGTTGCCTGGAGATCGCCGACGACGTCTATGACCTCGACGGGCTCGTCGAGGCGACTGGAAACGCGGAGCTGGAGCGCCTCACCGTGTTCCACGGCGGCTGGCACACCGGCAGGTCCTTTGCCTTTGACCTGCGCACGAAGTCCCCGACGGGCGAACACGCCGTGGTCGGCTTCGACGAAAGCATCCAGAAGCTCCCCAGGATGACGAAGCCCGAGCGCATCCAGCCCTTCGGGTTCTGGCTCCACAAGCGCGTGACGCAGTTGACGCGCATCGTGGAGGGCAACCTGCGCGAAGTGCTCTGAGTGCGCTGGCGAGGAGGGGCCGGCCTGGGGCTCACCCCTCCTTCACCCAGGCGCGGAGCTTCGGGCACGCAAGGGTCGTGGCGAGCGACTCTTCCATGCTGAGCTCATAAATCGAGATGGCGCCTGGCACGTCGTGGCCCGCGATGTCTCCGACCGCCTGCATGGCCGTGCCGATGCGTGGGTCGACGCGCGCGCCGTGCTCGGCGAGGAAGCGTTTGATGGTGGCGCGCCACTCCACGCCTGCCTGAGGCTGCTGGGTGACTTTCAATGCGGAAAGGGCTTTGCAGAAGTCGCCGTAGAATTCACGCAGCCGGGTGGCTGCCGCCGTCCGTTCCGCCTCCGTGGTCCGGAACCGCGCCCACAGTTCCACCTGCACCCGCTCGTCATGGTTCCCTGGAAAGGTCGGGAAGGACCAGGTCTTCACCTTTTCTTCCACGCAGCCTGTGTCGAGGAACATCGACCGCACGCCCAATGCCTCCGTCTGCCTTTCTTCGTTCTGCACCTTGCCGTCTGGCGCCAGGGTGAAGCGCACCCGGATGCGATCATCCGTGTCGGGTCCGGCCTTCCAGGGAACGTACTCAATCGAATGCGGGGCCTTGTCCTTCCCGCGCTGTATGGAGACCAGACGCATGCAGGACGCGAGCGTCTGGCGTTGGCTGTCGAAGGCGCGTCGCACGGCATCAGGTGACAGGCCCGGCGAGGTCTCCACCCGTTCCGCCGGGGAGACCTCCGCGGCCTGGGCGGTGAGGAGCGAAGACACGAGCGTGAGGACCGAGGCGAGGCGGCGACAGTCAGGGAGGCTGGGCATGGCGCGGACGATAGCAAGGCCGGGCATGGCACCGGCTATCGGACAGGCGCCTCATGCTTCCTCACGGGAGGCGTGCACGGCGTATGGACCGGAGCGCGCTGCATCATGCAGAGGCGCGAGGGCTTCAGTGCCTGCACCACCACGTGCCCGGAGCGCTCCATGCGCAGCGTGTCGCCGGGGTGCAGCACGTAGTCTTTCGCATCGCCCTCACACGTGAGCCACAGCATGCCTTCGCGACACGTCAGCGTCAGGGGATGTCCGCTCCGGGTGCGCTCGCTCCACAAGGCGCCCTGGGCCAGGTGAACCGGGCCCACGTTCCGCGCTGGCGCTGCTTCGAACCGCAGCCCGCTCACCACCGTCCTCATCCAGTCCCACATCACCGCGTCCTCCAGGGCACCAACATGCGCCCCCGGGCGGTTGCGGAACAGATTCAGTCAGGTGAGATTGTGACCGGTACAGTTCTGTTCCAATGAACTGTACCGGTCGCCGTCGGCGGGAGCTGTATCTGGGCAACGGGCCCGTTCTCGTCTCCGATACCGGCCGTGGTGGATGCGGCTCACTTTGGGAGGAGCCATGGGCGCGGTGGCACACAAAGCAAAGCTCTACGAGCAGGTGGCCGAGCGGCTCGTGGATGCCATCTCCGCGGGCACCTTGCAGCCTGGAGACAGGCTGCCGTCCGTGCGGCAGCTCAGCCTGCGCGAGCGGGTGAGCATCTCCACGGTCCTCCAGGCCTACCTGCACCTGGAGTCCCTGGGGCTCATCGAGACGCGCCCCCAGTCCGGCCACTACGTGCGCCGCCGTGAGCGGCCCCGGCTGGCGGAGCCCCAGGTGTCCCGGCCCGCGTCCAGCGCCACCGCTGTCACCGTCAGCGGGCTCGTCGCGAGCGTCTACCGGTCCATGGGGGATGCGCGCATGGTCAAGCTGGGCGCCGCCTCGCCTGCGCCGGAGCTGCTACCCGTCCGCAGGCTGTACCGCGAGCTGAACGCGCTCAGCCGCGAATCGCGCGACCGGAGCATCCTGTACGACGCGCTGCCCGGGTGTCCGGAGCTGCGCCAGCAGCTCGCGCGCCGCTCCATGGACTGGGGCTGCTCGCTGTCCGCGGACGACTTCATCACCACCTTCGGCACGTCCGAGGCCATCCACCTGTGCCTGCTCGCGGTGGCCCGCCCGGGAGACACCATCGCCATCGAGTCCCCCGCGTACTACGGAACGCTGCAGTCCATCGAAGCGCTGGGTCTGCGCGCGCTGGAGATTCCCTGCTGCCCACGCAACGGCATGCAGATGGAGGCGCTGGAGGCGGCGCTGACGCGGCGGCGCATCGCCGCGGTGCTGGCGGTGCCCAGCTTCAGCAACCCGGTGGGCAGCTGCATGCCCGACGTGCGGCGCCAGCGGCTGGTGAACCTGCTGGATGCTCACGACGTGCCGCTCATCGAGGACGACATCTACGGCGACCTGCACTTCGGCGCCGAGCGTCCGCGTTCATGCAAGGCATTCGACACGCGCGGCAACGTGCTGCTGTGCAGCTCGTTCTCGAAGACGCTCGCGCCGGGCTTCCGCGTGGGCTACGTGGCGCCGGGCCGCTTCCGGGAGCGGGTGGAGCTGCTCAAGTTCTCCACCTCCGTGACGACCGCCACGGTGCCCCAGTATGCGATTGCGCGCTTCCTTCAGAATGGAGGCTATGACAGGCACCTGCGCTCCTTGCGCCGCCGGCTCGCCGCGCAGGTGGAGCGCATGGCCGAGGCCGTGGCGGAGTTCTTCCCCGAAGGCACGCGCGTGACGAGGCCCTCGGGCGGCGCGCTGCTTTGGGTGGAGCTGCCGCGGCAGGTGGACTCGCTGGTGTTGAGCGCGAAGGCCCTGGAGGCGGGCATCAGCATCGCCCCGGGGCCCATCTTCTCCGCGCGGATGGACTCATATCGCCACTGCTTCCGGCTGAACTGTGGCCACCCGTGGACGCCGCGCATCGAGGCGGCCATGTCCACGCTGGGGGCGCTGGCGCGCAGCCTGACCTGACGTCGGGCTCAGCGCGCGAACAGCAGCCCCGCGCCTTCTCGGGTCGCCCGGTCCACGGCGCGGGAGATGGCCTCAATCGCCGGGGCGGGGGCTGCTGCCCGACCGGACCGTGTCAGCTTCAGGCGGAGGGACGTCATGAAGCGGGCCCAGTCGCTCATGGGCATGTAGTCAGGGGCCCCGCTCAGGTGCTGGCGCAGGTCGTCGCGCACTTGCCGTACCTCCGCGGCCGTCCAGTAGCCCATGGAGGGGAAGTTGCGTCGCAGGCCAATGCCCTCCGCCACTGTCCGGTTCGGCGCCCGGCCCCAGACGAGGTGGCGCCACAGCTCGAACGTCCGCTTGGGACAGTTCTCTCCGATGACGACGTCCGAGGCGCGGACTTGCTTGTCGGTGGGCTTGAGGTCCGTCGCCAGCTCCATGCCCTCTGGAATGCCCAGTTCCTCGCGGGTGAAGTAGTCGGACAGCTCATCGAGCAGGTCCAGCATCGCGTCCGCGTGGCGGGTGGGGGGCTTGCTCAGGGACTCGGCGCCCTGCTGGAGCAGGTGGTCCACGAGGCCGAGGAGGGCCTTCAGCTCCTCGTCCGACTCAATGTCGGCCAGTTCCTCTGCGTTCAGGTGCTCCGTGTTCTCCCGCCAGAGCCAGTCGCGGAAGGCCGCGAGCCGCGCCGGCGTCAGCAGGGGGACGAGTCCGTCGGGCGGGGTCAGGTAGATGAAGACAGGGGCGCTCATGAGCCCTGTCTACTCTGGACTTGGACGCCTGGGGATGGCTGTGGTGCTTCCGGGACGGTGGGTGCCCGGTGGTGGCACGTCTCACACGCGGATGGGAGGCTCGATGAGCACGGGCTCGGTGGCCTTCGGGTCATCCGGGTCGAACGCGGGCGCGTAGGGACCGGCGTGGGTCTCCTTCCACTTGCGGGGCACGCGTTCGATGCCCACCGGGAAGACGGTGAGCCGTCCGTCTTCACCGATGCGCATGCGGAGGAAGTTCTTCCAGTCCGGAAGCGCCAGCGAGATGAAGGCCTCGTTGGAGTGCGCGCCGAAGCGATTCACGCTCAGCCACAGGTACAGGCCCATGACGAAGGGCCCCACCAGGAAGCCGCCCAGGAAGGTGAAGCCCGAGGACAGCAGGAACTTGCCCGCGAGGTGCCACCAGCCCGCCTCGCAGTGGATGCCGTCCGCGGCGAGCTCGGGGCACACGCCCAGGCCGCTCACCGTGAAGTAGGTGGCGCCCCAGGCCACGAAGAAGGCCGCGGCGATGTGTCCAAGCCCGTGGAGCGTGCCCGCCAGCGTGCGCCACTTGCCGAAGGCCGGGTCCGCCAGTCCGATGAGCCCGCCGATGGTGGCCATTCCCAGCACCAGCGTCCATGGCCGGGCCACCATGCTGTTGGCCACCGCCAGGATGACCTCTGAAAGCTGCGACATCCCGAACGAGCCCACCTCCGCGTAGGCCGCCAGCGCCAGCAGCAGGTACAGCATGCCGGTTATCAACCCGAACAGCGGACTGTGGCGGATGAGGAGCAGGTTCTGCCGGGCCAGCTTCCGGGACGTCCGTTCGTCCGGGAAGCTCTTCTGCAAGGTGTAGCCGTCCCGCAGGACGTGGGCGGAGGGCGCGTGCGTGGGGTGGAGGAACGCGCCGCCACCGCCCGCGGTGATTTTCTGCCGCCCGCCGGCGTCCTCGTGCCGCCGGTAGTGGTGCAGGTCCCCGGCGAGGAAGACGTTGATGCGCCGGCCGAACACCTTCTCCTGGAGGTACTCCAGGTTGTTCTCCAGGTAGCTGCCCTTGCGCCGCTCGGTGGCGGCCAGAATCCACGCGGGCTCCGCGTTGCAGAGGATGATGCGGTCGTCGGGGCCCATGTGGCTGGCCACTTCGCGGAAGTACTCCACCTGCGGCACGTCGATGTCGCTGTTGAGCTGCACGTCCGTGCCGATGAGCCACCAGCGCTGGGGCAGCTTCAGCGCGAAGTAGCTGCGGCTCTGCCGCGTGCGCCGGCCGGCAATCCACCGGTTCGCGCAGAACAGCCGCAGGAAGGCGCCGAGCCCGTCGTACCAGTCATGGTTGCCCGGAATCACGAACAGGTCCGGGCTGGGCGCATGCGAGCGCCGCATGGCCGCCTCATAGGGCTGGACGAGCCGCTCGTCGTACACCTCGCGGCTGGCGCCGGGGTACACGCCGTCACCGCCAAAGACGAGCAGCCGTCCTCGCTGGGTGGCGTGGGACTCCGCGTGGGACGGGCCCTGCACGGGCAGCGTCAACTCCGGCAGCGCCAGCAGCCGCGCCACCGCGTAGGTGGAGTTCCAGCCGTCGCCGGTGTCCGACACGTAGTCCAGCCAGAATCCGCCCTCCGGCATCGGCTCCTGCGAGTAGTCGAAGTAGGGCACCTGCGGCCGCACCACCGCTTCGATGAGCCGTTGGTCCGCGCGCGCGCCGAAGACGGCCGCCACCACCGCGTCCAGGCCCGTGCGCAGCAACTGCGCGGGATGAAGCCAGCGCACCATGTCCGCCCGCTGCCGGGGATGCGCCGCCATGCTCTCGTCCGACACCGGCAGACCTTCGCGCGGGGACAAGGCGTAGGGACGCAGGTCCTCGGCGGGGATGTCCTCTCGTGGCGGCTTCAGCGGCTCGCGCTCAGCGGCCATGAGCAGGCTGCTCCAGGAAGAGGCCGGAAAGGACGGTGAAGTCGAGCCCGGGGGCCGCGGGCGAGGACGTGTGGAATCGTGAACGCATGGCTGTCCTGGATTACCACGGCCGTGGCCCTCGCCTGGAGGCCAGGCGGGCGCGGTTCACGGTTCCCTGGGGCCGCCGGGTGGGGCACCCTGGGGGCATGCCGGACTCGCCGCTCAAGGATTTCCCGGTGGTTGTCTCCTTCCCCCTTCACTGGGGTGAGATGGACGCCTTCGGCCACGCCAACAACACGCGCACGTTCACCTGGTTCGAGACCGCCCGCATCCACTACTTCGCGCGCATCGGCCTGACGGGGCCGTCCGGAGCGGGGGACGAGCGGACGAACCGCGACGGCGTGGGGCCCATCCTGAAGGCCACCAACGCGGAGTACCTGCGTCCCGTCCTCTTCCCCACGCGCCTGGTGGCCGGCTGCCGCGCCACCCGCATCGGCACGTCCTCCATCACCCTGGAGCACGCGGTAGCCGGAGAGGACGACGGCGTCCTCTACACCCGGGGCAGTTGCGTCATCGTCACCCTGCGCTACGCCACGCACGAGAAGGTCCCCGTGCCGCCGGAACTCCGCGCGGCGATTGAAGCGCTCGAAGGGCGCTCCTTCAGCTCGTGAGTGAACGGCGGTTTTCGAACGGCGCGCCGTCCATGAGCGACCTGGCGCTGGGGTTCTACGAGGGCATGGCGGAGGAGTACCACCTGCTCTTCGCCAACTGGCCGCAGGTGGTGGAGCGGCAGGGCGCCATGCTGGACGCGCTGCTGCGCCGCTGCGAGGCGCCGCCGCCCCGGCGTGTGCTGGACTGCGCGTGTGGCATCGGCACCCAGGCGCTGGGACTGGCGGGCCGTGGCTACACCGTCCACGCCACCGATTTGAGCCCGGCCGCCGTGGCGCGTGCCGAGCGCGAGGCTCGCGCGATGAACGTGCACCTCACCACGGCCGTGGCGGACATGCGCGCGCTGGACGCGCAGGTGGAGGGCACCTTCCCGGTGGTGCTGGCGCTGGACAACGCGGTGACGCACCTGCTGACGGACGAGGACCTGGACGCGGCGGCGCGCGCCATGGCGTCGAAGCTGGCTCCCGGTGGGCTGGTGGTGCTGAGCGTGCGCGACGCCGACGCGCTGGTGCAGAGCCAGCCCCGCTTCACCTCGGAGCGGCTGCTGGAGGCGCCCGAAGGCCGCCGCATCCTCTTTCAAATCTGGGACTGGGCCGCGGACGGACGGACGTACACGGTGCACCAGTTCATCCTCCGCCCCGAGGGCAAGGGCTGGCACACCACCGAGCACACTGGCGTGTACCGTGCGCTTCAGCGCGTGGACCTGGAGCGGGCGCTCACGCGCGCGGGGCTGATGGATACGCGCTGGTACACGCCGGAGGAGACGGGCTTCCATCAGCCCATCCTCACGGCGCGGCGGGCCTGAGCTCCGCGCGAAGGCGGGCCGCTACTCGATGCGGCACGCCTCGCTGAAGTCCAGGCGAGGGTTGCGCGGGAAGAGTTTCTCCGCGTCGCCGTAGCCGAGGTTGATGAGGAAGTTGGACTTCCACTTCCCCTCCGGGAAGAACGCCGCGTCCACCTTCGCGTTGTCGAAGCCCGCCATGGGGCCGCAGTCCAGGCCCAGCGCCCGCGCGGCGAGGATGAAGTAGCCCCCCTGCAGCGAGCTGTTCATGTAGGCCGTCTTCTCGCGGGCCTCCGCGGGCATGGCGAGGAAGCCCGTCTTCATGTCGCGCGCGGGGAAGAGCTGGGGAAGCTTCTCGTAGAACGCGGTGTCGTACGCGATGATGGCCGTCACTGGCGCGTTCATCGTCTTGTCCACGTTGCCCGGGGACAGGGTGGGTTTGAGCCGCTCCTTCGCCTCGCGGCTCTTCACGAAGACGATGCGCACCGGCTGCGAGTTGGCCGCCGTGGGCGCCATCCGGGCCAGTGCATAGAGCTGCTGGAGGACGTCGTCCGCTACCGGCTTGTCGAGCCACGCGTTGTGGGTGCGGGCGTCGAGAAAGAGCTGGTTGAGCGCGTTGGTGTCGAGGCCGGCCTGCTGCGTTGCCATGGGCGAGTCCCTTCCTGGAGTGGTCCGGCGCGTGACCTTCCCGGGCCACCGCCTCGTTCCTTCAGGTAATGGGCGTGCTTTTAATATGCAAGTCACTTCCAATAAGTAAGTGACTTGGGACTTCCGTGCCGGTGGCAGGGCGGCTCGCTATATTCGGGAAGAGGAGGCGCCAATGGAGCATCCGCTGACACGGTGTGCGCGGTTCGAGAAGGCCAGCGAGCTGATGGGGAAGCGCTGGACGGGCCTCATCCTGCGCATCCTGCTCGCGGGGCCCCGGCGCTTCGGCGAGCTGGGTGAGGAGATTGGCAGCATCAGCGAGCGCGTCCTGTCAGAGCGGCTCAAGGAGCTGGAGGCGGAGGGCGTGGTGTCGCGTCACGTGGACGCGGGGCCTCCCATCCGCGTGGCGTACCAGCTCACGGAGAAGGGACAGGCGCTGTGGAAGGTCGTGGATGAGCTGGCGCGGTGGGCGGAGCGCTGGGTGGACGTGAAGCCCACCTCCGCCGCTCGCAAGCGCAAGTCCGCGTGAGGCTCAGGCGCCGCCGCGCTTCGCGTCCGCTGGGGCGTTGGGGTGGCGGGTGAGCAGCATGCGCAGCTGGGGCTGACGCCGCACCGCCTCTTGCTTCAGCAGGTGGGCGATGAGGGCCGGCGGGGCCGCGCTCCAGCGGGCGATGTTCTGGATGAGCATGGGCGAGCGGTAGGTGCGGCCGCACAGCAGTGACGCCGTCTTCCCATCCACCGGCAGGCCGATGAGCGCCGCCAGCGCGCGGCCTTCCGTGTTGAGGATGAGCTCCACCTTCTCCTCCGCGGGGCCGCTGGAGAAGCGCTGGCGGAGCACCTCGCGCGCCGCGCGCCGCGTGGACTCCGGCACGTCGCGGTCATTGCCCACCTTGTGCAGTTCCATGAGCCGGCGTGCGCTCCACAGCCGCCGGAAGAGGCTGGCGGGGAGCTGCGGGTTGCGCACGAGCCAGCGCCGCACCCCTGTGTCCGCCGCGAAGGCCGCCCGGGCGCACAGCGCCTCCAGGCCGACGGGGTTGCGGTGGTAGCGCGCTACGAGCCGCGCATGGGTCAGGCCCGTGCGCGCGTTCTCCAGCACGGCCTTGATGACGGCGGGTACCGGGTCGAAGCACAGCGCGGAGAGGATGGGGTCCTCCGCCGCGTGGGCGTGGGCGATGCGCTGGTCCTCGGGGAGCGGGTGCAGCCGCAGTTCGAAGAGCTGACGGTAGTTGCCCAGGGCGGCTTCGGGTTCGTCCTCGGAGGAGGGCTCGGCGTTCGGCGCGGTGTCGGGGGCGGGCGCGGCGTCCAGCGGCGTCAGGTCGAGCACGGGGAGGTCTGCTTCGGGCGCGGCGTCCAGCGGCGTCAGGTCGAGCACGGGGAGGTCTGCTTTGGGCTCGGGGGCCGCGGGAGACGTCCGTCGCTGGGGCTCGAAGGCCACTGGCGGGGCGGCGACAGGTGCCGCCGGGCTGGCGGTGGGCGTGGGCAGCAGCGCGCCCTGGGTGACGAGCCGGGAGAGGATGGTCCGCAGCCGCTCGAGGGGCAGGCCCGTCAGCGCGGGCAGGTTCCGGGCCGGGGTGGCGCCGTCCAGGCGGGAGAGCACGAAGCCCTCCTCTGGGCTGAGGGCCAGCGTCCGCAGGTCGACCGAGGGGTTCGGCTTGGGCATCCACTCCGTCATGGCTCCAGAGTCTTTCATGACCTGGAAGGCTGCGGCAGGCCCCGCTTGGGAGGGTGGCACCGGACTGGAAAACATGACGGATGCTGGACGGCCAGCCCGGCTGGTGGGCGTGCGGGGAGTACCCTTGCCTGTCCATGCCTACACGCTCTGCGTCGAGCCGGGTTGACGGGAGGGCGCCCTGGGGCCCTAACTTCCCACCATGTCCGACCGCATCGAGACCTATGCCGAGTTCTGGCCGTTCTACCTGCGGGAGCACGCGCTGCCGTCCACGCGCTGGCTTCACTTCACGGGCACCTCCCTGGGACTGGGGCTGGGCGTGACGGCCGTCGCCACGGGCCGCGGCGCGCTGGTTCCGGCCGCGCTCGTCGCCGCCTACGGCTTCGCGTGGTTCAGCCACTTCGTCATCGAGCGGAACAAGCCGGCGTCGTTCAAGTACCCGCTCTGGTCATTCATCTCCGACTTCCGCATGGCGGGGCTGATGGCCATTGGACGGCTGGCCCCGCACCTGGAGCGTGCCCGGGCGGGCGGCGTGGGCTCGGGTGAAGTGGCCCGCGCGGTGCCCGCGACGCAGCAGGCCCGCTAGCGAGCAGGCTCTCTGGCACGGAGGGAAGGCGGGCTTCGGGGTGCATTGACGCATCCGGGGCCCTCTCCCAGAATCCCACTCGTTTCGGGCATCCGCCCGGGGGATCTCCGTGAACCTGCTGACCCGCGTGAAGAAGAGTGTCCGGCACCGCGCCGCCTACAAGGCGTGGAGCCGTTGTCGAAGCTGCTCAGCCTGACGGGCTTCGGCCGTTATGGCCCGGGTCCTCAGCTCAAGCAGCCCGAGCCGCTGCGCCAGGCCGGCATCCCCGTCGAGTCCTACCGCTTCGATGTGGCGGAGCTGGAGCGCTTCTGGGACGGGCTCCAGGCGCAGAACGCCGTGATTCGGCACTTCTGCGGCTTCCAACCGTATTGGGAGAAGCGGCCGCAGTACTACTTCACCTGGAAGCAGATTGAACCGCTGGTGGCGCGCGAGGACGCCGTCTACGTGGACATCGCCTCCACCCCGAGCAGCCTGTACCTGGACGTGGTCCGGATGCTGGGGCGGACGCGGAACATCTACGCGCAGGACCTGGTCTTCCCGCCGGGCATCCACGGCCACCAGATTGGCGGCTCCGCGGCGGAGCTTCCGCTCGAGGACGGCTCGGTGGACGCGATGACGCTGCACTGCTCCTTCGAGCACTTCGAGGGGACCGCGGACACGGGCTTCATCCGGGAGGCGGGGCGCGTGCTCCGGCCCGGCGGCAAGGTCTGCATCGTCCCGCTGTACCTGGGCGAGTACGCCTTCACCATGTGTGACCCCGCGTGGGGTTACGACATCCGCCGCGACGCGGAGCCCATCATCCACCTCTTCCCTCGCTGGGGTGAGCGGCACGGCCGCTTCTACGACGCCATCACCCTGAAGGAGCGCGTCCTGGCGCCCGCGCACGCGGCGGGGCTTCAGTCTCGCGTCTTCCACTTCGAGAACATCATGGACCTGCACCCGACCTGCTACACGCACTTCGGGCTGGTGCTGGAGAAGCCCGCGAAGGTGTGACGCGCGGGGCGGGGGCGTTGACGGACGACAGTCGCGCGCCCTGCATTTGACACCGGGGCAGTACAGCCCAGGCTATCGCCGACCGTAACAGTCCGTCCCACACCGTTCGCGGTGCGGCGGGCGCAGTTGCGCGGAGGCAGGCATGGGTGGAATCGCGCGGAAGCTGGGCTGGGTGCTCCTCGCCGCCGCGGGCGCGGTGAGCCTGGGCACGGTGGCCCTGCACCGGGGAGAGCGCATCAACGCCATCTGGCTGGTGGTGGCGTCCGTCTCCGTCTACCTCATCGGCTATCGCTTCTACGGCCGCTTCGTGGCGCGCAAGGCGTTGGACGTGGACCCCTCGCGCGCGACGCCGGCGCACCTGCGCAACGACGGCCTGGACTACGTACCCACGGACAAGTGGGTGCTGTTCGGCCACCACTTCGCCGCCATCGCCGGCGCGGGCCCGCTGGTGGGGCCGGTGCTGGCCGCGCAGATGGGCTACCTGCCCGGCACGCTGTGGATTCTGGTGGGCGCGGTGCTGGCGGGCGCGGTGCAGGACTTCGTCATCCTGGTCTTCTCCGTGCGCCGTGACGGCAAGTCCCTGGGCGACATGGTGCGCCTGGAGCTGGGGCCCGCCGCTGGTGTGACGGCGATGATTGGCGTGTTGATGATCATGATGATCATCCTCGCCGTGCTGGCGTTGGTGGTCGTCAAGGCGCTGGCGCACAGCCCCTGGGGCACCTTCACCGTCGCGATGACGATGCCCATCGCCGTGCTGATGGGGCTCTACCTGCGCTACCTCCGCCCTGGCCGCGTGCTGGAAGTCTCCCTCGCGGGCTTCGTGCTGCTGATGCTGTCTATCTGGCTGGGCGGCCACGTCGCCGAGCACCCCACCTGGGGCGAGGCCTTCACGTTCGACGCGCGCGCCCTGGCGTGGATGCTCATCGGCTACGGCTTCTGCGCGTCCGTGCTGCCGGTGTGGCTGCTGCTGGCGCCCCGCGACTACCTGTCCACCTTCCTGAAGATTGGCACCGTGCTGCTCCTGGCGGTGGGCATCATCCTGGCCGCGCCGGAGCTGCGGATGCCGGCGATGACGCGCTTCATCGACGGCTCGGGGCCCGTGTTCTCCGGCGGGCTGTTCCCCTTCCTGTTCATCACGATTGCTTGCGGCGCGGTGTCCGGGTGGCACTCGCTCATCTCCTCCGGCACCACGCCGAAGATGCTGGCCAACGAGGGGGACGCGCGGATGGTGGGCTACGGCTCCATGTTGATGGAGTCCTTCGTCGCAATCATGGCGCTCATCGCCGCGTCGGTGCTGGACCCGGGTGTGTACTTCTCCATGAACTCGCCGCCGTCGGTGATTGGCACCACCGTGGAGGAGGCCGCGCGCACCATCAGCCAGTGGGGCTTCGTCGTCACGCCGGAGGTGCTCAGCCAGACGGCCAAGGACATCGGTGAGTCCACCATCCTGTCCCGCGCGGGCGGCGCGCCGACGCTGGCGGTGGGCATGGCGCAGATTCTCCATGGCCTGGTGGCGGGCGAGGGGATGATGGCCTTCTGGTACCACTACGCCATCCTCTTCGAGGCGCTGTTCATCCTCACCACGGTGGACGCGGGCACGCGCGTGGGCCGCTTCATGATTCAGGAGCTGGCCGGCCTGGTGTACGCCCCGCTCAAGCGCACCGAGTCCTGGACGGCGAACATGGTTGCCACGGCCATCTGCGTGGCGGCGTGGGGGTACTTCCTCTACCAGGGCGTGGTGGACCCGCTGGGCGGCATCAACACGTTGTGGCCGCTGTTCGGCATCGCCAACCAGATGCTGGCCGCCATCGCGCTCACGCTGGCGACAGTCATCCTGGTGAAGATGAAGCGGCAGCGCTACGCCTGGGTGCCCGCGGTGCCCGCGGCGTGGCTGGTGCTCTGCACGCTGACGGCGGGGTGGCAGAAGGTGTTTGGCGACGACGTGCGCATCTCCTTCCTGGCCCATGCGCGGGCCTTCTCCGCGGCGGTGGCGGAGGGGCGGGTGGTGGCGCCCGCGGCGTCCGTGGAGGAGATGGAGCGCATCATCGGCAACGACTACCTGGATGCCGCCCTCACGGGCGTGTTCATGGTGCTGGTGGTGGCCACGGTGCTCTTCGGCGTGCGCGCCGCGCGGGCGGCCTGGCGGTCTCCGGAGCCCACCGCGAAGGAGTCACCCGCCGTGCCGCTGTCGGCGGAGGTCCGCTGACATGGCCGCCATGTGGGCATGGCTGGGGCGCGCGTGGCGCCGCGCGGTGCGAGTGGCTCGGCTGATGATTGGTGTTCCGGACTACGACACCTATGTCGAACACATGCGCCGCCACCATCCGGACCGGGAGGTGATGAGCTACGCCCGCTTCTTCGACGAGCGGCTCCAGGCCCGCTACCGCGGGGGCGGAGGCCGCTGCTGCTGAAACGGGGGCGGGGTGGGGCAGGCCGGAGACCGGGCGGTCTGTCCTGGTCAACATCCGGGCCCCGAGGGCGCTACAGGGAGTAGCCACGCGGAACGTGGCCGACCTATACATCCCTCCCATGGGACGCATTTTCGAGACACGCAAGGCCACGATGATGGCCCGCTGGAACAAGATGGCGAAGGTGTTCACGCGGATCAGCAAGGACATCGCCATCGCGGTGAAGGCGGGTGGGCCGAATCCCGATTCGAACTCCACGCTGCGCCGAGTGCTCCAGAACGCCCGCGCCGCGAACATGCCGAAGGACAAGGTCGACGCGGCCATCAAACGCGCGAGCGGCCAGTCGGCGACCGACTACGAAATCGTACTCTATGAAGGCTACGCGCCCCACGGCATCGCGCTGCTGGTGGAGACGGCGACGGACAACGTCGTGCGCACCGTGGCCAACGTGCGCATGCACTTCAACAAGCACAGCGGGAACCTGGGCACCGCGGGCAGCGTGGCCTTCATGTTCCAGCGCATGGGCGTGTTCCGGTTGAACCCGGAGGGGTTGGACCTGGACTCGCTGGAGCTGGAGCTCATCGACCACGGCCTCCAGGAGATGGGCGAGGGCGTGGGGGAGAAGGGCGAGAAGCAGATCATCATCCGCTCCGCCTTCGCCGACTTCGGCCAGCTCCAGGCCGCCATCGAGGCAAAGGGACTGGTGCCCGTCTCGGCTGACTCCGAATACGTGGCACTGAACCCCATCGAGCTGCCCGAGGACAAGGCCACCGAGGTGCTGGAGCTCGTGGACGCGCTGGAGCAGGACGACGACGTCCAGCGCGTGTTCCACAACCTGGCGTGAGGCTGGAGGCGGGGCCGGCCCTTGAACCGGGGCCGGTCAAGCCGTGACGATGGGGGCGGGCGTCAGCCGAGCCTGGCGCGGAACCCGATGGGGTTCTCGCCGTTGTAGATCATGGTGCCGGCCAGCGTCTTGCCGCCGTCGTTGGACGCGACGTTGAGGGCGACGACGTTCTGGCCATTGCGGGCACCAATCATCCAGAAGCCACCCGGGTTCCAGGGCGCGGAGTTGCCGCCCCATTGGTTCTCCACGGTGTAGGTGTCCGGCGAGGTCAGCGTGCCACGGAAGCCGATGGGGTTCTCGCCGTTGTAGGTCATGGTGCCCGTCAGCGTCTTGCCTCCGTCGTTGGACTTCGCGTCGACGTTGATGACGTTCTGTTTGCCCCGGGTGCCCAGGACCCAGACGCCGCCGGGATGCCAGGGCGCGGCGCTGCCGCCCCACTGGTTCTCCACCGAGTAGCTGTCGCCGTCAGTCGCCTCGCTCCTGAAGCCGATGGGGCCCTCGCCGTTGTAGGTCGTGGTGCCCGTCAGCGTCTTGCCGCCATCGTTGGACTTGATGCTGATGGCCACGATGTTCTGCTTGTCCCGGGCGCCGAGCACCCACACGCCGCCGGATTGCCAGGGCGCGGAGGGGCCACCCCACTGGTTCTCCACCTTGTAGTTGTTGGCCTCGGACAGGACACCGCGGAAGCCAATGGGGCCTTCGCCGTTGTACGTCATGGTGCCCTTCAACGTCTTGCCGCCGTCGTCGGACTTGATGTCGAGGGCCACCACGTTCTGCTTGTCCCGGGCACCGATGATCCAGAGCCCGCCGGGGTTCCAAGCCGCTTGCGAACCACCCCATTGATTCTGAACGAGATATGCAGCCATTCCAGACATCCTTTGAGTCGAGGTTGGACTGACAAAAACTACCTGTTGGAGCCTGGACAGGGCCGGCTCCGGCCGGCCTCGAAGCAGATGGCGTGCCAATTGACGCGAGAGGACCTGCTGTGTCGGGTGACGCCTGGAGTGTCTGGTGTCTTTCTATGCAATCGTTCCGCGCGGGTGGAGGTGTGTCTGGAATGGCGCGGATTGTATGTGTTTGCATTTAGGACCGCGGGGCGACGCCTCTCAGGGCTGGGTGGCCACCGCCCGAGTCACGATGGCCACCCTGGGTGTGTCCTGACTATTTGGTGAAGGTGATGGGCCCGTTGGACAGCGTGCTGTTGCCCGCACCGTCCACGGCGCGCACCCGCCACGTGTGGGTGCCCGTGGCGAGGCCCGTCACGGACATCTGCTCCGTGCCCACGCCGTACACCTCGAACTCCCACAGCGAGTAGCCGAAGCCGGTCGCGCGCTCCACGCCGCGCATCCGCACATAGCGCCCGACGCCGCTCAGGCCGGTGAGGTCATCCAGCCCGCCGTTGCCGTTGGCCTCCGTGTACAGCGTCCGCCAGCCCGTGCTGCCGTCGATGGAGGTCTCCACCACGTACCGGCGGCCGAACGCGGCCTCCCAGCGCAGCACCACGCGCTTGATGGAGTACACGCCGCCCAGGTCCACGGTGAGGGACTCCGTGTCGGGGCTGGCCACGTCGTAGCGGCTGGCCCAGCGCGTCTCCAGGTTTCCGTCCACCGCGTCGTTGGGGCTGCCGAACTCGGACGAGGTGGCCGCCACGTTGCGGCCCAGCGCCAGGTTGGTGCTCGTGCCCACGTAGGCCCGCGGCGTCACCGTGGGCGTGCGGTCCGCCCCGTCCACCACCAGGACGTACCGCGCCACGCCCGCGCCCACGTCCGTGGTCTGCTCCCAGATGAACGTCGTGGACGCACCCGGCACGGAAGTACCGGCCGCCGGTGACAGCGCCGTGAAGGCCGCGGGCGGCGCGGTGTCGTTGAGCGTGAAGGTGGCCGTGGCGGACGTCGTCACGCCGCCCGCCCAGTTGTACGCCCGCACGAACCAGGTGTGCGCGCCGTTGCCCAGGGACACGTTGGCCAGGGCCGCGGATGGCGTCTTCGTCGTCGCCACCGGGAAGGGACTGCCATCCAGGTAGACTTCGTAGCGGTGGATGCCCGTCTGCGGGTCGCTGCTGGGCGTCCACGTGAAGGTGGGCCGCGTGGTGATGGTGGCGCCCGACGCCGGCGTGAGCAGCGTGAAGGCCGTGGGCGGCGTCGCGTCCGACAACCCGAAGCCCTGGATGCCCGCGCCGTACTGGAACAGCGGGTTGCCGTACACCGGGGAGATGGGCAGGCCCAGTGCAATCCGCTGACGAATCTCCGCGCGCTGGGCCTCGGTGGCGCCCAGGTCGAAGGGCAAGTCCCACCGCTCCAGCTGGTTGTTCTCCACGTCGGTGCCAATCTGGTCCAGGGAGCGCGGCAGCTGCCACGGCAGTTGGCCTCGCGGCAGCACGTCACCGAAGAGCACGTCCGCCACGGCGACGCCGCCCATGTCGCCGGGCCGGTACGCCATCAGCAGCGCATTCGTCTGCGGCACCACGTTGGTCAGGATGTAGGGCCGCGGCAGAATCATCACCGTCGTCACCGGGATGTTCTGCGCCCGGAAGCCGGTGATGAGCCCGTACTGGTTGCCCCACTGGGGCTCGTGCGGAGGGCCAATCGGGTCGCCCGGCAGGTAGGGCTTCTCCTTGTCCCACTCGGTGCCGTGGGTGAAGTAGCTCTCGCCCGCCACGACGATGGCCGCGTTGACGGTGACGCCCGCGGGGGCCACGTCCTTGTAGACGGTGATGCCGTCCTGCTCCGCGCGCTGCTTGATGGCCTGGTAGATGGTGAGGTCGCCGAACTCCGTCCCGTGGAAGTCGGAGCGCCACGTCACCATGCAGGCCGGGTCATCCGCGCGGGGGCCGGCCACCACGATGCGCGAGCCGGCGGGCAGCCGCAGCGGCAGCGCGCCGTCGTTCTTCAGCAGCGTCATCGCGTTCTGCGCCGCGCGGCGAACCAGGGCCTTGTGGTCGGCCGTGTGCCACTCGGACGTGCCCGCCGGGCCGTTGCGGTACGGGTCCTCGAAGATGCCCAGGCGGAACTTCAAATCGAGAATCTTCCGCACGGCCTCGTCGATGCGGGCCGGCGTGACGACGCTCTCGAAGTCGCCCATCTGCTGCGGGTTGGCGCCGCCCATGACGTCCGAGCCCGCCATCGCCGAGCGCGACCACGCCCCCGACGGCAGCCAGTCCGAGCAGATGACGCCCGTGTAGCCCAGCTGCTGCCGCAGGTAGTTGAGGATGCCCGGGTTGTCGCCCGCGCCCCATCCCTCCGGCCCGAGCAGCCAGCTGCCCGCGTAGCCGGGCATGATGCCGCTGGTGCCTGCCTCGATGGCCGCGTGCCACGGACGCATGTGGTAGTGGATGGTGGTGCCGTCGTAGGTGATGCCGCCCTCGCCTCCGGCGCCCTGGCCCGGCCAGTGCTTGGTCGTCACCCAGAGGGAGTGGGGGTTCACCTCGGGGCCACCCTGGAGGCCCGCCACCAGCGCGCGCGTCATGCCCGCAGCCAGGTCGGCGTCCTCGCCGCCGCCTTCCTGGATGCGCGGGTAGAGCACCTTGGTGCCCACCTCGGCCAGCGGCGACAGGGTGCCGCGGCTGCCCACCGCGAGCTGCTCGCGGCGCTGCATGTCACCCAGCTCGTAGACGGTGTCCATGTCCCGCGCCGCGGCGAGCGCGGGCTGCGTGGGCCAGCTCGTCTTGAAGCCGTGGATGGTGTCTCCCGCGTCGATGTGCGGGATGCCCAGGCGCGTACGCGCGGAGGCGCGCTGGAAGCTCACGATGTCCGCCGGGCTGAGCGGCCCCATGGTGAAGCCGGCCTCCGGCACCGTCCTCGCCTCGTAGAACATCTGCAGCGCCTTCTCGTGCGGCGTCATGCGCGACATCAAGTCGTTGACGCGCACGGTGATGGGGTTGCCCCAGTCCTCGTACGGGTCGATGACGCCGTTCTTGTTGAGGTCGCGCCGGCCGTTGATGAGCGCCACGCCGTCATCCGCCGTCTCCACCACCGGCAGGTAGACGCTGAAGGTGCGCAGGTCGGAGCGGCTGGTGCCGCCACCGCCCAGGTTGGCCACGACGTACCACTTGTACGTCCAGCGGTCGGGCAGGTCCTGCGGCAGCGTGAAGGAGGTGGCGGTGGTGGTGCCCACCTGGGTGAAGCGGTCCAGCAGGCTGCCGGGCGCCATCCAGTCGTAGTCGTCGCGGCTCAGGTTGACGAACACCGTGTAGCCGGTGGCGCCGGTGACGGGCGCCCACTGGAGCGTGGGCCGGCGGGTGTTGGTGATGACCGCCGCGTTGGCGGGCGCCACCACGCGGAAGGCCCCCGTGACGGCGGGCGGCGGCTGCTTCGGGTAGGGGTCGGGGATGATGGTGCGGTCGCGGCCGTCCGGGCCGGTGGTGAGGGTGAATATCTCCACCCGCCACTCCGCGCCCTGCACCGCCAGCGCGGACACCGTCTGTCCGCGCAGCACCGTGCCGGTGGACGTGGTGACGGCCAGCCGGATGTCGGTGTTCGGCGTGGTGGGTGAGAACTGATTCTTGGACATCGTCACCACGGTGTTGGGCGGGAAGGTCAGCTCGTAGGTGAAGGGCCCGGGCGGGTTGCGCACCGACGGCGTGGTGTTGCCCTCCTCGGGCGTGGGCGTGACGCTGAGGGGCGCGGGCGACACGTTGATTTTCGCGTACGCCAGTTCGGGGAACATCAGCTTCACCGTCTGGGGCGTGGTCTGCGGCGGCGGCTCCTGGGGGCCACCTCCGGGCACGTACACCTCGAAGGCCCAGAGCGAGTAGCCGTAGCCGGTGCCGCGCTCGATGCCGCGCACGCGCACGTAGCGGGCGCTGCCCGACACGGTGATGTCGCGGCGGCCAGGCGCGCCGTCGGTGATGGTGGGCGCCAGCGCCGTCCAGGTGCTGTCGTTGGTGGAGCCCTCAATCACGTACTGCTTCCCGTAGGCGCCCTCCCAGTCCAGCACCACCTTGCCCAGTTGCTGCGAGGAGCCCAGGTCCACGCGAATCCACTGCGCATGGGAGGTGTCGTCGGAGGACCAGCGCGTCGACGCGTCTCCGTCCACCGCGTAGGCCGGTGCCAGGTGCGCGGCGTTGGCCTCCACGCTGGAGGCCGTCGCGGGCCGGCCGCGGGCAAGGTCGCCCGATGGATGCGAGCCCCCGTACACGGCGAACTCCCAGAGGGAATAGCCGTAGTCGATGGCGCCTCGCTGCGTCCCGAGGATGCGGACGTAGCGGCCGTTGCCCGTCACCGCGAGGTCATCCACGCCGCCGTCGCCGTCCGTGACGACGCGCACGTCCTGCCACGCCGCCGCGTCGTTGGAGACCTGGACGCGGTAGCCCCGGCCGTACGCCGTCTCCCATGTCAGGACCACGCGGGAGATGGCCGTCGCCTGGCCCAGGTCCACGTAGAGCCACTGGCCCTCCGCGAAGCTGCTGCCCCAGCGCGTCCCGGCGTCGCCATCCACGGCAAAGTTGCCGGTGAGCCCGGGCTCCGCGGAGGACGTCACCACCGGACGGTTGAGCGCGAGGTTCGTGCCCGACTGGGCCTCCGCGCGCGTTCCCACCGCCATGAACAGCCAGACCGCGACGACGGCGCAGGCCCTGGCCAAAGACAGCCAGGGGCCGTGCGCGCCCTGCACACGGGAAATCGGCACACGCATGGGGAAAAGTGGACCGTTGGAGAAAGTGGGGGAGGGGGTGAACCAGCACGCAGCGACGATGAATGGCGTCCGAGCGGTCCTTTCCTTTCTGACGTCTATTCTATTCCTTCGGCATTGCAACAAAGTCAAACAGAGGCCGGATAATGCATCAAGTCAAGAAAGACTGGTGTGCGACCTGGGGCCCACGGCTCCCGTCACACGCGTCTTTTGTGATGTCTTTGTCTGGGATTGGACTGCATGCCGGAAAGGCGGGCGCATGGAGTCCCCACACGCGCCCGCGCACGTCGGCGTCCGGCTTCAGGCGTTGACGCCCACGCCCACCGGGCAGCTCACGCCGGTGCCGCCCAGGCCGCAGTAGCCACCCGGGTTCTTCTCCAGGTACTGCTGGTGGTAGTCCTCGGCGTAATAGAAGGGCGGAGCGGGGAGCAGCTCGGTGGTGATGGCGTCGAAGCCCCGGGCCGCCAGCGCCTTCTGGTACGCGTCACGGCTCGCCACGGCGGCGCGCTGCTGGGCTTCGCTGGTGAAGTAGATGCCGGAGCGGTACTGCGTGCCCACGTCGTTGCCCTGGCGCATGCCCTGCGTCGGGTCATGGCTCTCCCAGAAGACGCGCAGGAGCTGCTCGAAGGACACCTTCTTCGGGTCGAAGACGACGCGGACGACCTCGTTGTGTCCGGTGAGACCGCTGCACACCTCGCGGTAGGTGGGGTTGGGCGTCAGGCCTCCGGCGTATCCCACCGCCGTGCTGTACACGCCAGTCGTCTGGTAGAACTTCCGCTCCGCGCCCCAGAAACATCCCAGGCCGAAGTAGACCTCCTCCAGGCCTTCCGGCACGGGGCCCTTGATGGGTGTGCCCAGCACCTCGTGCTTCTCCGGGACGGGCATCACGTCCGAGCGGCCCGGCAGTGCTTCCTCCGGGGTCGGAATCCTCGGCTTCTTGGTCGGATTGAAGAACATGCCCTAGGCATAGCGGCCCGGCGTGCGCGATTCACCCCCAGAAGGGGCCGGCGTGCAGGCAGAGGGTGGCAGGCCGTCCCGCCTGCCGCGCTGCTTCATGCGCCCCCGAGCGTCGTGAGGGTGCGGGGCCAGTGGACGGTGAAGGTGGTGCCCTGGTCTCGGTTGGAGCGGACCTCCACGTGCCCCCCGTGTGCGCCGACAATCTGGCTGACGATGTAGAGGCCCAGGCCCAGGCTGCGCTTCTTCCTCGCGACGTCCTGCGGTGGCGCGGTTGCGGGCATGCTCTTGAACGGGTCGAACAGGCGCGGCATCAGCTCGGACGCAATCGGCTCGCCGGTGTTGTGGACCTCCAGCACCACCTCACGCGCCTCTCCGCGCACCGTGACACACACCGGTCTGTCTTCCTGGCCATGCTGGAGGGCGTTGGCCACCAGATTGCCCAGCACCTGCGATACCCGGTCCGGGTCCCAGTTCCCCCGGGTGTCTCCGTGCGCCTCGAACACCAGCGAGCGCTCCGGGGCGCTGACCCGGAGCTCCTCCAGCGTCGCCTGGCATACCTCCACGAAGTCCATGGGCTGGCGGGCCACGGGAAGCCCCCCGCCCAGGCGGGTGCGGGCGAAGTCGAGGATGTCCGTAATCATGCGCCCCATGCGCGCGGTGGCCTTGCGGATGCGGTCCACGGCGCGACGCTCGGGTGGAGTCAGGTCCTCGGACCGCGTGAGCTGGAAGGCCGAGGCGTTGATGGCGTTGAGTGGGTTGCGCAGGTCGTGTCCCAACACCGCCATGAGTTGTTCCCGGAAGTCCACCGCCCGCTGGAGTACGGCCTCCGCCCGCTTGTGGTGGGAGACATCCACCACCGTGCAGCTCAAGCCCAGCACCCCTTGGTCGGGCGTGCGGACCGGGTGGACGCTGGCCTGGAAGGTCCGGGCATCTCCAGGGATGGTGAACTCGACGGCGTCCACGGGTTCACCTGTCTCAATCATGCGGCGGAACATGGGCTCGAACGTGGCCACGGCCGTCACGGGGGCCATCTCCTGGAAGCGGCGGCCCAGGTGGGCTTCCGGCGAGTGGCCGTCGATGTCCGCCATGGCCTGGTTGATGCGCACGAAGCGCAACTCCCGGTCCAACTGGGCGATGCCCAGAGGTGTGGAGGCCAGCAGCGCGTCCAGTTGCGCCAGCGAGCGCTGGGCGTCCGCGTGGGCCTGGCGCTCGCGGGCCCGGAGCCGGGCCTGCACCAGGTGCGCGGTGGCTCGCTGCGCCATGGTCCGGAACAAGAGGGCGTCCGGTTCGGAGAAGACGAAGGCGGTGCGCGAGCACATGTACGCCATGCCCAGGAGTTGGTCGCCATCCAGCAGGGGCACGCCGTACACGGCGCGCAGCCCTTCCTGCTTCAGCGTGGGCAGTGTCACGCGAGGGTCCGTGGACGCTGAGCGCAGCGTCAGGGGCTGACGCTGGCGGAGCACCTCGCCCACGAATCCTTCCTCCCGCTCCAGCGACACGCCGAGCGCCTCGTCCGCGCCCAGGCCCACCGCGGCGCGCACCACCAGCGCGTCGCCTTCCACCAGCACGAACGCCGCCGAGTCGACCGAGAGCGCAGACTCCACCAGGACGGTGAGCAGCCGCGAGGGGAGGCTGGCCATGGAAGGGCTGTCCAGCGCGGCCTGCGTCATCCGGTCCAGGGCCTGGAGGATGCGCTGCCGCCCCTGGGAGAAGGACGTCACCGTCCGGGTGACAATCCGGTCCAGCGCGTCCTCCATCCGCTCCAACTCGCCCGGCGCGGGGTAGGCCGCTTCGGCTTCCATCCTGTGGAGGATGCACTTGCGCAGGAGCGCGTACTCGGACGCCACCTGGCCCAGGTCGAAGCCGGCGTCCAGCCGGGACATCGCGTGCTCGTCCGGCACCGTGGTGAGGATTTCGTCCGGGCCGTGGTCGATGAGGTCCGCGAGCATGTTGAGCAACTGGGGCATGTGGTCCAGCAGCCACGAAGGCTGCGCCGCGTGTCCCACGTGAAACGCTCGCATGGCCCGCTGCCAGTCCTCCAGCACCTCCTCCTGGTGGGCGCGCAGGAACTCCGCCGCCTTGAGCGTCCGAGCCCCGGAGGCCTCCTTGTCGCCCGCTGTGCGTGACTCTGTCTCCAGCATCACTGGCCTCCCGAGGCCCTGGGGCCGCCCACCCCGCCGTTCACCTCCATTCTGGGGACGATGGCGCCTGCGTGCCTCGTCCCACCGTCGCTGGAGGCGGGCCCGGTGGACGCCACCACGGGCGGCACTGCGGCGCACCGTCCGCTCGGACGTCCAACTTCGGGCGCTTGCCACCGTGTCCATGCGCTGTGGAGCTGTGGGCCCGCACGGGCTCGGTTAGGGTGTCTGTAAGATGCGCACGCTCCTGCTGACCCGCTCCGACGTCTCCCGCAACCTGCAGGCTCCTCTCTTGCTGGAGGACATGCGCGAGGCCTTCCGCACCGACGCCCTGGCACGCACCGTGGCACCGCAGCGCGCCCGGGCCCCCCTCCACGCCGAGGGCACCGCCCTGGTGCTGTTCCCTGGCAGCCTGCCCTCCATCCCCGCCTACTCCGTGAAGGTGCACGCGAAGTTCCCCGGCCAGTCGCCGGCGATTCGAGGCGTGGTGCACCTGCACGACGTCGCTACCGGCGAGGTGATGGCGGTGATGGACGCCGGCCACCTGACTGCGGTGCGCACGGGCGTGGTGGGCGCGCTGTCGGCGGACGTGCTGGCGCGGCCGGACGCGAGCCGGGTGGCGCTCATTGGCGCGGGCCGGCAGGCGGTGCTGCAGCTCAAGTCGTTGCGGCTGGTGCGCTCGCTGACGCACGTGCGGGTGTTCGACACGGCGCCGGAGCGCTCGCTCGCCTTCGCCACGCGCATGTACCAGGAGTTGAACCTGCCGGTGCGGATGGCGGAGTCCATGGAGGAGGCCGTCTCCGACGCGGACATCATCGTGACGGCGACGTGGAGCCGTCACCCCTTCCTGCACCCCGGCATGGTGCGGCCGGGCACGCACATCATCGCGCTGGGCGCGGACGAGCCGGGCAAGGCCGAGCTGTCCGCGGAGCTGCTGCGTCAGTCGCGGTTCATCGTCGACCACCGGGGCCTGGCGGTGTCCACCGGCGCCGCGGGCGCGGTGGGGCTGGGTGAGGAGTCCATCCACGCGGAGCTGGGCGAGGTGTTGGCCGGCCTGAAGCCCGGGCGCACGTCCGCGGAGGACGTCACCGTCTTCGCGGCGGTAGGACTGCCCTTCCAGGACCTGGCGGCGGCCTGGCACGTCTACCAGTCGGTCCAGGGCGACGACGCAGTGGGCGGGGTGGACTTCGGCGCATGAGGCGTCTGGTGCTGGGGCTCCTGTGTCGCATCGGCCTGACGCGGCCCGCGCTGCGCGCGTGGGCGATGTACGACTGGGCGAACTCGGCCTTCATCACCACCGTCGTCACGGTGGTGTTCCCGCTCTACTACGCCTCCGTGGCGGCGGAGGGACTGCCGCGCGAGGTGGCCACCAGCCGCTTCGCCACCGCCACCGCGGTGGCGCTGAGCGTGGTGGCGGTGCTGTCACCGGTGCTGGGCGCGCTGAGCGACCGGGCCGGACGCATCAAGCACATGCTGGGCATCTTCGCGGGCCTGGGCATGGTGTCCACGCTGGCGCTGGCCACGGTGGGCCCGGGTGACTGGGAGTGGGGTCTGCTGCTCTTCGGGCTGGGCAACGTGGGCGTGACGGGCAGCATCGTCTTCGCGGACGCGCTCCTGCGGCACATCGCCCGGGATGATGAGCTGGACCGTGTGTCCACCGCGGGCTACGCGCTGGGCTATCTGGGCGGCGGTCTGCTGCTGGCCGCGCAGCTGGTGCTGTTGATGAAGCCCCAGTGGTTCGGACTGGCGGACGCGGGGGCCGCGTCGCGCGTGGCCTTCGCCTCCGTGGCGGTGTGGTGGGCCATCTTCTCGGTGCCCCTCTTCCGGCGCATCCCCGAACCAAAACCGGACGTGTCCGTCCAACGTCCCCCGCTGTCCCTGCGCGGCATCTTCACGCAGCTGGCGGGCACGCTGGGCGGGCTGCGCCAGCACCGTCAGGCCTTTCTGTTGCTGGTGGCCTATCTGCTCTACAGCGACGGCATCGGCACCATCATCCGCTTGTCCACGCTGTACGGGACGGAGCTGGGCATTGGCCGGGGCGCGCTGATTGGTGCGTTGCTGCTGACGCAGGTGGTGGGTGTGCCGTGCGCGGTGCTGTTCGGGCGCGCCGCGGGACGGGTGGGGGTGAAGCGCGCGCTGATGTTCGCCCTGTCGGTGTACGTGGGGGTGACGTTCCTGGGCTACTTCATGCGCACGCCGGTGCACTTCTTCGCGCTCGCGTTGCTGGTGGGCATGGTGCAGGGCGGCAGTCAGGCCTTGAGCCGTTCGCTCTTCGCGCAGATGGTGCCCCGGGACAGGGCGGCGGAGTTCTTCGGCCTCTTCAGCGTCTTCGAGAAAGTCACGGCGGTGGCGGGCCCGCTGGTGTTCGCGGCCACGGTGGAGCTGACGGGCTCCAGCCGGCAGGCGGTGCTGTCCCTGCTCTTCTTCTTCGTGTCGGGCGCGGCGGTGCTGTCCCGGGTGGACGTGGCCGCGGGGCGACGCGCGGCCCGCGAGGCGGAGGCCCGTGCCGGATGGCGCGGCGACGGTGCACCGGAGGTCACCTCGGCCCCGGAGGGCGCGCCGGACGCGAGCCGCGGCGTCTGAGCCGTCAGTGCTTCGTGGGCGGGACTTCCCGGGGCGCGGAGAAGAGGCTGTCCCGCCCGTGGTTGAGCACGACTTCTCCACCCACGACTTCACGCACGTCCGTCAGGGACACCGCGAAGTCATGCCGGCGGATGAGGCCCTTCTCCACGATGAGTTCATCCCCTGTCATCTCGATGATGCGTCCGAGAACGTGCCCGTCGTTTCCGCGCACCTTCATCCCCTTGTGGATTTCCGAACGACTAAACATGGTTGCCTCCCCCAGGGCGGTCCGTGGAGCCCCGTGCGCGAAAGCTGGCTTTCACCCCGCAAGCTGGCAGCGGACAGGCGGGGCACCGCACCGGTGAAGCCCGCGTGAGACGCTCGGCGGGCAGGCGCCCGGTCAGGGCGCCCGTGGGTGCCTGCCTGGCTGCCCGGCGTTCCACCCGTGCGGGGCTCTGGCCCGGGTGGCCGCCCGCCAGGACGTGGCCATCTTCGCCCCTGGGAGGTGCATATGGTCGTTGGTTTCTTGGCGTCGCGGCCGGGGCGGTGGCTCCGCATCGTGACGGGCGCTGGGATGGTGGTGGGCGGACTGGCGACAGGGACGTCGCGAGGCGCGGCGGTGGCGCTCGTGGGCCTGGGGCCCCTGGTGGCCGCGGCCCTGGACTGGGTGCCCACGGCGGCGCTCTTTGGCCTGCCCATGGACGGCCCGACGCTGCGGCGCGAGCTGGGTGTGTCCGACGAGGCGTCGTTGTTGGAAGGCTTCCCTCGCGTGTCCATGCGGGACACCTCGCCGACGCTTCACTGAGCAGAGGCCCGCCGCGCCGGGCCTTGGGGCTCAGCCCTTGCGGACCTGGAAGGGGATGTCGAGCGTGCCCAACGGCTCGCCGCTCTCCGCGTCCACGAGCCGGGCCTGGAGCACCACCTGGCCTTCTCGCGAGCCCACGCCCTGGAAGTAGAGGAAGCCCGACATGCGGCCACCGGGCTCGAGCGTTCCCTCCGGCAAGGCCTTCTGCAGCATGTCCCGCGTGGGCAGGGGTTCGCGGCACTGGTAGCCGGCGTAGTACGGGTCTGGGTAGTACGGGCCCATGTACGAGCCCACGCCGAAGCCGCCAAACGGCCGGTAGCGCCCGTAGCCCCAGCCCGATGAGAAGCCCAGCGCGGCCCCCGAGCCTCCCGTGCCCTCCTGTCCCGAGATGACGGTGTCCCCCAACGACAGCGGTGCCAGCGCCGCGTAGCGGAAGCGCGACTGCGTGCCCACGAGCGAGAAGACGCCGTACTTGACGCGCAGGGGGCGCTGGCCGCGGTTCTCCAATTGAACGAAGACGGGCGTGAGGCTGAGCTCCAGGTTCTTCGGTGTGCCCTTCCATGCCGTGCCGTCCGCGACCAGGACGATGCCGTCCGTCGCCGCCTTCGCGGCGTTCGCATCGCTCTGGAGGACCTGGGCGCCCGGCGAGGGGCGCAGCTGGGTCTCCGCCGCGCAACCCGTCAGGATGAACAGTGCCGCCGCGGTGGGCATGAGGGCTCGCATGGGCATTCTCCTCAGGGGCTCAGGGGGATACGGGCTCCGCGGCGGCATGGGGCCACGCGGGAGAAGTCAGGGCGCTCCAGTCCTGTCCGCGCGCCCAGTCCTCGAAGGTGTGCCAGCGGACCTCCGGGAAGCGGTGCCGCAGCGTGAGGACGTCCGCCTGGTAGCCCTTGCGGTCCAGCCACTCGTACATGGCGGCAAGGTCCTCGCTGCGCTCGCGGATGTAGTCCAGGGGAAGCTGCTCGTAGTGGATGCGGTGACCGCTCACCATGGACAGCAGCCCGGCGGCCTGCTGACCCGTCACCTCGTCGGAGGCCACCTCGATGCGTTGTTCCTCGAAGCGCTCCGGCTCCTCCATGACGCGGACGGAGAAGGCCGCGAGGTCCTCCAGGGCCACCATCTGCAGGCCGCGCGTGGGCGACAGGCCCATGGCGAGCACGCCCGCCTTCAGCCCCTCTTCGAACATGCCGCTGGTGAAGTTCTCCATGAAGAAGGTGGGCCCGAGGATGGTGTAGGGCAGGCCGCTGCCGCGCACGTGCATCTCGATGCGGTGCTTGCTGTCGAAGTGGGGGATGCCCGTCAGGCGGTCCGCTCCGGCCACCGACGAGTAGACGTAGTGCTGTACGCGCGCGAGCCGGGCCGCGTCCGCCAGGTTCTTCCCGTGGCGGACCTCCGCTTGCACGCCGCCCGGGCCAAAGGGCGTGGCGGTGGCGAACATGGTGTCCATGTCCTGGGCCGCTTGGGCGATGGAGTCCAGGTCGTCGTAGTCCCCGACGACCAGCTCGGCGCCGAGCGACTCGAGCTCCCGGGCGGCGGGAGAGTCCGGGTGGTGGATGAAGGCGGTGACGCGGTGGCCGCGCTGCAAGAGCTTCCGTGCGACGGCACCGCCCTGTTGGCCAGTGGCGCCGGTAACGAGCACGGAGCGTGAGAAACCCATGGGCATGTATGCACCTCGTGACGTCAGATGTCCGGAAGTTGGGGATGACGGACGCCGCTGGCGAGCACACTGTGGGCGCATCGAGCCTCACGGCCAGGGGTTGCCGGGCGGCCGGGCCAGCAGGCGGCCTGGGGCGCCTGCTTGGGTGCGGCGCCTTCTCTTGGGAAATGTCATGGTCCTGCCCACGATGAGCAAGCGTGACAAGCTTCAGGACTCCGAACTGGTGGCGGCCGCCCGGGCACTCGACGTGGAGTTGGCGCGCTTCGAGTCCCAGGCCGAACAGCTCGAGAAGGCGCCACTTCAATCCGAGAAGCATCTGGAGCGCGCGTCGGCGATGCTGCAGGGGCTGGCGGATTTGGACGAGCAGCTCCGGGGACGGGTGACGGCGCTGGTGGGGGCCATCTCGAAGGTGAGAGATCGGCAGCAGGCGCAGGCCGAGGCCATCCACCTGCGTGCGCAGGAACTCCAGCGGCGCACCGAGGTCTTCAAGGACCTGCTCGTGCGTTACGGCGCGTTGGGACAGAACGCGGGCGAGCTGAACGTGCAGATGCAGCAGTTCGCGCAGCAGCGGCAGGCGGCGAAGGCGCCGGAGGAGAACGCCGCGCTGGCGGGGACCTTCCAGGCGCTCCAGGAGCGGATGTCCCTGGTCGCGGACGAGGCCCATTCGCTGGCGCAGGCCGCGGAGGAACAGGCGTTCCTCGACGTGGCCCGGCAGGCGGACTCACTGCGTCAGCAGCTGTTGTCGGCGCGGAACAAGATGTCGCTGTTGCAGAAGAGCTTCGGCGGCGGGGCGGCTAGCTGAGGTACGTGGGGGCGAAGTCGTCCGGGCTTTCGATGGGGCGCCGTCCCGAGAAGCCGTCGAGTAGGGCGTGCCAGTGGGAGACGGCGGGGTCTCCGAAGCGCCAGCACAGATAGACTTGCTCACCGCCCCGATGGGCGCGGAAGTCCACGAGGCCGTCCGCGCCCTTGATTTCGAGGCCCATCTCCTGGAGCTGGAGGAGCTCGCCGCGGATGCGCTCGAGGAGGGTGTCGCGCTCGTCGCGCAGGGAGGCCAGGCTCGGGGCGCTGGGGATGGGCGCGGCGCCCAGCTCATCTGCGAGCTGCTGGGCACGCTCCACCCACGGGCGGACCCGTTCGAAGGTGCGCGTCAACAGCGGCACCAGCCGGTTGGCTTCTTCCACGCTGAAGTAGCGCATCCCCCCGAGCATGCATCGGTATGGCCCACGGCCGCTACTGTCCCGGCGCGCGGGGGCGTCAGCCTGTCGCCCATTCAGCGCTGGGCTGTGTCACGCGGGGACAAACCTGCGCTATCGATGGGCGTCATATGTGTATGGGAATGCGGTCAAGGTTCATAGGGTCGCAGATTGAATATTGGCTATTCGTTCCGCCCTGCTTGGTGTTGCTTTCGGGCTGTGTGTTGTCGCGGGCGCCTCGGCCCGCGAAGGTGCCGCCCGAAGAAGCGGCTCGCTACCGATTTCCCGTTGTGCTTCCCACCGATGGGCAGCACGTCTTGCCAGGAGCGATTGCCGCTGCCGTCGCGTTCGCCATGGAGGACTTTCTCCCGCTGGGCGCACAGCCGCGTCGAGGCGCTACTCCCACGGAGGCGTGTGCCTCCCAGCGCCAGTCTTACGACGTGACAGCTGTTCCTGGGGCGAAGGCCGTGGTCTTCGTCAGCTTCTCAGCCCGGCCGGGCGCCTGCCGCGACATGGAAGGACCGCCCCTGTCGGACGTTCCCATTGTCTACGCCGTGGATACGGCCACGTGGGTCATTCTCTCCGTGCAGAAGTCGCGTGGCCCGCGCGAGCCACCTCCTCGCTATCGGCCGCGCAGCAGGGACGCGTGGTTGTCACCCAGCCAGCGCTGGGCTGTGTCACGCAGCGGGAACAAGGCTTCGCGCTCGCGGAAGGCCGGCGTGTGCTCCGGCGCACAGCGCCCCTCGTTGCTCGTGCCGTCGTCGAGGTCCGCGTGCAACATCGCGTGGAAGACGAGGTAGTCCACCACGAACGCGGGCACATGCGGCCGGTCCAGCGCTGGATGGATTCGAATCTCCCTCAACCGCGCGTCGTAGCCGCCCACGTGGATGCTGCGCCGCTTCGTGCCGGCCGGCTTGCGCGCCCACCCCACGTCCACTTGCACCCGGCTATCGAACCAACTCGCGTTGAGCCGGGCGAAGACGGCTTGCAAGTCGAAGCAGCGGCCCCGAGTGCGCAGAGGCTTCCCCGGCCGCCGCTCCCGGCGGACCCGCTCGTTGTGCTCGTGCGCGTAGGCCTCTAGCGCCTCGCCCGCCTGCGCATCCGCTCGGCCCGCATACGCCGCCATGGCTTGCACCACCGCGTCCGGTGCTCCCAGGAAGAGGTGATGCACGCGCAGTCGCAGGCCTTCTTCTCCCCGGCGGAAGCTCACCAGCGTGGCCCGGTTGTCCGTGAGCCGCAGATGCACCGGCACGCCGAGAATCGAAGACAACCGTCGCGCGAGGTCCGCGGCCAGCGGGAGTGCTTCCTCCCGTGCGGGGAGCCGGCTCTGCACCCCGGTGCTCGCGCGCGGCTCCGTCTCCACGTCCGCGCGCTCGGGCGCCGCCGTGTCGAACAAGCCCAGCTGTGAGGTCGGGTGCGAGGCCATCCGCCGTCAAAGGTAAGCCTCCCGGCGCGAGGATTCCAGGAGGATGGTCGCTCCCCGGGCGAAGAGGAGGAGGTCGCTGTTCGGAAATGTCGGGGGTTTAGCTTCGCCGCCGCCCCGCTCAGGACATGCGGCAGAGCCGGTCCACCCGGTTCAGCATCGTGGGCGTGCGAGATGCCCCATGCATTCGCCGGATGTGCTCCGCCGCCGTGGCCGCGTCCATGCCCGCCGCTCCGACGAACAGCGGCCGCAGGCTCTTCCCCCTCAGCACGGGCACAGAGGGCCCCGTGGTGACATAGGCCGTCTTCGCCACTCCAATGACGGGTACCTCCCGGTTGAGCGCTTCGTACAGGTGCGCCCCCAACCCGGGCCGGTCCTCGCCGAGCCACACATAGCCATCCACGATGATGGCCTCCAGTGGCACCTCCACCCGTGCCAGCACCCGGAGCAGGTGCGGCAGCTCACGGCGGTAGAACTGCCCGGGCTCGTAGGGTTCGGCGGCGGGCCCATGCTCCACCAGGTGCGAGGCCTCGTTCGCATCCGCCCAGTTTCGGAACAGCACGCACGCGGCCACGGTGAGTTCGGGGCGGTAGTCCACGTCCACGCAAGCGAGCATCGTGCTGTCCTCCCGACTCAGGGCGACTGGAAGTCCTCGAAGGAGACCTGCGCGGCGCGAAGTTGCTCCACCATTTCCGGGGACGGCTTCTCCGTGGTGCGGTAGCGCGGCGGCCACAGCTCCGGCACCCGCGTGAAACAACTGCCTGCGATGCGCTGCACTTCCTGCCACGGAACGGTGAAGAAATCCTTGCCCTCCGCCGCGGGAGACACGGCGACCATGTCCGCCTCCGGCAGCAGGGCGTCCACGTCATGCGCCCAGACACACCAGGAGATGGGGAACTCGTCTCGCTTGCGCGCCGTCGCGCTGTAGCTGGCGACGAACAGGTCGACCTCCTGTGCCTCATGGAGCTCGTCGAGCTCCTCCTTCTGTGCGCTGTACTCCGCCAGCGCCAGGCGGACGTGGGCCAGCCGCACCCGGTTCGCCAGCACGTCCTGCCCGGGGTGCACATAGGGCACCACGCGTCCCGCGTCGTCCACCGTGTACAGGGCGGGCGTCAGGCACCGGGACGCGGCCGCGTACTCCCGCTCGGCGCTCTCGCTCAGACGCGCCACCAGCTCCGGGCGCGCGTCTCCACCGATGAGCAGCGTGGAGCGCTCCGGGAGGATGGCGATGGGCCGACCTTCCACGCGCCCGGCGAAGGACGCGAGGAACCCCGGGCGCAGCAGCCGGGACGTCTCGTAGGTGTCGCGCGTCTCCACCGTCCACAGCGGGCCATGCTCCTCGTCGTAGAGCTCCACGCCTTCGTCCGGAAGCCGGGCCAGGTTCGCGTGGGCCGCAGTGAAGGCTTCTTCCTCGGTCACGCCCCAGGTCTCCAGGTGCCGGCGCTGGACGAACATGGCGGACTCCGGCAGGTCCATCACCAGCAGCTCGCGCAGGAAAGGCAGCGTCCGCCGCCCCACCATCTCCCGGTCCGCCTCTGCCTGCTTCTGCAACGACATTCCGAAGGTGGACGCGCGCAGCACGGGCAGGAGCAACTCGCGGGCCTGCTCCCAGTGGAGCGAATCCGGCGACTCCTGCCACAGCGCGCGCAGGTAGCGCTGGATGAGCTGGACGCGCTGGTCGGGCGGCAGCTCGCGCGTGTCCGCGTAGAGGTTGTCCAGGAAGAAGGTGCCGTCACTTCCGGCGCGGGTGATGTCGAGCCCGTAGTCCTGCGTGCGCCGCTCCACCTTCTCCACCGCCGGGTCGGCGCGCAGCAGGGCCTCCACCTGCCGCATCAGTGCCTCGCGCGGCTCCACCGCCCATTCCTTGGAGGGGCCGGGAGGAACCTCGGCGGCCGTTGGTGTCTTCCTCCCGAAAAGCCTGCCCCAGAACCCCATGCTCGCTCCCACGTGTGTGTTCGCGGCGAGGTTATGTCCGGTGGCCCGTGGGCTCCACCGGAACACGCATGCCTCGTCACAAAGCCAGGAATGCGAGCAATGCGCCCAGGTCCTCGTCAGACAGGGTCTCCAGGCTGTAGAGCGGCATGTTGCCCCCGACACCGAAGAACTGGCCGTGCCGCACCTTCTCGATGACGACCAGTGACTTGGGCACGCCGGGGAACAGCTCGTCGTAGTCGTTCGTCACCTCCGGTAGAATCGACGCCAGCTCGGTCAGCCGGCCCGCGCCGGTGTGGGGCGCGCCGTGGCAGCTCTGGCAGGCCTCCATGTAGACCTGCTGTCCACGCGTCACGTCACCGCGCGTGACTTCGACGATGTCCTTCACCACCGTGAAGGGACGGGCCGGCGCGGACGGGCTCGGGCTGATGCTCACCAGGTACTCGTACAACGCCCGGCTCTGCGGCGAGTCCTTCGGCAGCGGCGTCACGCCCCGCATGAAGTTCACGTAGCAGAAGTTCACCGCGTCCAGCAGGCGCGTCTCGAAGCCGCCCCACCAGCTCTCCCGGAACGCAGAGTCATACAGCGTGTAGCCGGAGTCCATCCGCCCCGTGGGTGCAGTGGGCGTCGTCGCGTGGCACGTCGCGCACGAGAAGCTGTTGAAGCCGCTCTCCGACAGCCGCGAGTCGTTGAACAGCACCTCGCCGTACTCCGCCGCCGGCACGCGGCCATCGCCGCCGTCGTCGCAGCCGGTCAGCACCAGGGCCAGTGCCACCACACCCCAGGCCGCGCGCTTCATGGCTGCCCCCGCAGGATGCTCACCGAGTCCGGGAAGATGCCCACCTCCACCGTGCCCATCACCGTGCCTTCCGTCAGGTCCACCGCGTGCAGCGTGCCCGGCCCCACGTGGTCGCCTTCGCAGACGACCAGGCCTATGCGCTCGTCGGGTGTCAGCGTGACTTGATGCACGTTGAGACAGCCGGCGTCCGCCAGCTGCACCTCGCGCAGCACGGTGCCCGTCTCCGGGTCGATGACGGCCAGCGCGTCCACCAACTGGTAGGGCATGTATAGCGTGCGCCCGTCCGCGGTGAAGGCGCCGAACATCGGCGGCCCGCGCAGCGGCACGGCGCGCTCGGGTATCATGGTGCGCGTCTGGGGATTGAGCACGTGCACCTGCCGGCTGGCCATGGAGCTGACCCAGACCTCACCCGTGGTGGGGGACTGGGTCAGCGCGTAGGGCTGGTGCCGGGGCGCCACCGCGCCGCCCGAGCCCGCCGCCACCTTCACCCGCGTCACCGGCGTGTCCGCCTCCGCGAGGTCGACGATGGCCACCTCGTCCGACCAGCAGGCGATATAGGCCGTGCGCTCGTCCGCGGACAGGCGCACCGCGTGAGGCGCGGGGCACACCTCCACCATGGCCTTCCGGGTCATGGTCCGCGCGTCAATGATGGCCAGGTTCGCGTTCATGTCCGACTCGGGGCGGCCCTGGCGTGCCATCTCGGCAATCTTCAGCGTGTCGAAGTGCGTCTGGTACAGCGTGTTCCCATCCGCGCTGATGATGACGTCGCCGGGATTGGGATTCACACGCGCCGAGCCCACGAGCCGGTTGTTGCGCGCGTCCAGCTTCAGGCAGTAGCCGTCATCCGCGCCCGTGCCGTGGGCGCCGTGCGGCCCCGAGCCACCTCCTGGCACGTAGTTGGAGATGCCGACGTAATAGAAGTCCCCCGCGGGCGACACGGCGGTGTGGTGCGGTCCTTCCAGCTCCACCGGGTTGAGCCCCACCGGCACGCGCGCCAGCTCACGGAAGCCCGGCGTGCCCACGGTGTTCAGCTCCACCAGACTGAGCGTGTCGTCCAGACTGTTGGTGACCAGGATGCGTCCGCCGGGGCCCGGCGGTGGAATGAACGTTCCTTCCGCCCAGGGCTCCTCGTGCGCGTAGTCCAGCCCTTCCGGCGGCGTCACGCCCACCACCCGCGCCGAGTTCTCATTACAGCCGGTCATCAGCAGCGCCAGCGCCGGCATCCACCACGGTGCCCGGTGGTTCATCGTGAATCCTCCATGCGGATGGTGTGTGGTGACTCCAGGCGATACGGACCTTCACGCAACCGGTTCTGGACCAGGTAGGCGCTGGTCACCTGGACGCGGAGGTCCTGACCCGAGGCGGCACGCAGCACGTCCCATGTCGCCGCGTCGAGCTGCCACTCCATGTTCGACGTCAGCAGCTCCACCGGACACCGCCGCCCGGGCACGGTGACCTGCACCCAGTAGAAGTCGCCGGTGACGGGCGGAAGATGCGCCTGGGCGGACGGCAGCAGCAGGTTGCCCAGCCACGCCATCATGGCGCGGGGCGTCTCTCGCGGGCGGGCGGGCGTGCGCGGCGCGTGGGACGGAAGCCAGGAGGCCAGCGGAGACGTCCAACGCCACGTGGGCGGCGCCGCGTCCAACGCATAGGTCTGGCCCGGGACGGGGGACTCCAGCGTCACCGCCTGGGAGCTGTCGGTGGGCCGGCCTTGCGCGTCGACGAAGGTGCGCCACGCCTCGTCGGTGGCATCGCCGCCGTAGAGCGGTTCGCCGCACGCTTCGTCCCGTGGCGCGTCCTCGCCGTCGCAGGCGGTGCCCAGCACCAGCAGCGCGGCCGCGCAGGGGGCCCACCGCCACTTTCGAATCGGGAGTGTCATCAGAAGCCTATCGATGTGGACGCCGTGGGCCACGGCGCCTCGGGAGGAGGGAGGACAGCAGCAACAGCAGGGGCAGGGCGGGGCCCGCGGCGGCGGCGCAGCCACCGGACTTCGGCTCGGGTGGGCGCTGCTCGGGCGGCTGTTGCCCCGCGTCGGCCGCGCCCGCGTCCGGGGTCCCCGCGTCGGGCGTGCCCGCATCCGGCGGCGGCGGTTCCTCCACGCCACCATCCGGGTAGAGCGGAGCGCCCAGTTGCTCCGCGAGCTGCGGCCAGCGGGCAGGGCAGAGGTCCCGCACAGGGGTTCCGCGCGGGCACAGCTGCGTGCCCTGGATTTCGTACAGCGCGAAGATGTGCTCCCAGGTGCGGCCCTGGTCCGTGCTGCGCGCCAGGGCCCAGTCGTGCAGCCAGGTGGAGCCGCAGCCGTAGAGCGTCTCGCCGTCGCGCAGCACGCACGCGTTGCCGGTGGGCAGGGGCTGCTTCTCCAGCGGGCCGGTGCTGGCGCCCATGAAGAAGTAGTTGAGGGTGCCCACCCAGGCGGTGCCGCCGTCGGAGGACAGGTCCATGTTGATGAACGTGTCATCCAGCACCGTCACCTGCGTCAGCGTGCGGCCTCCGTCCTCGCTGCGCAGCAGGTGCGTGTAGCCCTGGGCGGACACGCGCACCCACACCACGTCCACGGCGACGGGGTCCACCGCCACCACCGTCAGCGCGTAGGGCCGCAGCAGCTCCGGGAGCGCATGGGGGAACTCCTGCCAGGTGTCGCCCGCGTCGTCGCTGCGCAGCACCACCATCTGGTTGTTGGAGACGCCCGACACGTAGAGGCGGCGGGGGTCCACCGGGGACACGCGGACCGCGTTCAGCTCCAGCCCCGTGCGCAGCAGCGGCGTGGCGGTCCACGTCTCTCCGCCGTCGTCTGAGCGGTACACGCCATTGGCGATGCCGGGCCGTCCGGTGACGGCATGGAAGACGCGGTCATCGGTGGGGTGGGCCGCCAGCCCCGTCACCCAGGTCGACTTGAAGAAGGGGTGCGTGCGCCAGGAACAGCCCGCGTCCGGGGAGTGCAGCAGCGCGCTGCCAGTGGCGGCGAGGATGTCGCCGGTTTCCCGCCACAGGTAGGCCTCCGGGCGCCATCCGCCATACCCCATGGCATCCGGACACACCCATCGCCACGTCTTTCCGCTGTCGCGGGAGATGACCGCGCCGAACGTCGTCCCGGAGAAGAAGTCCTGGGGGTGGCCTCGTCGGAGAGTGACGTTGGACGTCTCCGGGAGGCCCGCGTGGGCATGCGCCGCCATTCCAGGCAGCAAGGCCAGGAGGGACGCGACGGTGCTCCAGGCAACCGTGATGCGCGACTTCATTCCAATGGACTCCGGGAGAACGTGCCGGCCCCCACGTTAACGTTCACCGCGTTGGAACATACCGGGAGGAATCGCGCCCCGGGATGCGCATTCCGATTGAGCGTCTGGGGCTCGCCCGTTACCTGGAGGCCCCTCTATGGGAATGGAATATCGGCAGCTCGGCGGCTCTGGCTTCAAGGTTCCAGTGTTGACGCTCGGGACGGGAACCTTTGGAGGCCAGGGGGACTTCTTCAAGGTGTGGGGCAGCAGCGGGGTCGGGGAGGCCACGCGCCTGGTGGACATCAGCCTGGAGGCCGGGCTGAACATGTTCGACAGCGCGGACAACTACTCGAGCGGCCTGGCGGAGGAGATTCTCGGCAAGGCCATCGCCGGCCGCCGGGAGAAGGTCATCCTCTCCACCAAGGGCACCTTCCGCTCGGGCGAAGGGCCGAACGACGTGGGCTCCTCGCGCTTCCACATCACCCGCGCGGTGGAGGCCAGCCTGAAGCGGCTGGGCACCGACTACATCGACCTCTACCAGTTGCACGCCTTCGACGCGCTCACGCCCGTCGAGGAGGCGCTGCGGGCGCTCGACGACCTCGTGCGCGCCGGGAAGATTCGCTACATCGGCGCGTCGAACTTCTCCGGCTGGCACCTGATGAAGTCGCTCGCCACCTCGGAGAAGTACGGCCTCGCGCGGCACGTGGCGCACCAGGCCTACTACTCGCTGGTGAGCCGGGAGTTCGAGTGGGAGCTGATGCCCCTCGCCCTGGACCAGAAGGTGGGCACCGTGGTGTGGAGCCCGCTGGGCTGGGCGCGGCTGACGGGGAAGATTCGCCGGGGACAGCCCCGGCCCGAAGGCTCCCGCATGCAGTCCTCGCTCAATGCCCAGGGGGCGCCGCCTCTCTCCGAGGAGTACCTCTTCCGCGTGGTGGACGCGCTCGATGCCGTCGCCGCGGAGACGGGGAAGACGGTGCCTCAGGTCGCCATCAACTGGCTGCTCCAGCGCCCCTCCGTGTCCACCATCGTCATCGGCGCGCGCAACGAGGAGCAGCTCCGGCAGAACCTGGGCGCGGTGGGGTGGAACCTCTCCCCTGACCAGGTGGCCCGGCTCGACGCGGCCAGCGCGGTGACGCCCACCTACCCGTACTGGCACCAGCTCGGCTTCGCCGAGCGAAACCCGTTCCCCACGAAGGTGGACTGAGCCTGGCCTGGCGCCTCGCGAGGACGCTCGCCTCCCTGCATGGGGTCTGCTACGCACGGCGCTCAGTCCGGCACGTGGAGAGCCCAGGGGGTGGGCCCAGGGGTGCCTGGGGGAGTTCACGGCATGGCGCGTTCCACGGTGGAGTCGGGGCACGGTGACGAGCTGCCCGCCAGCACGGGCACGCGGCCCTTCTGGGAGGCGGTGGCGCAGGGGACGGTGGACGTGGCTGTCCGCACCTACGAGGCCCTGGCGGCGTCGCAGCGGGGCGTCGTGCTGGAGGAGTCCTCGCGCGTGTCCGCGTCCGCTCGCGCCACGCTGGTGTCGGTGCTGCGGCGGGCGCGTGACTTCGCTGGTGCCGCGCGGGTGCTGGAGGTGGATGGCGCCGCGGCCGACGTCGCACAACTCCATGAGCAGGCGGGCGCGCTGCTCCTGGCCGCGGAGGCGTGGCTGCGCGCGGGTGAACCGGCCCGGGCGGCGGCGGCCTTCGAGCGCGGCGGCGCGCTGGAGCGGGCGCTGTCGCTGTACGAGTCGCTGCAAGCACGCGAGGCCATGGCCCGTTGTCTCACCCGGCTGCGCCGTCCCATGGAGGCCGCTGCGGTGTACCGCGAGCTGGGCAACCCGCACGCGGAGCTGGAGTCCCTGCGTGCCGTGTCCCCGGACATCGCGGTGGCGCGGCGTGAGGCGGTGCTGCGGATGAGCGCACTGCTGGATGCGCAGGGGGATTCGTGGCGGGCGCTGGTGCTGCTGGCGGATGCGCTCCAGGAGCCGGAGCTTCGGGGGGACATCGCGCTCCAGGCGGAGCACACGCGGCTGCTGCGTCACCTGAACCTGAATGGTGGCCCGTCGGTGGAGCCCGCCCGCGCGCCGCCTCCTCCGCCGGACGGCTATGAATACCTCAAGGCCATTCCCCTCTTCGGCGAGCTGTCCCTGGTGGACATGAAGGACCTCTACCAGTTGGCGCGGCCGGTGCAGTTCGCGCAAGGGGCCACGGTGCTGGAGAAGGGCGCGCCCGGCTCGGGGCTGCTGGTGCTGCTGGAGGGGACGGTGGACGTGCTCGTCGGTCCGGAGCCCGGCGCCCGGTTGCTCAACACGCTGGGGCCTGGGGCCTTCATCGGCGAAGTCTCCCTCATCCTGGACGGAGACACGTCCGCGCAGGTGTGCGCGCGCACGGACGTGCGGGCGCTGCGGGTGACGCGCGTGGACTTCCAGCACTACCTGGACACGCACGAGGCGGCCGCGCTGCGCATCCTCCGCCTCTTCACGGAAAAGCTCGCGGAGCGCGTGCGCGCGCTCAGCGCGTAGCAGGGGAGACGGCCATGGCGCACGTGCACGGCGCGGACAGGCAGCGGGCCGTCCAGCTCGCCAGCGAGGGAAAGCTGGAGGAGGCCCTGGCGGAGTACCAGGGTGTGGTGAAGGACGCGCCGGACGACGCGGAGGTGCGTCAGAAGATGGCGGAGTTGCTGGAGTGGCTCAGCCGTCCCGCGGACGCCGCCGCCGCGTACCAGGAGGCCGCGCTGGCCTGGACGAAGGCGGGCCAGCCCCTGCGCGCGGTGGCCGCGTGCGTGGCCCTGCCCCGGCTGGGCGCGTCCCACGCCGCGCTGGTGCGGACCGCGCGCGTGCTGGCGGAGCGCTTCGCCCTGCCGCCGGGGACAGCGGTGCCCGTGGATGCCAGCCGGGCGCAGGTCGCGGTGGAGGGTGCCACCGGGCTGCCCATCCTCTCGCAGGTGAGCCGGGAGACCTTCGTCGCGCTGCTCGAGGTGCTCCAGGTGCGCGCCTTCTTTCCGGGACAGACGGTGGTGGAGGAGGGGACGCCGGGCGCCTCCATGTTCGCCCTGGTGGAGGGCCTCGCGGACGTGGTGCGCGCGCTGGAGGACGGCCAACGGCGGAGCGTGGGCACCGTGACGCCCGGGGACTTCTTCGGGGAGCTGGCGCTCATCTCCGAGGGGCCCCGGCTGGCCACCGTGGTGGCCACCGAGCGCGCGGTGCTGTTGGAGCTCACGCGCCAGCACATGGAAGCGGTGGCGGCGCGGCACCCGGACGTGACGGCGGTGGTGGACGCCTTCTACCGGCGGCGGATGGTGGAGAACCTGCTGCGCAGCAACCCGCTCTTCAATCAGCTGTCGCCCGCGCAGAAGGCCGCGGTGTCGCGCGACTTCGAGCTGCGCTCCTTCGCCGCGGGCGAGGCGCTGATGACGCAGGGCCAGCCGGGAGACGCCTTCTACGTGCTGCTGCGTGGGCGCTGCACGCCGTGGTTGGAGCAGCCTCATGGACGGCGCGTGGCGCTGTCCGCGCTGCGCGAGGGCGACGTCTTCGGTGAAATCTCCCTGCTGCTGGACAAGCCGGTGTCCGCCACGGTGCGCGCGGACGTGGCGGGCGTGGTGCTGCGGCTGGAGCGCGACGCCTTCCAGAAGCACCTGCTCAGCCAGCCGGGCCTCAAGGGCCAGTTGATGCGCATGGGCACGGAGCGGCTCCAGCGCACGGCGCAGGCGCTGGCCTCCGGGCGGGTGTTGCACGACGGAGACCTGCGCGTCTGAAGCGAAGGGCTGGCGCTGGAAACACAACGCCCGGGCCTCCGTGAGGAGACCCGGGCGCGGTGAGGTCCGGACGGTGCCGGAAGACTACATGGAGTAGCCGAGCGTCAGGCCGAACACCTGGGCCGTGCCATTGTAGGTACCCGTCATGCCCGGCGCGGTGCTGTTCTTGTCGGACAGGTTGACGAACTGGTAGGCCGCGTCGACGCGCACGGCGCCGAAGCTGTAGCCCACGCCCGCCGACACGCCGAAGCGGTCCGCGTCCGGCAGGTCCGGCGTCAGCGTGTCATCCGGGCTGGGCGCCGGGTCCAGCAGCACGCCGGCGCGCACCTGCAGCGCGTCGGTGATGCCGTACTCACCGCCCAGGTGGAAGTTCCACGTCGAGCGCCAGTTCTTCGGCAGCGGGTTGTTGATGGCCGGGTTGTCCGGGAACTCGATGGCGAGCTCCGGGAAGCTGGACCAGCCCACCCAGTTGGCGTCGAACGCAATCGTCAGGCGGTCCAGCGGCGTGACGGCGATGCCCGCCACCACCGACTGCGGCAGCTTGACGTCACCCTCCACGCGGGTGTCCGGCAGACGGCCCTGGAAGGCCGGCGGCACGTCCCGGAAGTCCGCGTCGCCCTTGAACGTCATGCTGATGGGGCTGCGGTACTGCACGCCCAACGTCACGAGCTTGGGGACCACCACGGCCTGGACACCGGCGTTGAAGCCGAGGCCCCAGCCCGCGCCGCCCAGGTGCACCTGGCCTTCGCTGGTGACGAATCCCAGCGCGCGCTTAATCTCCAGCGTGCCGCGGGTGATGTTCAGGCCCGCGCCCACGCGGAAGCGGTCGTGCACCTGGTACGCCACCGTGGGGTTGATGTTGTAGATGGACAGCCCGGACTCCTGGGCGCGGAAGCGGCCCACGAAGTCGTCTTTCCACCGGCTGCTCGCGCCGAACGGCGTGTAGAAGCCCACGCCGGCCGCCAGCGAGTCCGTGATTTTGTACACGGCGAACACGTGCGGCGGCGGAGACAGCGTCGTCTTCTGCCCCTGCACCGAGCCACCCGTGGGGGTGAACTGCAGGCTGGGGAGGATGCCGGTGACGCCCGCGGTGATGTCCAGCTTCTCCACGCCCAGGATGTTGGCCGCGTTGGAGTAGATGGCGGACGAGTCATCCAGCCACGCCGCCGCCGCGTTGGCCATGCCCGAGGAGCGGGCGCTCTGGGTGTTGACCTGGAAGCCCGCGGCCTGGGTCGTCCCGGCGGCGAGCAACGTGATGAGGGAGAGTGTCTTCTTCATGTTGGTTCGTTCTCTCTCTGGAGGTCGTTACGGGGTGGGCGACGCGACGCCCGTGTTCAGGAACTGGATGACCTGGTTCTGCGCGGTGTTGCGCACGGACCGGAGGAACTGACTGGTCCCCGAGCTGGGGTCCAGTGACGGGTCCACGATGCCGAAGAACGCGTGACGCACGTCCGCCGGCAGGCCCATCCCGTCCTTCGCCAGGTACGTCTGCACCGTGCGGGGCGTGGAGGCGTTGACCAGCGGGTGGTTGGCCGCGTTGATGAGGCCCTCGGTCACCGCGTTGGGGATGACCATGTCACCCTCGATGTACTGGATGAACGCATCGCGGTTGGCGGGCGCGGACGGCGCGTTCTCCAGGTACTTGCCGTAGTTGCGGGGCGAGGCCGGGTCCAGGATGGTGCGCGCCAGGGTGATGAACTCGTAGAACTCCGGCGTGCCCGGGGCGCGGCCGATGCCTTCCAGGGTTTGGAAGAAGCCCGAGCGGTACCGCACGAACGCCGGGTCCGTGGCCGTCAGGAGGATGTCCACCAGGTCACCGCCCACCGTGTTGAGCGCCGTGCGGCCCACGACAGGAGACACGGAGGCGGACAGGACGCCCTGGATGCCGCCCAGGCTCTGGCCCACGTAGTGGAACTGGCTGGTGTTCAGCGTACCGGCGCCCGCGCCCGTCAGGCGGGCGTTGAGGCTGTCGGTGTCCAGCGCGCGCACCAACTGGGCGAAGTCCACCACGTGGTGGCGGAAGTTGTCGCGGGTGGCGAACAGGTTGACCAGGTTCAGGAAGCCCGCGCCGGAGACGTACGGCGGCTGGTTGGGACCCGGACGGGCGAAGTCGCCGCCCTCGCAGGTGCCGGTGGCGCTGCCAGGCGCGGCCACGCAGCGGCCCAGGCCCTGGCTGGAGCAGAACACGTCACCGTGCGGCGAGGCGCCCGGCGCCACGTTGCACGCGGGCGGGTTGTTCGACACGCAGCGGCCGAAGGTGGCGCTGCCCGCCGTCACGTCGCAGGTGTCGCCGTCGTCGCAGGCCTCGTCCGGCGTGGTGAAGACGTACTCGGGCGTGCCATCGCGGTTCTCGTCGATGATGACCGGGGCGTCCTCGCTGATGCCAGCGCAGCTGGCGCGCTCACCGTGGAACACGGTGTCGATGGCCGCCACGGCGTAGCCCGCCGCGTTGAAGTTGTTGGCCACCGTCATGATGTTGGTGCGGTTGCCCGTCAGCCCATGGCCGTAGATGACCACCGGGTAGCCGTCCGCGGGCACCTCGCCCGCGGGCGTGAAGAGCATGAACGGGACGCGGTCGATGCGCGGCGTGGCGCGGTTGAGCGTGCCCTGCGCGTCATCCAGGAGGAAGGGCGAGTGGTACGCGCCGATGAAGACGCGGCCCACCGCGTTGTTCTCCAGCGTCAGGGCGCTCATCGTGCCCTTGATGGTGGCCGTCTGGTCGAGCAGGTAGACGGGGTCGGCCGGGATGTTCGCCTGCGAGGGGATGGCGTTCAGCCGCTCGAGGATGGAGCGGGTGCTCTGGGTGGTGAAGGCCCACGCCAGGTTGATGTCCTTGCGCGGGATGCCCGCAGCCTCCAGGCCGTCGAACAGCCGCTTCATGCCCAGACGCACCGGCTCCAGGTCCCGGGCGAGCGTGTCAGGAACGGCGGCCACCTGGCTCTTGCCGTTGGCGTCCACCAGCGGGTTGGCCATGCGCATCAGCGCCTGCGCGGCGGTGGGCGCCACGGTGCGGCCCAGCGTGTCCTTCATGCCGCGCAGCATCACCACGCCGTACTGGGTGGCCTCATCCAGCGGCACCTCCGGGACAATCTGGAGCTGCTGCGGCGAGTTCGGCGCCGGCGTCAGGCCCTCCACGACGGGCTCGCAGTTGAAGCACACCTTCACCTGGGGGTTGGTGCCCGAGGTGTGGTTGGTCAGCTTGACGAAGCGCAGCGTGGTCTTCTGCTCCGTCTCGTCGTCCGGCGTGAAGCCGATCTTCATGCGCACGGTGTTCGCGTCCAGCAGGGAACCCGTGTCGATGGGGCCGCGTCTCGCGCCGTTCTCCGACACGATGGGCGCGGTGGTGGACCAGCCGTCCAGGGTATTGAGGCCCCTGATGAGGCTCTGCGCGGGGCCGGCCTCGGGGGGCACCGGCAGGGCCAGCTGCCCGGTTTCGGGGTTGCGCAGCAGGTCATTGGGGAAGGGGACGACGCCGTTGCCCGGATCGAAGGTGGCCTCCGGGTGGTCCATGATGGAGAAGGTCCACAGGAGGACGATGTCCTCGTGCTTCACGCTGAACTGCTCGGACACCAGTTTCAGGATGGGCGCGTAGCCGCGGCGCAGCTGCTCCAGCCGCAGGGCGCTGGCCGTCTGGTCCGCCAGGCGGGCGGCGGGCTCCGTCACCGTGGAGGGGATGAGCTCGGTGGCCGTCTGGCAGTTGGGCGCCTGCAGGTCGTCGCAGGTGACCAGCGACTCGGTGGAGCTGGCGAAGGCCCACGTGGCGGACGGGATGACCGGCTTGCCGGCCGTCGTCTTCACGCCGTTCTCACCGCCAATGATGGCCACGGCGTAGCGGCCACCCTTGGGCCAGCCCCCGGGCAGCGGGGGGATGATGGTGACGAGGTTGGTCTCCTCGTTGTACCCGATGTAGCTGGGCGTCGCCGGCTTCGCCAGCGGCGTACCCGCGTACACGTCGATGATCTTCACCGTGTTCGTGTTGACCGTTCCCGCCTCCAGGCCCCGGATGCGGGTGGTCGCGGTGACCGTGGTCGGGAAGCCGTTGAGCGTGTTCACGTAGTCGCGCGTGAACTCCTGCTCCGCCGCCGGTGCCTGCGGATTGATGGGCGCATTGACCAGACCGTTGACGATGGCCAGGTCGTTGGGCGACGGGACGACGGGTGGAGACCCGGTTGGATCAAACTCCGCGACGACGGAGTCTTCGGGGCTCCGCGGCGGATCCTGGGCGATATCGGGAGTACAGGCCGAGGCGCCCAGGGCAAAGGCCCCGAGGAACAACACCTTTCTCATGGGTACAACCCCCTCCAAGTCCTGGGTTGGGATGACTGGACTGGAAACGTCTGTGGCGTACCACGTCCATGGGTTGGCAGGAAGACGAGGGACTTGACGCGTCGTGTCACTTGTGATGGCGCGTGCGGGGTGGTGAGACGGGTGGTCGTTGACACGCTGCGCAGTGGGCCCCAGGCGGTTACGCTGCCGCGCATGAACCGACTATTGGGTGTGCTGGTGGTGGCCGTTGCGGTGGTGGCGCATGCGGAGGACGCGGGGGGCCTGACGTGGACGGCGCCCGCGGACTGGGCGGTGCAGGGGGCCCGGCCGATGCGCGCGGCGACGTACAAGATTCCCGCGACCAAGGGGGACACGGAGGGCGCGGAGCTGGCCGTCTTCTACTTCGGCCAGGGCCAGGGCGGCGCGGTGGACGCCAACGTGAAGCGCTGGGTGGGCCAGTTCCAGACGGCGGACGGCAAGCCCATCCCGCAGGACAAGGCGAAGACGAAGTCAGAGAAGCTCAACGGCATGCCGTTGACGACGGTGGACGTGAAGGGCACGTACACGGGCGGCGGGCCGATGATGGGCCCCTCCACGCCCAAGCCCGGCTTCCGGCTGCTGGGCGCCATCGTCGAGGGCGCCCAAGGCGCCGTCTTCTTCAAGCTGACGGGCCCGGAGAAGACGGTGGCCGCTTCGGAGAAGTCCTTCCGCAAGCTGCTGGAGTCGGTGAAGAAGCAGTAGCGCCAGTCGCGGCCCGCGGCGCTACTTCGCCCCGCGCGCGGGCTTCGCCTGGGCCTTGGGCGCGGTGCCGCCCGCGACGACGCGCTGGACGGCCGCGGCCGGCGTGCGCTTGGAGGGCAGGTCCGGCATGAGGAGCACCTCGATGCGCCGGTTGCGCGCGCGCCCCAACGGGGTCGCGTTGGTGGATACCGGCCGCATCTGCCCGTAGCCCGCCGCCACCAGCCGGCGCGCGGGCACGCCGCCGGTGTCCTGGAGGAAGCGCACCACGTTCACCGCGCGCGCCACGGACAGCTCCCAGTTGGACGGGAAGGTGCTCTGCAGCTTCTGCGACGGTGGCGAGTCATCCGTGTGGCCCGACACCTGGATGGACTTGTCCTCCACCTTGGCCAGCACGCTGCCCAGCCGCGTCAGCACTTCCTGGCCGCGCGCGCTGATGCTCGCGTCGCCGGAGTCGAACAGCACCTTGTCCACCAGGTCCACCTGGATGCGGCCCTCGGCGTGGGACAGGCGGATGGCGCCCTCGGCGATCTCCGCCTTCATCTTGTCCTGCAGGTCGTCGTAGGTGGCCTTCAGCTTCGCCAGCTCCGCCTCCTGCTCCTGCACCGTCTGGCTGAGCTGCTCCTTCTCCGAGCTGAGCTGCTCCTTCTCCGTGGCGAGCTGGGCGCGCTCGGCTTCCAGCGCCGCCAGCTTCTGCTCCAACTGCAGCCGCGCGGCCTCCGCGTCCCGCGCCCGCGTGGCGGCGTCCACGGCCGACTGGCGGGACTGCTCCGCCAGCGCCTCGGCCTGGCTCGTCCCGCGGTGCGCCAGGTACATCACGCCGCCCGACATCAGCACCACCAACGCCGTCACCAGCCAGGGCACCCAGGGCCGTCCGTGCTGTGCCTGGCCGTGCTGCGTGGACTCCGTCATGTCGCGACCTCCCGAGTGGAACGGGGGCCACCGTAGCCAGACGTCCAGGGTGCGCCTCAAGGCGCCCCGGTGTGCGCAGGTGTCTGGCGGTGCAAGGTTGCAGCGGTGTCAGAAGGGCGCCCTCCGCTTCGCACGCCGCGTCCGGAGGACACGGCCTGGGAGCGGAAACCCCCGCTGGAGGTGGTGCACCTGGCGGCGAGGATGGCCACGTTGAGCGAGGGGAGGCATCCGCCATGGGGCAGTTGATTGAGGGCAGGTGGCACACGGGCTGGTACGCGCCCGACGCGGAGGGGCGCTTCGAGCGCCCGCCCACGGTGTTCCGCGAGCGCGTGACGGCGGATGGCTCCAGCGGCCTTCCCGCCGAGCCGGGGCGCTACCACCTCTACCTCTCCTATGCGTGCCCGTGGGCCAGCCGGCTGGCCATCATCCGCAAGCTGAAGAAGCTGGAGGGCGCCATCGGCCTGACGGTGGTGGACCCGCGCATGGGCGATGACGGGTGGACCTTCCAGGGCTACCCCGGCTCCGACCCGGAGCCCTTCTACGGCTTCGAGTTCCTGCGGGAGCTCTACGTGAAGGCCCGCGCGGACTACACGGGCCGCGTCACGGTGCCGGTGCTCTGGGACCGGCAGCGGGAGACGGTGGTCAACAACGAATCGCGCGAGCTCTTGCGCATGCTGGACACGGAGTTCGACGCGTACGGGGACGCGTCCGTGCAACTGGCGCCGCCGCACCTGCGCGCGCAGGTGGACGCCACGTTGGACGCCATCTACCCGTCCATCAACAACGGCGTGTACCGCGCGGGTTTCGCCACCAGCCAGAGGGCCTACGAGGACGCGTGCCGCGAGCTGTTCTCCGCGCTCGACACGTGGGAGCAGGTGCTGGGCACGCGGCGCTACCTGTGCGGCGCCACGCTCACCGAGGCGGACGTGTGTCTCTACACGACGCTGGTGCGCTTCGACCTCGTTTACCACGCCCACTTCAAGTGCAACCTGCGGCGCATCCAGGACTCCCCGAACCTGTGGGGGTACCTGAAGGACCTCTACCAGACGCCCGGCTTCACGGAGACGACGCAGCTGGACCACATCAAGCTGCACTACTACTGGAGCCAGACGACGGTGAATCCCACGCGCGTGGTGCCGCTGGGGCCCACGGTTCCGCTCGGGGAGCCCCACGACAGGGCGCGGCGTTTCGGATGACGGATGGAGGACGGAGCGCCTGGCCGGATGCTCACCCAGCGAACACCCGTCCGGAGTGACTGGCGTCTGGCTGACGGCTGGGACCCAGGGGTGGGCTGCAATCCCACGCGGACGCCACAGCCTTTGAGAGGAGGCCCCCGGGCCTGCGGCGTTCATTCATGGGGGCGGAGGAGGCTGGCATGAAGGCAGTGGCGATCATCCTCGCTGCGGGTGAGGCCCGGCGGATGGGCCACCCCAAGGCGCTTATCGAGCACGAGGGAGGCAAGAGCTTCCTCCAGTCCCTGGCATCCACCTTTGGCAAGGCGGGTTCCATGGTGCTTGGCGTGGTGGGGAAGGACTCCGAGGCGGTGCGTGAGCAGCATCCGGGGATGGAGCTGGTGGAAGCGGAGCGGTGGCAGGAAGGGCCCCTCCTGTCGATAAAAGCGGGGCTGGACGCCGCGCTGGAGGCGGGCGCGGACGTGGTGTTGCTGCATCCGGTGGACATGCCGGCGCTGCGCGCGTCCACGCTCAAGTCGCTCCTGAAGATGGCGGGAGACGCGGATGAGCTGCTGCGCCCGGAGTTCGAGAGCGCGCCTGGCTGGCCGCTGGTGCTCTCACGGAGTGGGGCGGAGCGGCTGCGCGCCGCGGAGGGCCAGCAACTGGAGCCAGCGCTGGCGACGATGAAGGTGCGCCGCGTGCCGGTGAAGGACCCGGGCGTGGTGGTGAACATCAACACGCCGGAGACGTACGAGCGCCTGTTCGGCACGCAGCCGCGGCTGGCGCCTCCGCCCAAGCGGCGCGGCGCCAAGCGTGGCACCGGGCCTGCGACGTCCAACGTGGCGGAGCTGGGCGGCGGTTCGGCGCCCATGGCCGCCGCGTCCGAGGAGTAGCGCGCGACAGCTGGCTGGCTGGGGCCCGTGAGAGAAGGGGCTCCGGCCAGCACCACCCCATGCGTCAGAACGTGAGGCCCAGGCCCAGGTATGGGCCAGTGAGCCGTTCGATTTGCTTCTCCCCGGTCGTGTGCCCGGCGTCGTTGAGGTACAGGGCCCGCCAGCCGCCGCGCAGGTGGAGCGAACCCACGTGCACGGCCAGGCCGGCCTGGGCATCCACCTGACGGTGCGGGAAGGGCACCGCCTGGATGCGGGCCTCGAGGTCCACCGGCGAGGGGCCGATGCAGGCCTCCACGGACGCGGCGAAGCTGGGGCCCACGAAGAGGATGTCCGGCGCATGCGCGCTGGCGACGCCGCCCTCCAGCCGCAGCCGGCCCCGCTCTCCCGCCCACAGCGCCGCGGAGGCGTGCGCGCTCAGCAGGGTGATGCGGTCGGTGGCATCCGAGCCATCCGCCGCGGGCAGCGACATGCCGGTGATGCGCGCGTCCAGGCCCAGGTGGCGGCCATCCATGGCCATGAAGAGCCCCATGGCTCCGGCGCCGCCCAGCAAGTCTCCCTGCACACCCATGCGCACCTGCAGCGGCACCGTGTCCTCTGGCTCGCGCACCACCCGCTGGGCGGGCCGCACGGAGGCGAAGCCCGGGCGGGTTGCGCCGATGACGGCCCCCGCGACGATGGAGCCCGGTGGCAGCCGGCGCACGCGCGCGGCGCGCCGCCGGGGCGCGTCGTCACCCCGGGGCGTGCGCTCGTGGCCAATGGCGGAGGCCGCGTGCGTGCGGCGGTTGCCATGCGCGCCCTCGCGGGACTGGCCAATGGCGGACGCGGGATGGGCTCGGGCGCCGCGTGACTCCTGGGACGGAGAGGCCTGACGGGACGTGCTCCGTGACGAGGACGAAGACGAGGAGGTGTCTCGCTTGCCGAAGCGCGCCTGCGCGGGAGAGGTGCCCAGCAGGACACTGACCGCGAGCGCGGCGCACAGCACGGCCTTGGATGCGGGCAAGGTCCACTCCTCGTGGGGATTTCGGGGGCGGGTGGATTCAATCGCCTTCCCTCCCAAGGGGCCATGGACCTCCAGGCGCGAGGTGTCGTCCACCAGCGCATGCTGTGCGGCGCAGGACACCGCGCCGGTTCGCCGTCGCTGCGAATGCCACCCGGTGAAAGCTCACGCCGCGCGCCTGCCCGGGAGGCCGTGTGGCTCGCGGTTCTGGAGGGGCCGCGTCGGCCTTTCGCGTGCTGTAATATCTGCATGCGCGGGCCCGGCAGATGCTCATGCTTTGACAGAGAGCGGAATGCGGCGAAGTCGCTCGTGCCTGGGCGCGAAGGAGGGACTAGGGTGCCGGGTGTGACTCATCCCGTGGTGCAGCCGCAGGTCCTGATTGTGGAGGATGACCCGGACGTTCGGGGGGCCATGGCGGAAGCGCTGCACGACGAGGGCTTCGAGGTGTCCATGGCCATCAACGCCGTGGAGGCGCTTCGCGTGCTCGCGGCGTTGGAGTCCGCCTGCCTGGTGCTGCTCGACTGGGAGATTCCGCGCGTGGACGGGCGAGGTCTGCTCGAGCGGCTGCGGTCCGATGAGCGCTTCGCCGGGACGCGGGTGGTGGTGATGACGGCGGAGGCCGGGCCGCTGCCGCCAGGCGCGGCGGGGGTGCTGCGCAAGCCGGTGAGACTGGAGATGCTGCTGGAGGCGACGCGGCGGCACTGCCCGGTGGCCGACGGCGTGGTGAAGACGCCCGCGTGAGCGCGGGCTGCGCGCTGACGCGGGCGTGAGGACATCAGCGGACGTCAGTAGGTGAGGCCCAGGCCCAGGAAGGGGCCGTGGAAGGTGTCGACGTGGGAGACGCCATCCACGTAGCCGGCGTCATCCAGCACCATGCCCCGGTATCCGCCGCGCAGCACCACCGCGCCCAGCTTCAACGCCAGCGCGGCGCTCGCGTCCACCTGCCGGTAGGGGAAGGGCGTCACCTGCAGGCGCGCCTCCAGGTCCAGGGGGCCGGCGATGCAGGCCTCCAGGGAGGCGCCGAAGCTGGGGCCGACGAAGGTGATGTCCGGCGCGTGCGCGGTGCTGACACCGGCCTCCGCGCGCAGGCGGGCACGCTCGTGGGAGATGAGCGCCCAGGTGAGGTGCGACTGCGTCAGGGTGATGGAATCCGAACCGCTCGTCCCGTCATCCGTGGGCAGGCCCACGCCCGTCAGCCGCAGGTCCACGCCGAAGCGCCGGCCCTCCAGCCCGAGGAACAGGTCGGCGCCGCCGCCCCCTTCGTTGAGCGGCCCTCCCTGGATGCCCACGCGGAAGGACAGCGCCGCCGCGTGGCGCTCCCCGCGCAGCTCTGGCGACACGCTCATCCGATGGTTGCCGGTGATGAAGAGGTAGGAGAGCCAGCTCACCGTCACCGTGCTCGAGCCGCCACTCACGTGCCGCCGGTTGCTCGAGGAGCGCCGCCGGGAGGAGCGGCGGGGCGCGTCGTCGTCGTCGTCGTCGTCATCGTCCGAGCCGATGGCGGAGGCCCCGTGCTCCTTGTCATCCCTGTCCCGGTTCGAGTCGCTCTGGGACGGCCGCGAGCGCTTGCCGAAGCGGGCCTCCGCCGCCGTGGGACCCAGGCCCAGCGCGAGCGCGAGAAGGGCACACAGCAGGGTCCGGATTGGGAACACGGGGCAGCTCCTGAAGATGGGCCGGGGATGCGGCCGCCGGAGACCTGGACGCCTGGCGGCCTGCTTTATTCAATCCGCCTCACTGTTGCGGTGGCGCCGGGCAGTTTTTGGGGTTGTTCAGGCACGCGTCCGTCTGGAGGCACTGGCCCGGGGACTTCTTGAGCTTGCACGTGTCCGAGCACTTGGGAGGGAACTCGGAGTAGTCACACGTCACCCCACAGGTGGTCTGCGTCTTGGGGGAAATCACCTCGCAGGGCGAGCGCAGGTACACGGTGATGGGCTCGGGGTGCTGGAAGCCGGCTTCGTCCATGCAACCCTCGAAGTCGCCGTCCCCCCACACCGCGGTGCCGTCGTTCACCTTGCAGCGGGCGGGGCGGGGGTTGTAGCTGCCCGGTTCGCAGGGGCCCGCCGCGTAGGCCATGCATCCGGCGATGCGCTCGCCGCCGATGTCGGCGTTGGCGCAGATGCGCGAGCGCAGGTGGCTGTCGCCGTCCACCCAGTCCCGGCCGTGGCAGGCGTGGACGTTATCGTGGACCACGCCCTTGAAGCGCAGGTTGACGAGCCTGGGCTGGAAGTTGTCCTGATTGAGGACGACCTCCACCGTCAGGCCGCGCGAGTCGAACATGTTCCCGTAGAAGGAGCCCTCCCGGAACGTGTACGCGCCGAAGGGCTCGGCCGGGTAGGTGCCGGAGGTGGCCACCGGGGCCACCCACGAGCCCGGAATCGCGGCGCGGCTGTAGGGCGCGGACATGACGCTGTAGCGGCCGCTCGCGGGGCACTTGAACTCGACGCTGGGCTCGATTCCGCCGCAGGGGTTGCCGAGCGTGTCCGCCAGACGGTCCTCCCAGGCGCAGCCCCGCGGGTCCTCGCACACGCGCAGCACCCGGTCTCCGAAGATGCGGCCCAGCTGGCCCGTGCACGTGGCCGGGTGGGGCGCGCCCGCGGCCACCGTCACCTTGTCGCCCGGGGTGCAGGTGCCCACGTTCTCCCCCAGCCAGCCGCACTCGGCATGGAGGCCCGCCTCACCCGACGCGCAGGGCAGGAACATGGGGCTCCACTCCTGACGGTCTCCCGAGGGATTGAAGCGCCGGGGCTCGCTCGGGTCCTCGCCGCGCATGGACACCATCACGCGGCGGCCGAAGGCGTTGTTGCGCGCCAGGAGACAGGCCGTCACGTAGCCCAGGCAGGCCTGGCTCGGCTTGTCCTTTGCCCACTCGGGGCACAGCCCCACCTCGCCCTTGAAGGTGTACGTATCGCCGGCGCGGCTGGTCCACTCCACGGCGGCGCCGGGCGGCAGCGCGCACTCGGTGAGGTACGCCATCACGTTCCGGGCAGGTGGGTGCTCCAGCGCGTGCTTGAGCCGGCCGTCGAAGACGAACGTCTTCGAGTGCAGCGGCATCTCGGTGAGGGCGTCCAGCGCGGCCCGGTTGCTGGTGAGCGCGTTGAAGGCCAGCTCCTCGGCGCGGAGCGAGTTCAGGATGCGGATGCCGGGCTCCGCCTGGGCCGGGGCCTGGGGAAGCAGCAGCGCGGTCAGGAACAGGAGCGCGGCCCGCAGGGAGCGCGAGGAGGGGCGAAGCGCGAAGGGCGACATGGAGCGTGGACCTCGGAGCGAAAAGGGACTCGGTGGCTCCGGCGGTAGCACGTAGCGGGCCGGGCACTCAGGCCCGCGGTTTCGCGGGGTTGGCGGTGGGCCCTGTTGCCTGGGGAGCCACACCCTCTCAGGGGGTGTGGACCTGGAGGCCACGCGCCGTCAGCGCCGGCCCTGCTTCTTGGCCTTGGCCAGGCGCCGGGGTTCGGGCTTGCCCGGCGCGGGCGGCGGCTGGAGCGCCGTGGTGCACGCGGCGGTGGCCGTCACCGCGGCGGCATAGGCAGCGTGGTGCTGCTGCTCCAGCGTGCGCAGCCGGCGCGACATGGCCTCGCGCAGGGCCTGGAGCTCGGCCACGCGGGCCTCGGACTCGGCCGCCTCGCGTGTCAGCGCGTCGTTGCGTTCCACCAGGGCGGAGATGGAGCGCGAACCCGCCCAGGCCCCTGTCGTGGCGAGCAGCACCGCGCTCACCAGCAGGCCCCAGGGCAGCCACGCCCGGCGCGGGGGCGCCGACTCGTTTCGCTGCATCGCTTCCATGCCCGCGAGGTTAGCGGCTTGGGCGGGGTAGGCTTCAAGGGGAGGACGTGGGAGCCTGCGGCACCTGGGGCATGGGCAGGCGCAACACGAAGCGCGCGCCGGGGCCCAGGGGAGGCGCTTCCACCGTCAGCTCGCCGCCGTGGGCGCGGGCAATCTGGCGGGAGATGTAGAGGCCCAGGCCCAGGCTGGCGCGGGCATGCTCGCCGGTGGCGCGCTCGAAGCGCTCGAAGATGCGGGCGTCCGCGCCTGTGGGGATGCCCGGCCCCCAGTCGCGCACGGCGATGAGGGCGGCGGCGCCGTCCACGTCCACGGACAGCTCCACTGGCTGGCCCGGGGCGTACTTCATCGCGTTGGACAGCAGGTTCATCAGCACCTGCTCCAACCGGAGGCGGTCCACATGGGCGAACACGGGCGCGCTGGCGTGCAGCACCGGCGCGCAGCCGGCCGCCACCAGCGCGTCCTCCATGCGCGTCACCAACCGGTGCACCAGCGCGGACAGGTCCACGTCCTCGCGCTCCAGCGTCAGGCGGCCGGTGCTGATGCACGCCACCTCGAACAGGTGCGTCACCAGGAGGGACAGCCGCTCCGCCTGCCGTTGCGCGCTGGCCAGACCCAGCTTCTGCCGCTCCGGAGGGCCCGGTACGTCTTTGTCCAGCGCGCGCCACAGCGAGGCGAGCTGGAGCTGGAGCGCGGACAGCGGCGTGCGCAGCTCGTGGGTGGCAATGGCGACGAATTCGTCGCGCGCGGCCACCGCCCGCGAGGCCTCGCGGTACAGCCAGGCATTGTCCACCGCGAGCGCCGTGCGGGACGCCAGGTCCTCCAGGAAGTCCAGGTCCCGGTCCTGGTAGCGCCGGTGCGGGTCCTGCGAGACGACGCTGAGCACCCCCAGCGTACGGCCGCGCGCCACCAGCGGGACGAACATCACCGACTGGCCGCCCAGTGCCTCCATCAGCCGCCGGTGCTCGGGCGACAGGGCGAGGGCGTCCAGCCAGGCCGGGTCCACCTGCGCGGCGAGCACCGGGCGGCCCGTCTCCAGCACGCGGCGGATGGGCGAGCGCGAGCCGGGCGGCGGTGGGTAGCGCAGCGCCTCCTTCATGAGTCGCTGGGTGGCCGCGTCACTCGCCAGGGCCTCCACGCGCTCCAGGCCCTGGCCGTCATCGGCGAGCACGTCCACGGTGCAGTAGTCCGCCAGCTTCCCGCCCACGAGCAGCTGCGCCGCGGTGCGCAGCGTGGTGCGCCAGTCCAGGGAGTGGGACAGCCGCGAGGTGGCCTCGGCGAGGAAACGCAGCCGCTCCTCCTCCACCTTCTGCGCCGTCACCTCCGACACCGTGGTGCCCACACCCACCGGCGCCTCCCCGTCACACACTGGGAAGTAGGTGATGCGGAAGTAGCGCCGCTCCCCGGCGTGTACGTCCGTCAGCAACTGGTCCACCACGGGCGCGCCGGTGTGCATCACCTCCCGCATCACCGCCTCCACCGGTGCGGCGCGGGGTCCCATCAGCTCCGACGGAGTGCGGCCCACGTGTGCGGCCTGCGGCAGGCGGTTGAAGGCGGCCTGCGCGGGGTTGGTGCGCAGGCAGAGCAAATCCCCATCGAAGAGGGACATGCCCACGGGCGAGGCATTCATGAAGGCCTGGAGGTCCGCGAGCCGCGCCTGCGCCTCCCGGTACTGAAGCGCGTTCGCCAGCGCGAGCGCCGCGCGGTGGGCGAAGTCCTCCGCCACCTCCACGGCCGGCACCGTGTCGCCCGTGAAGGCGAGGGTGAGCAGGCCAAGCGGCCGCGCCTCCTTCCTCAGCGGCAGTACCAGCAGGGAGCGGGACGCGAGACCTGGCGATGCTCCCGCGTCCAGCAGGCCCGCATACGCCGCGAGCCATTCCGGCGCCGGGCCGGCCACGCGCAGTGAGCCCCCGTCCGTTCGCGAATCCCAGGCCGGTGGACAGGGCCGTTCCTGCTCCAGCCGCTGCTGCCATGACGGCTCCCGGGCGGCGTGCGCGCCAGGGAGCATGCCGCCGTCGGCGGCCAGCACGTCCAGCAGGGCCACGTCCGCCCACTCGCGCACGGTGAGCTGGACGACCGAAGTGAGGGTGCGCTCCCAGTCCAGGGATTCCGCGAGAAGGCGGCTGGCCTCGGCGAGGAATTCCCGCGCCCGCGCCGAGGCCGCGGCGTTCTCACGGGAACAGGGCAAAAGGGGCTCGGACATGGGCGACAGGCCACGGGTGTGGCCTGGGCTGTACGTTGGGCCGTTCCGGGGCCGGATGACAACCCGGGGTGTTGGGGGAACGTCCGCGGGGTGATGCTCCCGGGGGGCGGTGGCCGCCCGGCCGCATGTTGATGCGGGCGGGCTTGATTCGAGGCCCGTGGGTGAGGCGTCATCCGGCCCCTTTCTTCAACTTCGGGAGCCGGTGGTCTGATGGCGATTGCGTGCGTGGTGCTGGACTTCGACGGAACCTTCACGGACGTGGCGGCGGAGAGCGCGCCCTTCCTCCGGCATTTCCGGCAGGGATTGGCGGCGGCGCTGGGCGAGGATTTGGAGGCCGCGTGGGAGGAGGAGGTCGCCGCGTTGCGCGCGGGCGCGGACGCGCTGGGGTGGGATTTGGGCGGCCGGGTGGTGGCGCCCGCCACGGCGGATCCGTACCTGACGGCCACCTGCGCGGCCCACCGCCTCATGCAGCGCTTCGGGCAGGGCCAGGACGAGGCCCGCCGCTCCGACGTGGTGCAGAAGCTCTACCGCGAGGCCTACGCGCACTCGGCCACCGCCTTCAAGCCGGAGGCGAAGGAGGTGCTGGAGGCGCTGGTGGCCACGGGCCTGCCGGTGACGGTGGTGACCAACGCGCACACCGACCTGGTGGAGAAGAAGCTGGACCAGCTGGCGCCCAAGGGGCGCGAGAAGCTGACGGTGTCCGGGGACGCGCGCAAGTTCCTCCTGGACCCGCCGGACGCGACGGACGCCCGCTTCGCCGCGGTGCCGGAGACGCAGACGCTGGACGGCGTGCTGCGCCGCCCCGTCTACCTGCGCCGGGGCCGGTACTTCGAGGCCCTCAAGCGCGTCTGGGAGACCACGGGCACCACGCCGGAAGAGACGCTGGTGGCTGGTGACATCTACGAGCTGGACCTGGCGCTGCCCGCCGCGCTGGGCGCGCACGTGCAGTTGGTGGCCCGCGACAACGTGCTGCCCTACGAGCTGAAGGCCATGGAGCTGCTGGGCGCGCGCGGCGGCGTGGACCGCAGCCTGCACGGCGTGCTGCCCCGCCTTCGCTGAAGGCCGGGCCCGCAAGCACGAAGCCCCGCCTCCCGGTGAAGGGAGCGCGGGGCTCGTGGGTCACAACCGGCGAGGGCGTTAGACCTTGGCGCCCGGCGTCGGCTGGAAGACCTCGTTGAACTCGGTGATGGCCTTGCTCAGCGCCGTCTTGATGTCGGCGGTCAGCTCGCGCTTCGACGCCAGGTCCTTGGCGACGTTCGGGTGCTTGCCGTCGGCGAACTCCAGGAACTCACTCATCCAGCGCACCACGTCGGCCACCGGGATGTCGCGAATCCAGCCGCGCTTCTTGGGGTCGTCGCGGTTGGTGGCGGCGTAGATCTGCATGACCTGCTTCTCGACGGGCATGGGCTCGTACTGGCCCTGCTTGAGCAGCTCCACCATGCGGGCGCCGCGCGCCAGCGTCTCCTGGGTGGCCTTGTCCAGGTCGGAGCCGAACTGGGCGAAGGCGGCCAGCTCGCGGTACTGCGCGAGCTCCAGCTTCATGGTGCCGGCGACCTGCTTCATGGCCTTGATCTGCGCGGCCGAACCGACGCGGGACACGGAGAGGCCCACGTTGATGGCCGGGCGGACGCCGGCGAAGAAGAGGTCCGTCTCGAGGAAGATCTGCCCGTCGGTGATGGAGATGACGTTCGTCGGGATGTACGCCGACACGTCACCGGCCTGCGTCTCGATGATGGGGAGCGCGGTGAGCGAACCGGCGCCCTCCTCGTCGGACAGCTTGGCGGCGCGCTCCAGCAGGCGGCTGTGCACGTAGAACACGTCGCCGGGGTAGGCCTCGCGTCCCGGCGGACGGCGGAGCAGCAGCGACAGCTGGCGGTACGCCACGGCCTGCTTGGACAGGTCGTCGTACACGATGAGCGCGTGCATCTTGTTGTCGCGGAAGTACTCGCCCATGGCCACGCCGGCGTACGGCGCGAAGAACTGCATGGGAGCCGGGTCGGAGGCGTTGGACGCCACCACCGTGGTGTACTCCATGGCGCCGAAGCGGGTCAGCTTCTCCACCACCTGCGCCACCGTCGACTGCTTCTGGCCGATGGCCACGTAGATGCAGTAAACGTTCAGGCCCTTCTGGTTGATGATGGTGTCGATGGCGACGGCCGTCTTGCCCGTCTGGCGGTCACCGATGATGAGCTCGCGCTGACCACGACCCACCGGCACCAGCGCGTCCAGCGCCTTGATGCCCGTCTGCAGGGGCTCGTGCACGCTCTTGCGGGACACGATGCCGGGCGCCTTCACTTCCAGGCGGCGCGTCTCCGTGGCGGCGATGGGGCCCTTGCCGTCCAGCGGCTTGCCGAGCGGGTCCACCACGCGGCCGAGCAGCTCCTTGCCCACCGGAACGGAGGCGATCTGCTGGGTGCGCTTGACCGTGTCACCCTCGCGGATGGCCTGGAAGTCACCCATGATGGCGACGCCGACGTTGTCTTCTTCCAGGTTGAGGACGAGGCCCTGCACGCCGTTGGCGAACTCCACGAGCTCACCGGCGAGCGCGCCCTCGAGGCCGTAGATGCGCGCGATACCGTCACCGACGGACAGCACGGTACCCGTCTCCGCGACGGTGACCTTCTTCCCGTAGTCCTTGATCTGCTCCCGGATGATTCTGCTGATCTCGTCGGCGCGGATTTCCATGAGCGTATGCGTCCTTGCGCAGGGGCGGCCGACGTGGAGCAGGCCGCCGAAACCTTGAAGTCGGGGCCCCTTACCACGCACACCCACCCGCTGCAATGCGGTCCGCGCCACCCGCCACGGGGTGGCAGAGGACGCCCGTTCAGGAGTGGGACAGGCGGCCGCGCGAAGGCGCTCCAGAAGTGGGTCAAAATCGCGCCCGGCTACTCTGGTGCATCAGCCGCCGTTGAGGTGGCGCCAGTCGCGGAGTCCTTCAGTGCCCCGGCCCCTCGCGGGGCAGCCAGGCGGTGAAGCTCACGCCGCCCCCGGAGCAGGACTCCACCGCCAGCTTCCCGCCGTGGGCCACGGCGATCTGCCGCGCGAGATAGAGCCCCAGGCCCAGGCCCTCTGGCGTGGCGCCGCGCTCCTTGCGAAAGGGCTCGAAGAGGGAGGAGTGCTCCTCCGCCGCCACCGTGAGTCCAGGGCTCTTCACACACAGCGTGACGCCGCCCACAGCGCCCACCACGCGCAAGGTGACCGGCGAATCCTCGCCCCCTTGATGGAGCACGCTGCCCAGCAGGTTGTCGGCCAGCTGCGCCAGCCGGTGGGTGTCCCAGTGGCCGCGCAGGTCGCCTTCCGTCTCCAGGTGGAGGGTTCGCCGGGGATGCTCACGGCGGCGCTCCTCCACGACGCGCGCCGCCACCGCGTCCAGCACCGCGGGCTCTGGCCGCAGGGCCAGTCCGCCCGCCAGCCGCGTGCGGGTGAAGTCCATCAACTCCTGGAGCATCCGCTCCATGCGCCGGGCGGACCGGGCCACCTGGCTCACCAGGGTGCGCTGCGGTTCCTCCAGCCCGTCCAGCCGCTGCAGGGAGCGCGTGCCTTCCTGCAGCGATTGCAGGGGCGCTCGCAGCTCCGCGTCCACCGCACCCAGCATCTGGTGTCGGAACTGCTCGGTGTTCGCGGAGAGCTCCTCCGCGGCCTTGCGGCTGCTGATGTCCCAGACGGCGGCCAACCGCACCTGCCGGCCTTCCCACGTCACGTAGCGCCCCAGCACCTCCAGGGGCAGCCGCTGGCCATCCCGGCGGAGGACGACCACCTCATAGGGGGTCTCCAGCCCGCGGCTGAGCACCAGCCCCACCTGCGAGCGGAACTCCGGGGCGACGTAGTCCGCCAGGTGCCGGCCGATCATCTCTGAGGGTGACGCGTAGCCCAGCAGCTGCGACATCGCGCGGTTGGCGTCCATCACGATGCCGTTGTCATGCAGGAAGTGCCCGTCACAGGCCACGTCCGCCAGGCTGCGCATGTGGGACTCCCGCGCGCGCAGCCGCTGCTCCTCCAGGAAGCGCTCCGTCTCGTCGCGCACCCACAACGCCACCCCCGCCAGCGCGCCGCCCTGCAGCGCCGGGGACAGGCCCACCCGCAGGTGCCGCTCACCCACGGCGGGGGCCAGCACGCCCCGCACAGGGGCATCCGTGACGTCCTCTCCGGAGAGTGCCCGGGCCAGCAGCGGTGACAGTGCCTGCGCCACCTGCGGCCACAGCTCCGTCAGAGGACGGCCCACGTGCGCGCGCGGCTCCAGGCCAGACAGCGCCGCCAGCGTGGCGTTCACCCACACCGGACGCAGGTCCCGGTCCAGCAGGGCCACCCCACAACCCGCCGCGCGCAGGAGGGCCCCAAGAAAGGGCCGAGCCTCCTCCGGCGCCGCCAACGTGGACGGACCTTCGGAATACCGGTGGAGTAGGGACTGCGGCATGGTCAGGTCGTCCAGGCGGCACGGGGCTGTCCCGCACCACCTGGGAGTATACCGCTGTCAGGGTCCGCTGGGAATACCGGTTAGCCCTGGACTGCGGGGTGATAAAGACGACCTGGAACGTTGGTTGCCCGGCGAGCGGGCGGGCTTCAGCGCTGCTTCAGTTCGCGGCGCATCTCTTCGAGCTGGGTCCGGATGCTGCCATCGTAGAGGATGCTGCCCACCTGGGCGGCGACACCACCCAACAGGCTGGGGTCCACGCGCGTCTCCAGAAGGACGTTGCGCTGGGTCAGCTGCTGCAGGGTCTGCTGGAGCTGGGCAAGGGCGTCGGCCGGAAGCGGCGCGGCGCTGGTGACGTGGCCCCGGACGCGGCCGGCACGGGCATCCGCCATGTCGCGGAAGAGGCGGGCGATGTCCGCCAGGTAGCCCAGGCGGTTGCGGTCCACCAGCAGGCGGAGGGTATTGGCCAGCGTGGGCTCCACGCCGCCGGGGATGGCCTTCATCACCGACTCCACCACCCGCAGGCGCTGCTCGCGGGTGTAGGCGGGGTTGACGAGCACATCCGTCAGCTCGGCGTTCTTCGCGATGACGTCGGCGAAGGCGGTGAGCTGCTCGGCGACGGCGTCAGTGCGGCCCGCCTCCGAAGCGACATCGAGGAGGGCGCGGGCGTAGCGGCGGGCGATCGACACGTTCACCATGGCGGTCGCGCCCTTAGCACGGGGATTTCTCCCGGGCAACGTCCCTGGCATCGTGACGCCCTGTCGCCGGGGGCACGCTTGCTGGCCCGGGCCGTGGCGTGGGAAAGCGGCGCTTATCGGCGGGCAGGTGAGGGAAGGGGGCTTGGCGAGCTGGCGCGAACACCCGTAGGGTGGTGTCCTCTCGGCCCCCCATGCATGACCTCGTCATCGGCATCGACCTGGGTACTACCAACAGCGCCGTGGCGACCGTTGAAGACGGACGCCCGCGCATGATTCCCGCACGCGCGGGTGGCCGGTTGACGCCGTCCACGCTGGGCGTGAACAAAGCTGGCGAGCGCGTGGTGGGCGTCGCGGCACAATCCCTGGCCGAGGAGCATCCGGACTCCGTGGTGTGGGCCACCAAGCGTTTCCTGGGGCGCCGCTACACGCCGGAGCTGGTTCAGGAAGCCAAGGCACTGGTGCCGTATCCGCTGGTGGCCGGGCCCTCTGGCGACGTGCGCGTGCGGCTCGCCGGGCGGGTGATGCCCGTCACGCAGGTGTCCGCGATGATTCTGGGCGAGCTGGCCCTGGACGCGCAGGCGCACTTCGGCCGCCCCGTCACCAAGTGTGTCATCACCGTTCCGGCCAACTTCGACGACAACCAGCGGCAGGCCACGCGCGAGGCGGCCAACATCGCCGGGCTGGACGTGGTGCGGCTGGTGAACGAGCCCACCGCCGCGGCGCTGGCATATGGCCTGTCGCGCGGCTTCGAGGGCAACGCGCTGGTGTTCGACCTGGGCGGTGGCACCTTCGATGTGTCCATCCTCGAGGTGAAGGCCGGCGTCTTCGAGGTGCGCGCCACGGGCGGTGACCCGAAGCTGGGCGGCGAGGACTTCGACCAGCGCATCGTCCAGTGGCTGTTGGCGCAGGTGGACGATGAGCTGCGCCACGTGGTGTCGCAGGACGCGCAGAGCCTGCGCCGGCTGAAGGTGGCCGCGGAGCAGGCCAAGCGCGAGCTCACCGAGAAGGAAGAGGCGTCCATCTACGTCGCCGGATTGGGCGACCACCTGGCGCCCGGCAGGCGGATGGCGGAGCTGGAGACGGTGCTGACGCGCTCCTTCTTCGAAACGCTGTCCGAGCCGCTGTCGCGCCGCTGCCTCGATGTCTGCGAGTCGGTGATGCGCGAGGCGAAGATGGACCCCCACGCGGTGGACGTGGTGCTGCTGGTGGGCGGCATGACGCGCGTGCCGCTGATGCGGCGGCTGGTGGCGGACTTCTTCGGCCGCGCGCCCTCCACGGACGTGCACCCGGAAGAGGCCGTCGCGCTGGGCGCCGCGGTGCAGGCCGACGAGCTCATCCGCCAGTCCGGTCAGGCGCTGCTGTTGGACGTCGCCACCCAGAGCCTGGGCGTGGGCGTCATGGGCGGGCGCGTGAAGCGGCTCATCCCGAAGAACACGGGCGTGCCGGTGGTGGCGCGGGACATCTTCTATCCGGGCAGCTCCGGCCAGCAGGAAGCGCGCATCCCCGTGTACCAGGGCGAGAGCGAGTTCCAGGACGAGAACTACAAGCTGGGCGAGGTGGTGCTGAAGCGCCTCCACGTCGCCGCGCGCGGAGACGTGCCGCTGGAGGTCGTCTTCGAGCTGTCCAGCGAGGCCATCCTGTCCGTCAAGGCCACGGACCTGACCACCGGCAACATGGAGGCCGTGCGGCTGGAGGCCCGTGCGGGGCTGCCGCAGGGCGAGGCGGAGAAGCTGGGCGCCGAGCAGGCCCACTACGCGCGCTCGCAGGGCGTGGTGGACGCGAAGCGCGCGGAGGAGCTGTTCCGCAAGCTGCTGGAGCGCGGGGAGAAGCTGGCGCGGCTGCTCCAGCGCAGCGCGCAGGAGAACCCCAGCCCGGAGGCGCAGGCCACCCTGGGCACGGTGCAGCGCCTGTTGGATGGCGGCCGCTCTGCCCTGGACAGCGGCAACGCGGCGCAGTGCGCCACCATTGCCAAGCAGCTCACGCGGTTGTTGTCCGGTCGCCAGGAGCCTCGCGCCTGAGCGTCCATCCCCGAACGGTGGCCCCGGGCGCCCGTGGCCTTGGCACCCCTTTCCACCTATCCGTGAACGTATGAGCCCTCCTCCCAACGCGCGTGACACCGTGTTCGTGGTGGATGACTCCCGTACCGCCCGGGAGGTGGTGCGCCTGCACCTGATACGTTTGGGCTGCGAGGCGGTGGCGCTGGAGGGCGGCGAGGCGTGCATGGCCGAGCTGGCCCGGCGCACGCCGGCGCTCATCCTGTTGGACCTGCGCATGGAGCGCATGCAGGGTGATGAGGTGTGCCGGCTGGTGAAGGCACACCCCGCGGGGCGCAACGTGCCCGTCATCATGTTCACCTCCGGCGGCGAGCCCCACGAGGTGATGCACTGCTGGCGCGCGGGCGCCGACGACTTCCTGCCCAAGCCGGTGGCGCTGGGCGCCCTGGAAGCGAAGCTGGCCGCGGTGCGCCAGGCCCGGGAGCGTGTCCGCGAGGGACTGCCGCGTGGGCGCCGGGTGCTGCTGGTGGAGGGCGGGCGCTTCCTGCACACCTTCCTGGGCGGCTCGCTGGAGCAGGAGGGCCTCCACGTCCTCTACGCGCGGGACATGGGGGACGCGGCGAACCTGGCGGCGGAGCACGGCGCGCAGCTGGATGGCTTCGTGGTGGACGTGTCGCGCACGCCGCGCGAGGCGCTGGCCCTGGCCACGAAGCTCCATGACGCGCATCCGCGCAAGCCGCTGGTGCTGCTGTCGCGCGCGGAGGAGTCGCAGGAAGTGCTCACCCGGGCGCAGGCGCTGGGTGGCGCGCCGCTCCTGGAGAAGCGTCACATGGGCGCGGACGAACTGCTCGGCCGCGTGCTGGGGCGGCTGGTTCCGGGCCACACCCCGCTGCGCGCCGCGGAGCGCGTGCCCTTCTTCACGGTGGTGGAGTTCACCACGCCCAACGGGACGACGCTGTCGGGCTTCAGCCATGACGCGGGGCCGGGCGCGCTCTTCGTGCGCACCCTGACGCCGGCGCGCGAGGGCACCCGGTTGACGCTGAAGGTGTTGCTCGCGGGCCAGCGCGCGCCCTGCACCGCGGAGGCGACGGTGGCGTGGTCCAACCCGCCCCTGCCGCAGGGCGTCTTCCGGTCCGCGGTGGGCATGGGGCTGCGGTTGGAGCAGATGGACCCGGTGCTCACCCAGCAGTTCGTCCGCTTCGTGCCACGGGGTCTCGGTTTTCCGGCTCCAGGTTCGCCGCGCGCATCAGGTTTCTGAGAGGCACGGGCGCCCGCAACGGCTCGACGAAGCCAGGGGGCCCGGGTGGACGAAGCCTTGGCACGCCGGTGGCATCAGAGCCCGGCCGCCGCTGGCGTGGCACCGGGGAGGTCCGGGGGCTGTCAGTGGGGCCGAAGTGCAAAGGGAGGGTCGAAATGCGGCAGTGGAAACGCTGGAGCTGGGCCGGAGTGGTGGCTGTCGTCGCGGCGGGGTGTGACGAGGGCAACAAGCCGTTGTCCCCGGTCGACAACGAGCCCGTGCAGCAGGAGGCCCGGCTGGAGAGCTTCCCTGGCTGTGAGGCCCTGGAGCAGCACATCGAGGACACCGCGACGAAGCAGATGCGCGCGGCGCTGGAGAGCTACAAGCAGTACGCCTACGGAGGCGGCCGTGGGGGCGAGGCGCCGCCCATGACGGGCGCGCCGCAGGAGGACTCCTCCGGAGGCGGCGGCAGGCCCAATGACTACACGGGCACGAACAACCAGGTGGCCGGCGTGCACGAGGCCGACTTCGTGCAGAACGACGGCACGCGCATCTTCGTGCTGTCGGGCCCCCGGCTCTACATCCACCGTTCGTGGCCCGCGGAGCAGCTCACGCGGACGGCCGCGCTGGAGGTGGAGGGCTGGCCGCTCGAGATGCTGCTCGACGCCGAGCGCAACCGGCTGGTCATCACCTCGGGGGTGGCCGAGGACCGGCTCGGGACGGTGGGGGGGGGGCGCGGCATGGACGACATGCCGGTCATCGACTGCGCCGGCTTCGGTTGCGGCTATGCGTACAGCAACACCGTGAAGGTGACGGTGGTGGACGTGGCGGACCTGGAGGCGCCTCGGGTGCTGGAGCAAATCTACCTGCCCGGGAGCTACATCAACGCCCGGCGCGTGGACAGCGCGGTGCGCCTGGTGTTCTCGGACGGGTTCCGCTGGCCGGCGGACGTGCGCCTCTATCCCGAGTACTCGCCGGGGCTCTTCGATGACCGGGGCCGACTGGTCGCGTCCATCGACGCGCTCATCAAGCAGAACGAGCAGCGCATCCGCGCGCAGTCGCTGGAGCACTGGCTGCCGAAGGGCCGGCGCGTGACGGCGGACGGCGAGGTGAAGCCGCTCGCGTATGACTGCACGTCGTTCTACCGCGCCAACGGGCCCACCGGGCTGGGCCTGGTGTCGGTGCTGTCGCTGAACCTGGACGCGGAGGCGTCGTCGCCCAGCCGGACCAGCGTGGTGGGACTGCCCGGCGAGGTGTATGCGTCCCATGAGGCGCTCTACGTGGCGTCTCGCCACTGGTGGTGGTGGCCGGAGCCCGGCCAGACGACGCACACGTACCTCCACAAGTTCGACATCCGCGACCCGGACCAGGCCACCTACGTGGGCAGCGGCACGGTGGAGGGATACATCGTCAACCAGTTCGCCATGGACGAGCGCGAGGGCGTGCTGCGCGTGGCCACCACCGTGGAGCTCCCACCGGAGAACCCGGGGACCGGGAACGGCGGGGACACCGCGTGGACGCCTCCGGAGACGGTCAACCGCGTGGTGACGCTGCGTGAGCAGGACGGGCGCCTGAAGGAGCTGGGCCGCAGCGAGGACCTGGCCCGGGGGGAGCGCATCTTCAGCGCGCGCTTCATGGGCACGCGCGGCTACGTCGTCACCTTCCGGCAGGTGGACCCGCTCTTCACCTTCGACCTGAGCGACCCGGCGAACCCGCGCAAGGTGGGCGAGCTGAAGATTCCGGGCTTCTCCACGTACATCCACCCGCTGGGTGACACGCACCTGCTCACCTTCGGCGAGCACCGCAACGAGGACGGCACCTGGCAGGACCGCGCCCTCAAGCTGTCGCTCTTCGACGTGAGTGACCTGGCGCAGCCCAAGGAGACCTTCACGCACCAGTTGGGCTCGATGGGCAGCCACAGCGAGGCGCTCTACGAGCACAAGGCCTTCACCTACTTCCCCGCCAAGGGATTGCTGGCCCTGCCCTTCACGGACTGGGACTACAACGCCTACGACTACTGGTCCGGCTTCCGCAGCGAGCTGCGCGTCTTCCGCGTGGACACGGCCACGGGCTTCTCGCCGGTGGGCACCGTCTCCATGCGGGACATGTATCAGTCGTTCAACTTCCGGAACTGGAGCTGGTACTGGCAGCCCACGGTTCGCCGCAGCATCATGGCGGACGACTACGTCTACACCATCTCCGACGCGGGGCTGCGCGTGTCCCACGTGGACAGCCTCCAGACGCCGCTGGTCACCGCGCCCTTCCATCCGCCCATGCTGCCGTGACGCGGGGCTGACGCGGGCTTGCCCCCTGGGACGCCGGGTGTCCCAGGGGGACGTATCACAGGTGTGTGGCCGGGCCTCCTCGTCAGGCGAGGGGGCGTGGCGCGTCGGACGTGGGCAGCGCATTCCCTGCCGGAAGGCGCTATAGGCGCACTCCCCATGTCCACCGCCGTGTTGCCAATGTCCTCCGTGAATTCTCCCCGCACCGAGCTCCGGGAGCTGGCCCGGCTGGCGGTTCCCATCGCCATCGCCCAGGGCGGGCAGGCGCTCATGGGGTTGGTGGATACGCTGGTGGTGGGCCGCGCGGGGACGTCCGCGCTGGCGGCGGTGGGCCTGGGCAACGGCCTCTACTTCGCGGTCAGCTCCTTCGGCATAGGCTTGATGATGGGGTTCGACCCCATGATTTCCCAGGCCATTGGCGCACGGCAGTTCACCCGGGCGCGGGCGCTGTTGTGGCAGGGCGCGTGGATGGCGTTCTGCGTGGGGGCGATGCTGGCCACGCTGATGACGCTGGCGCCGCGGCTGCTGCCGCTGGCGGGCATCAGTGAGACGGAGGCCGCGGGCGCCAGCCAGTACCTGGCGTGGCGCGCACCCGGCATGCCGATGATGCTGATGTTCCTCACCATGCGCTCCTATCTCCAGGCCACCGCCTTCACGCGGCCGCTGGTGATCGCGACGGTGGTGGCCAACATCTTCAACCTGCTGGGCAACCTGCTGCTCGTCTTCGGTGGCGCCAATCTGCCGGCCTGGTTCGGCCCGCTGCGGGAGGTGCCAGCCCTGGGCGTGGCGGGCTCCGCGATGGCGACGTCAGCGAGCATTGGCATCGAGCTCCTCATCGCGGTGCTGTTCATTCGCAGCCGCAAGGTGGAAGGGGCGCCCGCGCGGCGCCTGCCGGTGTGGGCGGACCTCTCGCGAGCCATCCGGCTGGGCCTCCCCATTGGTCTGCACATCTGCGCGGAGGTCGGCGTGTTCGCGCTGGCGGGCGTGCTGGCGGCGGGGCTGGGGCCGGCGAGCGTGGGCGCGCACCAGATTGCCATCTCCTTCGCGAGCGTCTCCTTCACCGTGGCCATGGGCATTGGCAACGCGGGCAGCGTGCGGGTGGGCTGGGCGGTGGGCGCGCACAACACGCCGCAGGCGCGGCTCAGTGGCTTCATGGCGCTGGCGGGCGGCGCGGGCTTCATGGCGCTGAGCGGCCTGGTGTTCGCGCTGTTCCCTCACACGCTGGCGAAGCTGGCGGGGGCTCCCGCGGACGTGCTGCCGCTCCTGATTCCGCTGCTGATGGTGAGCGCCATCTTCCAGGTGTTCGACGGGGCGCAGGGCGTGGGCGCGGGCGTGCTGCGCGGCGCGGGCGACACGCGCTTCACCTTCCTGGCGAACATGGTGGGGCATTACGCCATTGGCCTGCCGGTGACGCTGCTGCTGGCCTTCAAGCTGGGCCTGGGCGTGGTGGGCATCTGGTGGGGCCTGTGCGCGGGCCTCATCAGCGTCGCGGTGGCGCTGGTGTGGCGCTTCAACCGGATGAGCGCGGGCACGCTGCGTCCGGTCGAAGCGTAGCGGCGCGCGGCGGCTACCAGGGCAGGTACTGCTGAATCATCTGCCGCCACACGGGCCAGTCGTGCGTGCCGCCCTGCCACACGGACAGGTGGTTGCCGATGTCCTTCTTCCACAGCAGGTTGGAGAGGTGCTCGTTGGAGGGGCGGCAGAAGTCGTGCTCGCCCACCGCCAGCACCATCTCCACGCGCTGGAGGGCGGAGAGCTGCGCGGGGTCCGTGAGGTTCGGCAGCCACTCCGTGCACGAATGGAAGTAGACGTCCGAGTCGTGATGGCCGTCGAGGAACTCGTCCGTCTCGAACTTGCCGCCCATGGACAGCAGGCGCCGGAAGACGTGCGGGTGCCGCAGGCCGATGTTGTACGAGTGGAAGCCGCCGAAGCTGCACCCGGCCAGGGTGAGGCGCCCGCCGGTGCTGCGGCTCTTGAGCAGGGGCACCACCTCGTGGAGGAGGTAGTCCTCCCACTGCTGGTGGCGCCGGACGCGGTCCGCCGGGTGGATGGCGGTGTTGAACCAGGACTCCTCGTCCACCGAGTCCGGGCACACCACGATGTACCGGCCGGACTGGACGCGGTCGGCGATGGCACCGATGAGGCCGAAGTCCTCGGCCTGGAAGAAGCGGCCCTTGCTGGTCGGCAGCAGGAGCACGGGCTCGCCCGAGTGGCCGAAGATGAGCAGCTCCATGTCGCGGTGCAGTCGCTCGCTGTACCAGCGGTGATATTCGCGGTTCATGGCGCGCAATTTAATCGCAATGCGTCAAAGGCCGCGACTGGAGTGCAATGGCCGCCCGCCGGACTGCCGGGAGTGAACACCTGGGCGGATGTCTGACTTTGCCGAGTCGGCGGCTACCCGCCCGGGCGTTCGTTGCGGCTCCCACTGACGGTGTCGAGCTTTGAACGCGAGGCTTCCAGGCCATTCGTGCGCGTGCCTTGCCAGGGGCGGAGAGGCAGCCTGGCCAAGGTGATGGCGCAGCGGCGCTGAGCGCTTCATCGGTTGGCACGTCGCGGCGGATTCAGCCGTCTGGCACGCATGGGTTGCCGCCTGTGTGGCCAGAAGTCTGCCCGCATTGCTCGCTCTTGGGCATACCACCCCAGGGGGAGCGCGCGTCCCGGGCTTTCGTAGGACAAGTCATCTTGTGCCGCTCACCAGACGGAAACGAGAATGCAGACGCACATGCTCGCTTGTGCGGCCAGACACGTGGGCGGTGGGGGGAGTGCCATGAAGAAGGAACTCGGGCTTTCGGAGCAGTCCGCCGTGCCACGCGTGGTCACGGCGGAGCCATTGGCTCACGTGACAGAAGACGGCCGGCCTCATCTGCTGCGCGAGCACTTGGAGGCCGTGGGGCAGTGGGCCGCGAGGCTGGCGCCGCGAGAGGATTTGCGTGCGCCGGCCCTGGCCACCGGGCGCTGGCATGACCTGGGCAAGTACACACAGGACTTCTGGTATCGCATCCGCGCGGAGAATGGCTTCGAGGCGCACCTGGAGAAAGAGGGCGCGCTGGAGCGCGACCACTCGACGGCCGGTGCGCTCTGGTCGCTGAGTCGGGATCGCCGCTTGCTCCCGCTGGCCCTGGCGATCGCCGGGCATCACGCGGGGCTTCCGGACCTGGCGGCGTTCAAGGAGCGCCTGGGGCGCAAGGAGAAGCAGGCGTTGCTCGCGGACGCGAGGGCCCGGTGTGATGTCCCCGCCTTGCTGGACGGTCCGCTAGGCTTCGAGCCGGACGCGCTGGTGCGGCTCGAGCCGCTCCGGTTGGAGCTATGGACGCGGATGCTCTTCTCGCTCCTGTGCGACGCGGACTTCCTGGACACGGAAGCCTTCTTCGATGCGAGCCGGGGCTCGGAGCGCGAGGTGCCGGTGACGCTGTCCCAGCTCGCCGAACGCCTCCGTGGCTTCTTGGATGAGAAGCAGCGCGTGGCCCCGGATACGGAGGTCAACCGGGTGCGGCGCGAGGTGCTCTCGGCCGCGGTGGAGGCGGCGTCCCTGCATCCGGGCGTCTTCAGCCTCACGGTGCCCACGGGCGGGGGCAAGACACTGACGTCCATGGCCTTCGCGCTCGAACACGCGCGGCGGCATGGGCTCCAGCGCGTCATCGTCGCCATTCCCTATACGTCCATCATCGAGCAGAGCGCGGATGTGTACCGCCAGGCTTTCCAGGGGCTGGAGCACGCCGTCATCGAACATCACTCCGCCGTCGACCCCGAGAAGGAGACGGCGCTCAACCGCGTCGCCAGTGAGAACTGGGATGCGCCCGTCATCGTCACCACTACGGTGCAGCTCCTGGAGAGCCTCTTCGCCCGCCGCCCGTCGGCGTGCCGCAAGCTGCATCGGGTGGCCCGGAGTGTCATCGTGCTCGACGAGGCCCAGACGCTGCCGCCGTCGCTGCTGGCGCCCATCCTGGATGGCCTGGGCGCGCTGGTGAAGGACTACGACTGCTCCGTGGTCATCTGTACCGCCACGCAGCCCGCGCTGGGCCGCCGCCCGGACTTTCAGGAGGGACTGCCGGACGCGCGCGAAATCGTCCCGGCCTCCGTGCGCGCCTTCGAGCGGCTGCGCCGGGTGCGGGTGCGGTGGCCCACCCTGGGGCACAAGCTCCCCTACACCGAACTGGCCGACGCCGTGGCGGCCGAGCGGGACGTCCTCGCGGTGGTGCACCTTCGGGACGACGCACGGCGGCTCTGTGAACTCGTGGATGAACGGCTGGGGCACCAGGAGACGCTGCACCTGTCCGCGCTGATGTGCCCGGAGCATCGCTCGGAGGTGCTCGCGGACATCAAGGCCCGCAAGAGGCGTGGGGAGCCGGTGCGACTGGTGGCCACTCAGCTCGTCGAGGCGGGTGTGGACCTGGACTTCCGCGTCGTCTTCCGTGGATTGGGAGGACTGGATTCGCTGGCCCAGGCCGCGGGCCGGTGCAACCGGGAGGGGTTGCTGGACGGGCTCGGCGAGCTGTGCGTCTACGAACCCGAGACCCAGCCACCCCGAGGCGTTCCGCGCGCCGCCCAGGACGTGACTCGCGGTCTGCTGGAGCAGGCGCCCGACCTGGACCTGTTCGCGCCCGCGAGTTTCCAACGGTACTTCGAGCGGCTCTATGCCACCCGCAAGCTGGATGAGAAGGGCATCCAGGACCTGCGGGCGAAGCTCCAATTCGACGCGGTGTCCAAGGCCTTCAAGCTCGTGGAGGACGACTGGAGCGCGTCGGTGGTGGTGCCTTACGCGAACCGCGAGGCGCTCCTCGATGCGCTGCGTGAGCGGGGTCCCTCACGAGAGCGCCTGCGTGCGCTGCAACGCTTCACGGTGACGGTCCCCCGCAAGGTTCGGGAGGCCTGGCTGGCTCGGGAGTTGGCCCGGCTCGCGGCGGAGACGGTGGCGTACCTGGGGCCGGAGCACACGTCCGCGTACCACGAGCGCTTCGGCCTTCTTCTGGACCGGGTCGGCATCCTCGACCCGTCCTTCCTCATTCCCGGCTGAGACACGCATCAGGAGGTGTGGATGGCATCGACGACAGGCAGGCGGTTTCGCGTGAGGGCCCGGGGGCCCGTGGCGTGCTTCACGCGACCCGAGATGAAAGCAGAGCGCGTCAGCTACGAGGTGATGACCCCCTCGGCTGCGCGCGGCGTGCTGGAGGCCATCCTGTGGAAGCCGGCCATCCGCTGGCACATTCATGAGATCGCCGTGCTCGCGCCGGTGAAGTGGACCAGCTTCCGCCGCAACGAGGTCAACAGCCGCGCCACGGTAGGCAGGTTCGACTACGCGGCGGACGAGGACCGGGCTCAGCGCAACACGGTGGCGCTGCGCGATGTGGACTACGTCATCACCGCGTCCTTCACGCTGCTGCCCGGGAAGGCGGGGCCCGAGGACAACGCGCGCAAGTTCGAGGACATGTTCGAGCGGCGCCTGGAGCGGGGCCAGTTCTTCCACGCGCCCTACCTGGGCTGCCGTGAGTTCGCGGCCCGGGTAGAGCCCGCCGAGGACGGCCTGCTGCCTCATGAAGCGGGCAGCGGGCGGCGGCCATTGGGGCTCATGTTCTACGACTTCGTCTTCGACGTGCCCGGAGCCCCCGTGCGCCCCGAGTTCTTCCAGGCGTTCCTGGAGGATGGCGTGCTGCACGTGCCGCCTCGGGCCCAAGTGCTGGGGGGAGATAGCTGATGATGCTGACGGCACTGAATGACTTCGCCCGTGAGCGCGGGCTCACGGACGACCCGCTCTACGAGACGAAGCCCGTGGACTTCTTCATCCGCGTCAGCGCGGCGGGGAAGTTCGTCTCGCTGGAGAGCACAGCGGGAGAGGACGGGCGGGGAAAGCCCCTCTCGATTCCTCGGCTGCCCCAGCGCTCGGTGAACATCGCGGCGGGCTTCTTCGCGGACAACCCGAAGTACGTCCTTGCTTACGAAAAGGACGCGCCCAAGGCAAAGGCGGGGGGCGTGGAGAAGCGCGTGGCCCGGCTGGACGCCTTCTTGAAACCAGTGCGCGAAGTCGCCGTGGAGACGAAGGACCCGGAGGCTCGGGCCGTCGAGTCCTTCCTCACGAGCGAGGCCGAGCGGCGCAAGGTGCTGGCGGCTCGCGACGAGGATGAATGGACGGGCTCAGAGTTGCTCGCATTCGTCGTCGGCGATGCCACGACGCCCGTGCATCAGAACCCGGCCATTCGCGCCTGCTGGGAGCGGCGCTCCGGCGAGAAGCGCGCGCTGGGACGGACGGCGCGGTGCCTGGTGACAGGCCTGGAGGGTGTGGTGGCCCTCACCCATCCCAAGCTGAAGAACGTCCCGGAAGCCCAGTCGTCGGGGGCTTCACTGGTGTCCTTCAACGCGCCCGCGTTTTCGTCACACGGTTTGGAGCAGGGGGACAATGCACCCATCTCCCAGGAGGCAGCGCTGGGCTACGTGCTGGCGCTCAACGACATGCTCCGGAGGACGGAGCAGCGCCGCTTCCGGCAGGGCATTCAACTGGGGGATGGCTCGGTGCTGGTCTTCTGGACGCGCGCTTCACCTTCCGAGGAGAGCCTCCTGTTGTCGTGGATGGACCCGACGGAGGAGGACCTCCAGCGCTTCACCGAGTCGCCGTTGCACGGGCTGCAGCCAGGGGCGCTGGATGACAGGGCCTTCTATGCCGTGACGCTGACGGGGAACGCGGGTCGCGTCGCGGTGCGTGACTGGTTCGAGTCGCGCGTGGGCGAGGTGAAGCGGAACATCCGGCGCTACTTCGATGACCTGCGCATCGGCAACGCGCCCGCGGGGCCGACGCCCATCTACCGGTTGCTCAATGCCGTGGAGGCTCCGTCCGGACGCGGTCTGTCTCCGGACGTCGCGACCCGGATGGTGGGGGCGGCGCTGCGGGGGCTTCACTTTCCGCGTCAACTCCTGACATCCGCGCTGGACCGACTGCGGCTGCCACCCGCCGACGACAGGTTCGAGCGCGAACAACTGCGGCTCCGCGTCGCGCTCATCAAGGCCACCCTGCTGCGACTCCCTCGAAGTGGAACCACTCCCCTGGAGGTCACCGTGTCACTGGACAAGAACAACGCCTCGCAGCCCTATGTGCTCGGCCGCCTCTTCGCCGTGCTGGAGCGGTTGCAGGGCGCGGCGTTGAAGGACCTCAACGCCACCATCCGCGACCGTTACTTCGGCGCCGCGTCCCGCAATCCCGTCACCGTCTTCCCCCGGTTGCTCCAACTCTCCGTCCACCACGCCTCCAAGGCGGGCGAGAACGGCAGGTGGCTGGAGCGCACGAAGGGCGAGGTCATGGCGCTGCTTCCTCCAGAGCGATTCCCACGAGTGCTCGGCCTGGAGGACCAGGGCCTCTTCGCCGTCGGCTACTACCACCAACGCGAGGCGTTCTTCACGAAGCGCGAGACCGCGGCTTCGGCCGAGTCCGACGCGGCCTCCTCCTGAAGTTCCACTGTCTTCACCTCATTCCCAGAGAAAGCGCCATGACCGACCTCAAGCAGCGCCATGACTTCGTCCTGTTCTTCGACGTGCTGGATGGAAACCCCAATGGAGACCCCGACGCGGGCAACCTGCCACGCATCGACGCGGAGACAGGCCACGGGCTGGTGACGGATGTGAGCCTGAAGCGGAAGGTGCGCAACTTCATCCTGCTCACGCAGGAGGGCAAGCAGGGGCTGGACATCTTCGTGAAGGAGAAGGCCATCCTGAACAACCGCATCGCGGACGCGTACAAGAGCCTGGGCATCGACCTGAACGAGAAGCCCACCCGCGCCGAGGACGGGAAGAAGCGAACCGACAAGGGGTTCGCTCAGGGCTCCGAGGTGGACAAGGGCCGCGCGTGGATGTGCAAGACGTTCTTCGATGTCCGCACCTTCGGTGCCGTCATGTCCACGGGGGCCAACGCGGGGCAGGTGCGAGGGCCGGTGCAGCTCACCTTCGCGCGCTCGGTGGACCCCATTGTGTCCCAGGAGCACTCCATCACCCGCATGGCCGTGGCGACGGAGGGCGAGGCCGAGAAGCAGGGCGGTGACAACCGCACCATGGGCCGGAAGAACACCGTGCCCTACGGGCTCTACCGGGCGCACGGCTTCGTGTCGCCACATTTGGCGAAGCAGACCGGGTTCGGCACGGCGGACCTGGAGCTGCTCTTCCAGTCCTTCACGCACATGTTCGAACTGGACCGCAGCGCCGCGCGAGGGCTGATGTCCATGCGCAAGGTGGTGGTGTTCAAGCATGGCTCGGAGCTCGGCAACGCGCCGGCCCACGCGCTGTTCGACCGCGTCCATGCGGTGCGCGCTCAGCCGGAGAAGCCAGCTCGAAGCTTCTCCGACTACGAGGTGCGTGTGGACAAGGCCGGGCTGCCCCAGGGCATCGAGGTGCTGGAGTTGGTGGGATGAGCGCGGACTGCGAGACGTGGGTGGCGCTGTCGGCGCTCCAGCACCTGCTGTACTGCGAGCGGCAGGCGGCGCTCATCCACGTCGAGCGGCAATGGCGCGAGGACGTCAACACCGCCTCCGGCAGACTGCTGCACGAGCGCGTGGACCTGCCGGGACATGACGCGCGGGTGGGACGGCGGGTGGAGCGGGCCGTGTTGCTGGGCTCGCAGCGGCTGCGCGTGTCCGGGCGCGCGGACATGGTCGAGTACCAGCGGGACGCGAAGGGGGCGGGCTGGCGGCCCTATCCGGTGGAGGTGAAGCGCGGCCGGCGCAAGGCGGGTGAGGCGGACCGCGTGCAGCTCTGCGCGCAGGCGCTGTGCCTGGAGGAGATGCACGGCGTGGACGTCCCGGAAGGGGCACTCTTCTACGGTGTGGAGCACAAGCGTGCTGCGGTGCGCTTCGACGCGGAGCTGCGCCAGCGGACCGAGGACGCCATCGCGCGCATGCACGAGGTGCTGCGCCGGCAGGAGGTCCCTGTCGTGGTGCGCGCGCCACGATGTGACGGGTGCTCGCTGGAGCCGTTGTGCCTCCCTGGGGTGACGGCGGGGCAGCGGAGCGCCCAGGACTTCCTGACGCGGTGGATGGACGAGGCCGGCTGAACGGAGGAACGCATGACGACCGCGCTGAACACGCTGTTCATCACTGCGGAAGGGACTCGCCTGAACAAGGAAGGTGAGTGCGTGGTGGTGACGGTTCAAGACCAGAAGAAGGCGGAGGTTCCCTTGCGGCACCTGCGCTCGGTGGTGTGTCTGACGCGTGCGTGGCTGACGCCGGAGTTGATGGAGAGCTGCCTGGAGGCGGGCATCCATGTCTCCTTCTTCGGGATGACGGGGCGCTTTCTGGCGAGGGTGGAGGGTGTGCCGGGCGGCAACGTCTTGCTGCGGCGGCAGCAGTACCGGGCGGCGGATGACATCGCTCGCTCGGTGGCCATCTCCCGGGCACTGGTGGTGGGGAAGCTCGGGAACGCGCGGCAGTTCGTGTTGCATGCGCGGCGTGACGCGGCGCCCGAGCGGCAGGAGGCCTTGTCGGAGACTGCGCGGCGGCTGTCGGAGCACCTGCGCGCGCTGACCCGCGTGGAGGACTTGGAGCAGGTGCGAGGGCTGGAAGGCATCGCGGCGCGCGACTACTTCGAGTCCTTTCCCGCGCTGCTGAAGAAGAGTGCCCAGGGCTTCGAGTTCGATGGTCGCAACCGCCGGCCACCGAGGAATCCGCTGAACGCGATGCTCTCGTTTGGCTATGCGCTGCTGGCGCAGGACTGCGCGGGAGCGCTCGCGGGTGTTGGGCTCGACCCCGCCGTGGGGTTCCTGCACGAGGACCGCCCTGGGCGCTTGTCCCTGGCGCTGGATTTGATGGAGGAGTTCCGTGCGCCGGTGGTGGACCGGCTCGTCTTCTCGCTGGTGAATCGGGGGCAACTCAAGCCCGGGGACTTCCGCACGGAGTCGGCGGGGGCTGTGTTGCTGAAGGACGATGCGCGCAAGACGTTCCTCGTGGCGTACCAGGAGGCGAAGCAGGTGGGGGTGCGGCACGCGTTCCTGGGGCAGGAGACGACCTGGGGCATGGCGCCTCACCTGCAATCGCTGCTGTTGGCACGCCATCTCCGAGGGGAGCTGGACGGCTACCCTCCCTTCGCGATGCGCTGATGCGTAGATTGACCGTGTTGATTTGTTACGACGTGCGGGTGTCGGACCCCCAGGGGCCTCGGCGCCTGCGCAAGATCGCGCGGGCTTGCAGAGACCATGGCGTGCGAGTGCAATACTCCGTCTTCGAGTGTGTCCTGGAGCCCAAGGACTGGGTCGTCCTGCGCGCCCGCCTGCTCGGCGCATTCGATTCGGAATGCGACAGCCTGCGCTTCTACTTCCTGTCGGAAGACGATGCCCGAAAGACGGAGCATCATGGCGCCAGGGCCCCCTTGGACGTCGAGGGGCCGCTGGTCCTGTAGGCCTCCGCGAACCGGCCCCGGTGTGCGCTCCGTCGAGGGTTCGCGCTCTTTGAAATCCCGAATAGAATCAGCGAGTTGGGTGAGTGGGGGCAGGAACGGCGGGGCGCTTTCGTGGCCGCGCAGGCCGGTTCGCGAAATTCGGCCGGATTCCGTAGTCAGAACGCTATGTTGGAGAGGCAGAGTCGCTCCTCGTGAACGCGGGGAGCGTGGGTTGAAACACCAGGATGACGGCCATGTCCCCCAACATCCACGGGGTCGCTCCTCGTGAACGCGGGGAGCGTGGGTTGAAACGTCTGCCACCTGGGTCATGACTTCCTCGGCGGGTAGTCGCTCCTCGTGAACGCGGGGAGCGTGGGTTGAAACGTCGGTCATCCACGCTCCCCAGAGAGAGGAGTTGTCGCTCCTCGTGAACGCGGGGAGCGTGGGTTGAAACTGTACGGGCAGCCCGGCTCTGAGCAGCCGGTCCGTCGCTCCTCGTGAACGCGGGGAGCGTGGGTTGAAACATCGAGGCCGCGAAGCCTAAGGCGTCGCTTGCGTGGCGGTCGCTCCTCGTGAACGCGGGGAGCGTGGGTTGAAACCCCGCTCCACCTGGGCGATGGCGCGGGCATACCCAGTCGCTCCTCGTGAACGCGGGGAGCGTGGGTTGAAACCTCTGGCACGCGCAAGGCGTCGGGTCGCGGCCCGTCGCTCCTCGTGAACGCGGGGAGCGTGGGTTGAAACCCCAGCGTGCGGCGAAGGCACGCATCGACGAGAGTCGCTCCTCGTGAACGCGGGGAGCGTGGGTTGAAACTCCTGTGCTGCGTTGTTGCCCCCGGGCACGGTGCGTCGCTCCTCGTGAACGCGGGGAGCGTGGGTTGAAACACGTTGCCGCCGAGCCCCACACCGGTGCTCTTGGTCGCTCCTCGTGAACGCGGGGAGCGTGGGTTGAAACACCTTCGACCGGTACGTCACCACGACGTGGCCGGTCGCTCCTCGTGAACGCGGGGAGCGTGGGTTGAAACGCCCAGTGTGGACATCCCGAGGAGGCGCCCGGGTCGCTCCTCGTGAACGCGGGGAGCGTGGGTTGAAACTCGCCCAACGTCCCAGCGGTGTGGATGACTGCCTGTCGCTCCTCGTGAACGCGGGGAGCGTGGGTTGAAACGAGGGAGTTTGGCGCTACGCGTTGCAGCGCGGCGCGTCGCTCCTCGTGAACGCGGGGAGCGTGGGTTGAAACCCACCACCGCGGCGGTGAAGACCTTGCCGTCCGCGGTGTCGCTCCTCGTGAACGCGGGGAGCGTGGGTTGAAACCAGGTGCTCACGAAGCGCGCTGACCGGATGCGGGGTCGCTCCTCGTGAACGCGGGGAGCGTGGGTTGAAACGCCGTCATCCACCCCCACTACCCGCACGAGGCCAGTCGCTCCTCGTGAACGCGGGGAGCGTGGGTTGAAACTGAGTCCTCCCTCGCTGTGACGTGCGCGCGGGCGGTGGTCGCTCCTCGTGAACGCGGGGAGCGTGGGTTGAAACAGCTGCGTGGCAACGTCATGCCTGTGAGCTCCAGGTCGCTCCTCGTGAACGCGGGGAGCGTGGGTTGAAACAGCCCATTTATGGTGATGCTCAAGCCCGGATTGTCGCTCCTCGTGAACGCGGGGAGCGTGGGTTGAAACGCGCAGGTGGCAACACGGACGGTAATCACTCAGGGTCGCTCCTCGTGAACGCGGGGAGCGTGGGTTGAAACCAGGACTCGCACTCTGGACACTCCACATCGGCGGTCGCTCCTCGTGAACGCGGGGAGCGTGGGTTGAAACTTCGCGGACTGGGCCGCGGACGCGATGACGCGCCAGTCGCTCCTCGTGAACGCGGGGAGCGTGGGTTGAAACGCGAGGTGGTCGTTCACGCGCGCCAGCTCGATGGTCGCTCCTCGTGAACGCGGGGAGCGTGGGTTGAAACGCTCCACCGAAGCGTGTGAACTGATTGAGCGCCGTCGCTCCTCGTGAACGCGGGGAGCGTGGGTTGAAACGCCGCACCGTCCTCGTCGACAACACGCCGCCCACCAGTCGCTCCTCGTGAACGCGGGGAGCGTGGGTTGAAACTAGAGCGGCAGGCAGGGCACGTGGGCGCCTTGTGTCGCTCCTCGTGAACGCGGGGAGCGTGGGTTGAAACGAATCGCAGGACGCGCAGGATGGCCCGTCCTCAGTCGCTCCTCGTGAACGCGGGGAGCGTGGGTTGAAACAGTTCCGCCTCCGGCCAGCGAAAACGGACCTTGGAGAGTCGCTCCTCGTGAACGCGGGGAGCGTGGGTTGAAACTAACATCCGCAGTAACTTCATCGTCTTCGACATGTCGCTCCTCGTGAACGCGGGGAGCGTGGGTTGAAACGCGTCCGCGTCAGAAGAAAGCCGCGTCTGCTCCGTCGCTCCTCGTGAACGCGGGGAGCGTGGGTTGAAACACATAACTGGCGTTGCCCGTGTACGTGCCCCCACCGCGGTCGCTCCTCGTGAACGCGGGGAGCGTGGGTTGAAACCGGAAGGTGAACTGGCGGAAGACCCACATCAAGTCGCTCCTCGTGAACGCGGGGAGCGTGGGTTGAAACTGCGCCAGGGCCACGCCCAAGAAGAGCCCCCAGTGCAGTCGCTCCTCGTGAACGCGGGGAGCGTGGGTTGAAACCGGTAGTCGAGCTCCGCCTGACGTGCCTGCCAGTACGTCGCTCCTCGTGAACGCGGGGAGCGTGGGTTGAAACCCCGCCTCGACGAAGGGGTACGAGAATGCCGGCCGGTCGCTCCTCGTGAACGCGGGGAGCGTGGGTTGAAACATCGCAATCCGCTACAACGCGATCGAGGACCACGGTCGCTCCTCGTGAACGCGGGGAGCGTGGGTTGAAACCCACGCCTTCACCGGCAGCCCCTCCAGATGCGGCGGTCGCTCCTCGTGAACGCGGGGAGCGTGGGTTGAAACACGTTCGGCCGCCCCTTGCGAGGGCCGGACTTGAGTCGCTCCTCGTGAACGCGGGGAGCGTGGGTTGAAACTCGCAGGAGAGGATTGCGCCAACGGTGAGCATCGTCGCTCCTCGTGAACGCGGGGAGCGTGGGTTGAAACGCGACGAAGGAGCCCACCAGGTTGTGCTCGCGGTCGCTCCTCGTGAACGCGGGGAGCGTGGGTTGAAACCGCTTGGGACGGTGATGGGCAGGATCGATTCCACGTCGCTCCTCGTGAACGCGGGGAGCGTGGGTTGAAACCACTCAGTGGCGAACCCGAGACCGCCCGGCCAGTCGCTCCTCGTGAACGCGGGGAGCGTGGGTTGAAACATGAGCTGCCGAATCGCGAGCCCGGTTGCGTCCGTCGCTCCTCGTGAACGCGGGGAGCGTGGGTTGAAACTCGGGGGGCGAGGATGCGGCGCCCTTCGGCTTGGTCGCTCCTCGTGAACGCGGGGAGCGTGGGTTGAAACTTGAGCCAGTGGCGGATAGCGCGGGCTACGCGGTCGCTCCTCGTGAACGCGGGGAGCGTGGGTTGAAACCAGCGCCCGCTCAATCATCTCATCGTCCGTTTGGTCGCTCCTCGTGAACGCGGGGAGCGTGGGTTGAAACCAGCTTCCGCCGGAGCTGCGCCCGCCGGCAGAGTCGCTCCTCGTGAACGCGGGGAGCGTGGGTTGAAACAAGCGCCGCATGGGCCAGCAGGTGGACGACGTCGTCGCTCCTCGTGAACGCGGGGAGCGTGGGTTGAAACGGCGTGGGCGTCGGGGCGATGCGGGCGCGGGTGTCGCTCCTCGTGAACGCGGGGAGCGTGGGTTGAAACTCCAGCAGGGCATCCACCACAGCGACCAGACCCGGGTCGCTCCTCGTGAACGCGGGGAGCGTGGGTTGAAACATGAGAGGGCGTCACGTTCTCGCTGCTCGGCTCGGTCGCTCCTCGTGAACGCGGGGAGCGTGGGTTGAAACGAGGGCGGGCGAACACCTCGCGCTGCCTCGGCGGTCGCTCCTCGTGAACGCGGGGAGCGTGGGTTGAAACCCGATGACGGACCGGGCCGCGTACGGGGACGTCGTCGCTCCTCGTGAACGCGGGGAGCGTGGGTTGAAACGATTGGTGGATGACACCTGAGCCACGAGACGAGCGGTCGCTCCTCGTGAACGCGGGGAGCGTGGGTTGAAACTCAGCCCGCGAGAGGAAGGCGAGCGCGTACATCTGTCGCTCCTCGTGAACGCGGGGAGCGTGGGTTGAAACAAGAGAGCTGGCCCGCCGGTCGTGGTGCTGGGCAGTCGCTCCTCGTGAACGCGGGGAGCGTGGGTTGAAACCTCGCGGCGCACCGGCGCAGCTCCGCGTTCATTCGGTCGCTCCTCGTGAACGCGGGGAGCGTGGGTTGAAACCGAACTCGCGCATCCTGGGCGTCACCGCGACGCGTCGCTCCTCGTGAACGCGGGGAGCGTGGGTTGAAACCCTCTCCCGTGCGGAAGGCAGCACATGGCTGAGAGTCGCTCCTCGTGAACGCGGGGAGCGTGGGTTGAAACTCCGCCGCCATGGCATCCAGCGTCAGCTCCAGCTGTCGCTCCTCGTGAACGCGGGGAGCGTGGGTTGAAACTCCCTGGCCATCAGCGCCTCCGCCGACGTGACTGTCGCTCCTCGTGAACGCGGGGAGCGTGGGTTGAAACCCAGTAGCTGCGGGGCGTGTCGTTCATACAATGTCGTCGCTCCTCGTGAACGCGGGGAGCGTGGGTTGAAACCCTGAGCGCGGCAGACGTCGCTGCAGCTTGGAAAGTCGCTCCTCGTGAACGCGGGGAGCGTGGGTTGAAACCTGGCCGAGCGTACGAAGGTGGGCGGCCAGAACGTCGCTCCTCGTGAACGCGGGGAGCGTGGGTTGAAACCGGGCCTGGGTGGTGCGACGGTAGACGGCGGGGAGTCGCTCCTCGTGAACGCGGGGAGCGTGGGTTGAAACTCCACCACCTTGCTTGGCGGAGTCGTCCAGACGTCCTGTCGCTCCTCGTGAACGCGGGGAGCGTGGGTTGAAACCCTTCGACGACGCGGCCCTCGGTGCTCCAAGTCACGTCGCTCCTCGTGAACGCGGGGAGCGTGGGTTGAAACACGTTGAAGCTCTTGTGCTTTGTGCCCACCGACGTCGCTCCTCGTGAACGCGGGGAGCGTGGGTTGAAACTACGACGCGGTGAGCGCCCACCTGCGCATCAAGTCGCTCCTCGTGAACGCGGGGAGCGTGGGTTGAAACTCCCGGTAGGCGACGAGGACCTCACGGGTGCCGCGGTCGCTCCTCGTGAACGCGGGGAGCGTGGGTTGAAACCCCATTTCCGCGCTGATACAGCTCGACACCTGGTCGCTCCTCGTGAACGCGGGGAGCGTGGGTTGAAACTACGGAGTGAAGGACTTCACGGATACCGCCCAGAGGTCGCTCCTCGTGAACGCGGGGAGCGTGGGTTGAAACCGCAGAAGCTAGACAGCACCCGAGCGCTCGTCGTCGCTCCTCGTGAACGCGGGGAGCGTGGGTTGAAACAGCACCCTCCATTCTCGGCGCCCTCATTGAGCGGTCGCTCCTCGTGAACGCGGGGAGCGTGGGTTGAAACGCCGGCTGGAGCCCGCCCGGGTGGCGGCATGAAGAAGTCGCTCCTCGTGAACGCGGGGAGCGTGGGTTGAAACGAGCAGTGGCGGGGCAAGCTGGAGCTGCTGGGGTCGCTCCTCGTGAACGCGGGGAGCGTGGGTTGAAACACGAAGTCCAGGCCCATGTAGCGCGCGAGGTCGCGGCGTCGCTCCTCGTGAACGCGGGGAGCGTGGGTTGAAACTCCTTCGGCGTCTTCGCGTGGAGTGCCAACGCTGTCGCTCCTCGTGAACGCGGGGAGCGTGGGTTGAAACGCATTCCCGGGTTGTCTGTACTCCTGGCTTGCCATGTCGCTCCTCGTGAACGCGGGGAGCGTGGGTTGAAACGGCGTGGGCGTCGGGGCGATGCGGGCGCGGGTGTCGCTCCTCGTGAACGCGGGGAGCGTGGGTTGAAACCGTGGGCCGCCGCCGCCAGCCCTGACCCTCGCAATGTCGCTCCTCGTGAACGCGGGGAGCGTGGGTTGAAACGCCGACACACCCCAGGGCTGGGCCCAGCGCTGGCAGGTCGCTCCTCGTGAACGCGGGGAGCGTGGGTTGAAACCGCCGCTCCGCGCCTGGCGCGGCTTCAGCGTGTTGTCGCTCCTCGTGAACGCGGGGAGCGTGGGTTGAAACATCCAGGATGATGCTCGTCACGAGCGCCCGGTTGGTCGCTCCTCGTGAACGCGGGGAGCGTGGGTTGAAACGCCTGGTGTTGGGGGACTGGCGACGATTTTACGGTCGCTCCTCGTGAACGCGGGGAGCGTGGGTTGAAACTCCTCGGCGGGAACCTGGGCGGGGGCCCCGTCCGTCGCTCCTCGTGAACGCGGGGGGCGTGGGTTGAAACATCGTCGACAACCTCACCGAGATTGACCTGGACGTCGCTCCTCGTGAACGCGGGGAGCGTGGGTTGAAACGCTGCGTCATCCGCCTTGGCCTGCCCCTCCTCGGAGGTCGCTCCTCGTGAACGCGGGGAGCGTGGGTTGAAACTTCTCGGGGGCGATGGGGGCGCCGCCTACGATGTCGCTCCTCGTGAACGCGGGGAGCGTGGGTTGAAACCCGCCCTGCACCCGTGAGCGCGGGAATCCCCAGGTCGCTCCTCGTGAACGCGGGGAGCGTGGGTTGAAACCGGAAGTCGACGGCCACTTGGTACTGCGCGCGGGTCGCTCCTCGTGAACGCGGGGAGCGTGGGTTGAAACCTCCCCCATGATCATGGCCCGGAGCCCCGGCGGTCGCTCCTCGTGAACGCGGGGAGCGTGGGTTGAAACGGGATGATGGCGTCCTCGCGGACTGCCAGGAACTGTCGCTCCTCGTGAACGCGGGGAGCGTGGGTTGAAACCCTTCGACGACGCGGCCCTCGGTGCTCCAAGTCACGTCGCTCCTCGTGAACGCGGGGAGCGTGGGTTGAAACGGGTGCAGGAGCCGCCACGGAGCGAGTTCACGTGTCGCTCCTCGTGAACGCGGGGAGCGTGGGTTGAAACAACGCCCGCGCGGCGAAGGCCCTGGAGCGCGAGGTCGCTCCTCGTGAACGCGGGGAGCGTGGGTTGAAACGCCCTCTGGCGGGTGGCGCTGCGTGAGAATGCAGTGTCGCTCCTCGTGAACGCGGGGAGCGTGGGTTGAAACACTTCGGCCGCCATCGCCTCCAACTCCGTGAGGCGTCGCTCCTCGTGAACGCGGGGAGCGTGGGTTGAAACAAGAGGCTCGTACAGCGCCAGTTCGCCCGTGCGAGGTCGCTCCTCGTGAACGCGGGGAGCGTGGGTTGAAACTCGGCAATGGTCCGGAAAGCGGCGCAGCTAGTCGTCGCTCCTCGTGAACGCGGGGAGCGTGGGTTGAAACCCGGCTTCCAAGCCCTCCTCGCCTAGTCATGTCCAGTCGCTCCTCGTGAACGCGGGGAGCGTGGGTTGAAACTAAAGGGCCCTCGTGATGCTGGACGACGACGAGTCGCTCCTCGTGAACGCGGGGAGCGTGGGTTGAAACGCGCTCGCGGCCCGGTGTGACTTGGACGGCATCCGGTCGCTCCTCGTGAACGCGGGGAGCGTGGGTTGAAACGGCAAGCACCGAGTTGACCGTCGAAGCCGCTCTGTCGCTCCTCGTGAACGCGGGGAGCGTGGGTTGAAACCGCGTTGAGCAGTACCGAGGCCTCTTGGAGCGCGTCGCTCCTCGTGAACGCGGGGAGCGTGGGTTGAAACCGGCAACTCGACGGTGCCGCCCGATTCTCGCGCTGTCGCTCCTCGTGAACGCGGGGAGCGTGGGTTGAAACTGGTAGGGCATGTGCGTGTCTCCTCACTCCGCAACGTCGCTCCTCGTGAACGCGGGGAGCGTGGGTTGAAACACCGCTACCAGGACTACCTCTTCGCCGTGAGAGTCGCTCCTCGTGAACGCGGGGAGCGTGGGTTGAAACCGCTACCCTTCCGGGTGCAACTCACGGGAGGACGTGTCGCTCCTCGTGAACGCGGGGAGCGTGGGTTGAAACATCAAGAACCTGGTGCTGCTGTGGTGCCACGACAGTCGCTCTTCGTGAACGCGGGGAGCGTGGGTTGAAACCTCCAACGCATGCGGCCCAAGAAGCGCAAGCCGAAGTCGCTCCTCGTGAACGCGGGGAGCGTGGGTTGAAACACCGACGCCAGTCCCCTGCGCGACGGCCGCCCAGGTCGCTCCTCGTGAACGCGGGGAGCGTGGGTTGAAACGCATGTCTATCTCCTACCACCGAAAGAGGCGCCCGGTCGCTCCTCGTGAACGCGGGAAGCGTGGGTTGAAACGCGTTGAGGTAGGCCTGCTGCATCCTGGAGATGTCGCTCCTCGTGAACGCGGGGAGCGTGGGTTGAAACTTGGCGCTCCGAGCCGCAAGCATGGCATCGGCCAGTCGCTCCTCGTGAACGCGGGGAGCGTGGGTTGAAACCCTCCAGGCGGCACCCTCCAGGACGCCGGCCCAGTCGCTCCTCGTGAACGCGGGGAGCGTGGGTTGAAACTCCTCGTGGTAGCGCGCAGTAGAGTCGTCGCCAGTCGCTCCTCGTGAACGCGAGGAGCGTGGGTTGAAACCTCTCGCACAACGCGAAGCGCGCGGACCCGGAGGCGTCGCTCCTCGTGAACGCGAGGAGCGTGGGTTGAAACCGGAGAAAGTCCGCGTAGACCTTTGCCGGCGTTGAAGTTGCTCCTCGTGAACGCGAGGAGCGTGGGTTGAAACTTCTTCAAACAGTGGGGAGCGTGGGCGCCTCGGTCGCTCCTCGTGAACGCGAGGAGCGTGGGTTGAAACCTCTCGTGCGAGCCGCTCCTCGGGCCGGTGGTGTCGCTCCTCGTGAACGCGAGGAGCGTGGGTTGAAACATCAACGTAGAGGGGGTGATGGTGGAGCAGCTGCGCCGTCGCTCCTCGTGAACGCGAGGAGCGTGGGTTGAAACCCGTGCGCGTCGCGTCCGCGCACCACCGCGTAGTGTCGCTCCTCGTGAACGCGAGGAGCGTGGGTTGAAACTGGGCCTTGTTGAGCATGGAGATTTGTCGTCGTCGCTCCTCGTGAACGCGAGGAACGTGGGTTGAAACCCCAAGCGCAGGCAGCGCCGGGAAGGCCGCGCCGTCGCTCCTCGTGAACGCGAGGAGCGTGGGTTGAAACCCGTTTCGAGAATCACTCATGGCAGAGAACATCAGTCGCTCCTCGTGAACGCGAGGAGCGTGGGTTGAAACCCGAGCACCATCTGCGAGCAGCCATGGTCCAGGCCGCTCCTCGTGAACGCGAGGAGCGTGGGTTGAAACTCGAACAGAGCCACGTCCTGTGTCCTCCGGTGTCGCGTCGCTCCTCGTGAACGCGAGGAGAGTGGGTTGAAACCACGCACAGAACAGAAGGTGCGCCCGGCGCGCGGTCGCTCCTCGTGAACGCGTGGAGCGTGGGTTGAAACCACGTGCACCGCGAGGTGGTGGCGAACCTCCGCAAGTCGCTCCTCGTGAACGCGGGGAGCGTGGGTTGAAACTGCGCGGCCTCACGCGTGTTCCACTCGGCCTGGTCGGTCGCTCCTCGTGAACGAGGGGAGCGTGGGTTGAAACCACACGTGCCTGCGGGCAGGCGCATCCGTCGTGGTCGCTCCTCGTGAACGAGGGGAGCGTGGGTTGAAACGCCAGGGTCGGGCAAGACTCGTGGCCGGGGCTATGGTCGCTCCTCGTGAACGAGGGGAGCGTGGGTTGAAACATCTCCGTAGTTGGCCGAGCTGTGGACAACCTCTCGGGTCGCTCCTCATGAACGAGGGGAGCGTAGGTTGAAACGTTTACGGCACCTTCCACGAGTCCAGCCTGTACGGTCGCTCCTCGTGAACGCGAGGAGCGTGGGTCGAAAGCACCCAGAGCACTGGAGTCCCGGTGCCTCGTCCTGGTCACTCCTCATGAACGCGAGGACTTTCTCGCGCTTCAACTGGTCCGAAAATTGGGGAGCAGATCACGAGGACCCGCTCGTGCTCAGGGGCCAGAAGTCGCCGGGTATGCCCAATACACAGCACTTCTGGATCGAGGTCTTCGGGATGGCCGTTTCAAGCGCAACGGCTCGCTCCTATCCGACGTGAACGCGGCCGACGCGCATCGGCTCACGACGTTGCTCATCGCCGCGCGCCGGCTGGACGAATACAAGGAAGATCGCAGCGCCCCTCCTCCCTTTGTACATGCCCGGCAGGTGACGACGTCCGAATCCACCGTGGACGGCCAGCGCACGCGTCTGACGTTGGACATCGACACGCCGCCCGACACCCTCCGCGTCATGCAGCAGGTGGCTGCCGCTTACGGCATCGAACTGTGAGCGCGAGGACCCCGGGCGCCCCAGGGCTGGAGGAACACCTCCGTCTCCTCCAGGATCCGCGGCAGTGACGCGGTGAGCTCGTGTCCATCGTCCACCTCCACCAGCCGGACGTGGCGCTTGCCCTCCGCCCACTGGCGCGAGTTCTGGACGTCACAGGTGTCATCCTGACGGCCGTGGATGATGAGCGTCGGGACGCGCACGTCGGGCCAGCCACCGGTGCGGGCGTCCACTGCCTCCGCGTCGGCGATGAAGCCCGAATGGATGCGCGCCTTCTGCTGCGTCACGAAGTCGTCCGTCTCAATCCAGCCCGACGTCTGCCAATGCCGCCACGCCGCGTCTCCCATTCTCCGGCGCAGCTGCGGGACGACGCGGAAGGCGGGTGCTAGCAGCACCAGCGCACACACGCGGGCGTCCTGCTCAGCCACCCGGGCCGCCGTGAGGCCTCCCAGGCTGGAGCCGATGAGCACCACCCGCTCCTCGGGCCCGCCCATCGCGGCCAGCACCGTGTCCAGCATGGCGCTCAGGCGCAGCTGCTCCAGGGAGGGGACGCGGAGGTTCAACCGCTCCACCGGAATGCCCTGGTCCTCGTAGTGCCGGGCCACGGCCACTCCCTTCTTCGAATCCGGACCCGAGGCGAAGCCGTGCAGGTACAGCCAGCGAGGACCCACGGCGGAAGGCGATGTCGTCGAAGTGCTCATGACAGGCCCACTCTAACGGGCGCGCGGGGCCGTGGCTTCAGATGCGCAACACCGGCCCGGCAATCACCGACTGCATGAGCTTGGCGCACTGGTTGAGCGCGTTGGACGTCAGCTTCACGTCACAGAACTGGAAGCCCGTGGAGACGGACACGCCCCAACGGTCGCTGAACCAGCCGTCCACGCCCACCCGGAAGGCCATGCTCGTGGTGTCGATGTTCTGCCGCAGCCAGGTGCCCACGTCGTCCGGCGTGAAGGTGCTGCCCCAGCTCTTCGACAGCCGCGCGCCCACCCACGGCGTGATGGGCTTGTCCTGGAAGAAGCGCAGCCGCGCCTCGATGCCCACCGCCCGGTAGTCGAGCTGCGAGCGCTCCAACCGCCCCGGTCGCATCGCGTCCGGGAACTGCTGGCCCCACGTCTCGGAGATTTCCGCCAGCAGGCCCACCGACAATCCGGGCGGGGTCTCCAGGCCCAGGTATCCGTGCAGCGCCGGGCCCTTCGTGCGGAAGTTGCTCAAATGGTCCAGGGTGATGCCGGCGCCCAGCGATGCATAGCCATTCCAGTCTGCCGCCACCGCGTCCGTTCCCACACACAGCACGCCCACCACCGCCACCCACATCGACTGCTTTCTCATGCGTTGCAGTCTATGCCTGGAGGTCGCCGTGGGGGACTCCGAGTGCCGCTGCGTGTCATGAAATCAGGCAGACACGCATGCCTCGGTGAGGCCATGCGCATCCCTGCGGACAGTCCAACTACTGCCGCCCTGGCGGATGGAGGGCGGGGAGGGGACCTGCATGTGCTTTCGGAGGGCAAGTCCGGAAGTTAGGGGGGGCCATGTCCATCTCCTTCGAATCCGCCGCCTCCGCCGTTCGTGACGCACTCCCCAGTGCGGGCCGGGGCCTGGTCGAACGCGAGGCGATGGTGGAGCTCGTCGCGCTCTCCGCCGTGGCGGGGGAGCACCTGCTCGTCATCGGTCCGCCGGGCACCGCGAAGAGCGAGGCCGTGCGGCGCACCGCACGTGTCCTGGGGGCTCGTACTTCGAGTACCTCCCGCCGCCGCCGCGGCGCTCGCGGGCCGGCGCACGCCAGGGACCGCGGACCTGTGGCCGCTCGTGTATGTTTGGAGAGCGGTGAGGTCCGGCACTTGCCGGTGCCTTGAGCCGTCAGGCGCCGTGGCGCAGGTTCGGTGACAGGGTGACGTCGCTGACGGTGAGCCGTCGCCGCGCGTCATCCACCTCCAGCTCCACCTGCACGCCGTCCACAGTCACCAGGAGCGAGGGGGGCGTCCCGGGGAGCGCCATCAGCCAGGTGGAGGCCAGGGGCAGCTCCGTGCCCGCCAGCTCCGCGGCGCGCAGCAGGTGCAGGCGCACCGCGTGGCTCAGGGCGCCCGGCAGGGTGCGCAGCGGCAGGGACACGTCCTCGGGCAGGTGCAGTGCGTAGGGCTCGGCGGAGTCCCGCGAGGGAAGCTCAGGGAGCCCGCGAAGCTGGGCGCGCAGCGCTCCATCTGCGGCCTCGGGCGCGTGCGGCTTGCGCAGGTAGCCCACCACGCCGTCCAGCGGGGGCTCCTGGCCGCTCAGCGCGCCAGAGAACATCAGCACGCCCAGATGGCGCAGACGCGCGTTGGTCCGGAGCTGTCCGTAGAGCTCCCACCCGTCCATCCGCGGCAGCAGCAGGTCCAGGAGGATGAGATCAGGGTGGCTCGCCCGGGGCCGCGTGCACAGCCAGTCCAGGGCTTCCTGGCCATCCGCCGCGTGGGAGACCTTCACCCCTTCCGCGTGAGCAACCACGGTCAGCCGCTCGCGCCAGGCGAGGTCATCCTCGACGAGAAGCAGGTGCTGGAGCGGCCGGGACATGGTGGAAGAAGAGGCGAGGGGGCTCGGATACCCCGGACCCGAGGGATGCGCCAGGGGCCAGCGCGCTCCGCGTCCGATGCCCGACACCTGGGCCTCCGGTGCTTCCCGAGGACCTGTGGGCTGTGCCGATACCCACCTGAAAGGTTTCTTCCCGGATACGGGCTGAACAGGTTGGGTGGAGTCGAGCCTCGGTGGCGCTACGGCAACCCCGCCAGCGTTTCCCGTCCAGATTCGATAACCGGTACCGGCGGATGAAACAGGTTTCTCGTACGAAGTGATTGCATCCCCGGGCCCCGAAGGCGTGACATTCGTCCGTGTGACATTGCGTCCGGATGTCTGTGAAAAGCAGAACATCATCATGGACATGGAAGCGACCTGCGCCATCGATGTCGAAGGGCGGCGTATCCTCGCGCGGCAGCGGTAATATCGGCTGGACGGCGTCTTCACCGCCCTTGGGTGTCTGGCACTCCACAGCGAAGTGAGGGGTGGTCCCCTCATGGGGCTGGAAGCCGACGTCAAATAGGCACTTCGGGTACAGCTTGTCGTCATCGCCACGGCTCGTCAGTGTGAAACGACCATGGCCCTTCGACTTCAGCTCGCTCCCCGGGCACTCCGGACCCTGGCAGGATGTTCGACTCCGGTGCGAGAGAAGCTCCAGTGTGAGCTGGGGGCTCTCGCCGCGGGCCTTCCGCTCGACGGGCCTTTGATGTCGGACCAGGGTGGGTTGGTGGTGCTCGACTCGGGTTTTCGCGTCCGCTACCAGCTCGACCTGGGACGCAGCTTGTTACGGCTGACACACGTGGCCGCGCCTTCCTTGCCGCAGCCCTGGCCCGACGTGCCACCCGTCGACCCATAGAGGGCGAGCGCGTCACGCCTCGCGCGGGTCGTTCCGGGGCAGGCGGACCGTGGCGCAGGTGCCGCCGCCTTCGCGGGCGGCCAGGTGGATGCTTCCGCCATGGCGGGTGATGATTTCACGGCTCAAATACAATCCCACGCCCAATCCCTCCACGCGGCTGATGGTGGACAGCGTGCCGCCGCGAAGCGCCCGGCTGAAGAGCTCCTCGCCCCCGCGCGGCCCCAGTCCCACGCCCCGGTCCTTCACCTCCAGCAGCGCGTCACCGTCCTCCCGCCGGAGCACCACCTCCACCGGTCCGCCCTCCGGGCTGTAGCGGATGGCGTTGTCCACCAGGTTGTAGACGACCTGCTCCAGCCGGGGCTCGTCCCACCAACCGTCCACGCGCTCCAGGCTCAGCTTCAGTGGGTGCTGGGGCGCGGACGCCGCGCGCCGCTCCGACACCCGCCTCACCAGCGCTGACAGCTCCAGGGGCACCTGCGCCAGTGACAGCCGGCCGCTGGCCAGCTCGGACACATCCAGCAGTTGGTTGACCAGCCGCGCCAGCCGGTCCACCTGCCGGTCCATGAGGACCAGGTCCTGCTGGCGCACGGTGTCCGGACGCAGCCGCTGCAAGCGCAGCTTGAGGGTGGCCAGGGGCGTCTTCAGCTCATGGCTGGCGATGGAGAAGAAGGCCGCCTTGGCCTGGCTGACGCGCTCCACTTCCTCCAGGTGCCGCTGGAGCCGGGCCGCCATCTCGTCGAAGGCCAGGCCCAGCTTCTCCACCTCGATGGCGCCTGAGTGGTGGAGCGCTCCGAAGGCGCGCACGTCGCGTTCGCCCGCGGCCATGCGGCCGGCCGCATGGGACACGGCTTCCACCGGCCTGGAGAGCATGCGCGTCAGCAGGCGGGTGACGGGAATGGCCAGCACCAGCGCCAGTGCCAGCGTGGCCAGCAGCGCGCTGTAGGTGCCGATGACGCTGAAGTCCATGTCGTGCATCGGATGCTCCACCAGGACGCGCCAACCCGGTTGGAGCAGCGTCGCGGTGGCCAGGTGCCGCGCCCCCAGGGTCCGCCGCAACGGGGGGGCCTGGGGCTCCGTGTCGTAGGTGCGGGTGCCCGTGGCGGGCAGCGTCGACAGCATCTCCCCCAACGCGGTGCCCTTCAGGGACTGGGGCTCCGGCCCGGGTGTGGCGCCGGTGTCGAAGGCCACGTTGCCGTCCGGGTCCACCAGCAGCGCGCGCTGACCCGGAGCCAGACGCTCCTGCGCCACCGCCCGCATCCGAGGCAGGTTGATGGCCACCGACGTGAAGCCTTCGAAGCGCTGCTGCCGCAGCAACGGCGCGACGGCGACCATGACGGGGCCCGTCACCGTGGCCCGGCCCGCGAACACGCCACTCACCACGGGCGCGCGCTTGCTGCGGACGTCCCGGAAGTAGGCGCGGTCGGCGAAGTTGGAGCCCGCCACCGGTTGGGCGGCCACGCCCAGCGGCGGCCAGATGGCCACCAGGCTGCCGTCGCTGTCCCCGATGCTGCAGTTGAGCGCGAACGCGGAGTGATACACCCAGTCCCGCAGCAGCTCCTCCAACTGCGGCTGGGGCGGACGCTCCCCTTCGCGCTCCCACCAATCCATGACGACGCTCGCCAGCAAGGCGGTCTGGGATTGGGCGGTGGACAGCTCCGCGTCCACCGTCTCCGCCAGCAGGTGGGCGGTGGAGAGGCCCTGGTCATCCATCCGCCGCCGCTCGGCGGCATAGCGGGCGCGACCCTCCAGCGTCCCCACCATCAGCAACGGCAGCACCAGCGCCAGCAGCAGCGCCGAGCCCACCGCCGACGACAAGGTGAAGGTGCGCAGCGCGGGCGTCAGCAGGGGCCACAGCCGCGCGCGCGCCATGGGCGTCATCAGCACCACCTGCGTCAGCAGCGCCGGCACCAGGCTGTTGAGCGCCTGCTTGAAGGCAATGGCGAACGTGCTCGTCGCCGTGACGTCCTCGCCCAGGTGATAGCTGACGATGAGGTAGGGGATGCCTCCCAGCCAGAAAATCCCGTCCGCCTGAAGGGGCCAGTAGCGCCGGGTCAGCGCGCCCAGGACGACCCCTTCCATCATCGAACCCAGCATGCTCCAGGGGTGGCCCCACATCTGGACGGTGACGGACATGGCGATGCCGGCCGCGAGCCCCGCGCACCAGGGCCCCAGCAGCGGGGCCGCGGGGATGATGAGGAAGAAGCCCAGCAGGATGTCGATGCCTGGGATGAGCTCCACGGGAAATCGGTTGAGCGCATGGCCCAACAGCCCCACCACCAGCGCCCAGGCAAACCGTGCGCGCCCGCTCATGTCGAAGGGACCCTAACAGCGCCACCCCTGGCGGCCTCCAGCGCTCATTTCAAGGAGTGTCCGTGACACGCACTCCGGACGTGCGAGGTGGCTGCACGCTTTCGGACATTTCCGCTGCCGGGCACTCGGAGCGCTTTGCTGTTGTCGTCGATGGCTCTGACGCCTACATCCACGAGATTGTGCCCATCCTCCTGGCCGAGTTCCTTCTACAGCAGCGGGAATCCATCATGTCCGCGTGGGAGGTGGAGGTGCGCCGCATCCCCGCGGCCCAGGCGCTGCCAAGGCTCGCGCTGCGAGACGGGTTGCCCCGGCTGCTGGAGGTCGTCGCCTCGCTGATGCGCCGCGACTCGCCCGGCGGCGTGGAGGACGGCCTGGGGGACATTCCGGACCGGCACGCCATTGAGCGGCTGGGGGAAGGCTTCGACCTGCGGCAGGTGGTGACGGAGTACCGGCTGCTGCGCGCGTGCGTGCTGCGCTTGTGGACGTCCCGGGAGAACGCCACCCACCGCCCGGAGGCGGAGCTCGTCTTCCACGAGGCCATGGATGAGGCGGTGGCGGCCTCCGTCAGCCGCTACTCGCTGGCGCGCGAGCGCACGTTGCAGGCGCTGGACCGCATCAGCACCGCGGCCCTGGGCAGCGCCGACGCCGCGGAGCTGTTGCCGGCCCTCCTACAGGTCCTGCGGGAGACCGTGGCCGTGGTGGACGTGGCGGCCGTCCTGCTGCTGGAAGAGGACGTCCTGCGGGTGGAGAGCGTGGTGGGCACGGGGATGGCCGTGGGGGACGTGGTGCACATGGGGGCGGGCTTCACGGGCACCATCGCGGCCACGCGACAGCCGCTGCTGGTGCGCGCGGCGCGCACGGACAGCCGGGTGAGCGAGCCGTCCTTGCGCGATGCGGACCTGTCCGCGTTGTTCGGTGTGCCGTTGCTCTTGGGAGAGCAGTTGATGGGCGTGGTGCTGATGGGCAGCCGCGCCACCCATGAACTGTCGGAAGAGGACCAGTTCCTCTTCCGGGCCATGGCGGCTCGCACCACCGCGCTGCTGCTGCAGGCCCAGGCGCATGCCCGCGAGCGCGAGGCGCGCGCCGTGGCGGAGGCGTCCCTGGAGCGCCTCCGGGAGAGTGAAGCGGGCCTGCGGCGGTGGGCGCAGGTCTTCAAGCGGCTGGGCGTGGGCGTGGCGGTGGTGGACGCGGCCGAGGAGCGGCTGCGCGAGGTGAACCCCGCCTTCGCTCGCATGCATGGCTACTCGCCGGAGGAGCTGACCGGACGGCGGCTGGAGGACACCTATGCGCCGGAAGCGCGCGGCGTGTTGCCCCGGCACGTGGCGGTGGCGAACTCCAAGCCGTCACACGAATACGAATCCCTGCACATCCGGAAGGATGGCACCCGCTTCCCCGCCTTCACGCACGTCACGGCCTTCAAGGATGAGGTCGGCCGCGTGGTGCAGCGGGTGGCCACCGTGGTGGACATCACCCAGCGCCGCGCCATGGAGATGGACCGGCAGCGGCTGTTGGGCGCCATCGAGGCCGAGCGCGCGCGGCTGGCGTCGGTGCTGGACCAGATGCCCGCGGGCGTCTTCATCGCGGACGCGCCGTCCGGCCGGTTGGTGATGGCCAGCCGCCAGGTGGAGGTCATCACCGGCAAGCCGTTTCATCCCTCCGCGTCGATGCAGGACTACGTGGAGGACTATGGCGTCTCGCTGCGCCCGGACGGGCGGCCCTACGCCATGGAGGCGCTGCCGTTGGCGCGCAGCCTGCGCCACGGCGAGGTGGTGCAGGGCGAGGAGATGCTCATCCCCCGCGAGGATGGCCAGTACGTCACGGTCCTCCTGTCCAGCTCGCCCATCGTGGACCGGGAGGGCACCATCATCGCGGCGGTGGCCACCATGGTGGATGTCTCCGAACGGCGCCGAGCCCAGGAGGCCGCGCTACAGGCGGTCCGCTTCGGCGAGCGGCTCATCGCCATTGTCAGTCATGACCTGCGCAACCCGCTCAATGCCATCCAGCTGTCCGCGACGCAGTTGTTGCACAGCGAGGCGCTTCCGGAGCGCGAGCGCCGGCTGGTGACGCGCATCGCCCGCTCCGGTGACCGGATGAAACGCATGATTTCAGAGCTGCTCGACTTCACGCGCGGGCGGCTGGGCGGCGGCATTCCCATCCAACGCACGGCCGGTGATTTGCGGTCCGTGGTCCGGCTGGGGGTGGATGAATTGGAGGCGGCCTGGCCCGAGCGCAAGCTGGCGTTCCGGGTGGAGCCGGGCCGCTACGAAGGGGAGTGGGACGAGGACCGGCTGCTCCAGGTGGTCAGCAACCTGGGGGGCAACGCGCTCCAATACAGCCCCGCGGACGCGCCCGTGTCCTTCAAGTTGTATGACGGTGGCGACTTCGTGGTGCTGGAAGTCCACAACCCCGGCGAGCCCATCTCCCCGGAGATGCTCCCCCGGCTCTTCGACCCCTTCCGGCGCGGCGCTATGGAGGGTGTCGGCGGAGGGAGCAGCAGTGGGCTGGGGCTGGGGCTCTACATCGTCGAGCAGGTGGTGAAGGGCCACGGCGGACGTATCGAGGTGACCTCCACCGCCCAGGCGGGCACCACCGTCCGGGTGACGCTGCCCCGCCTGCCGACGGGCTGACGCGCTCAGCTGGGGCTCACCACCCGCTCCAGGGTGGCGCGCAGCTCGAATAAATCCACGGGCTTGGGCACCGTGGCCCGGATGCCCTCCGGCAGGGGCTGGGAGCTCCCAGCCCCGGAGACCACCACCACCGGCAGGGTGCTCAGCCGCGCGTCCTCGCGCACGTGGCGCATCAGCTCCCAGCCGCTCATCACCGGCATCATCAGGTCCAGGAGGACGGCATCCGGCAGGGGCGGGCGGCTCAGGCGCTCCCAGGCGGACAGTCCGTTGCCCGCCGTCTCCACGGTGAAGCCCTCCAGGGTGAGGAACTCCTCCAACAGCTCCCGGCTGTCGGCATGGTCTTCCACGAGGAGGACGAGGTTGGGCGTGGACATGAGGCCGTAGCCTTGTACTGAAGTCCAATGTCCGCCAGGGCCCCAGGGCGATGCGTCCGCCCGTGGACGCCCCGGGTGTCCACCGCGACACGATGCGGGGTTTGGCCATGATGTCGGCTTTTGCTTGGATATGTCTTGTTTGACTCATGGGGCCGTGGCTACACGGCGCCTGTCTTGGGGACGTGTGTATTCATCGTCGATAATGACACCCAGGGGTGTCAGGCATGCATCGCTCCCTGTCTGGATTATCAAGAATCAAGGCGAGGTGTCGTCAGCCACCCTGGTGGGAGCGCAGACTTCATACAGGCTGGTGAAAATAATTGTCTCCACATACACTGGGAGTCCGTGGTATCCGGGGAATCGACTCGACATAAAAGAGTTGCCTCGTTGAGAGGCATTCCCCCCCTGCTGAGCAGGCGTGCTCCCGGCATGCCAGGAACCAGACATGACACGGAATCATGGCGTCTCGACGTTGACGGCGTTGTTTCTTCTGACGGGCTGTGAGGGCACCCTTCCCGAGGAGAGCCCTGCAACCATCGACATGGAGGTCCAGCGTCAGGAGGCGAAGGAGACGGGGCTGGACCTGAGCGTGGTGGACCTGTCCGCATCGTGCGCGGCGACGGCGCTGACGCTCTCCGCGGCCATCAAGAACGAGCGGCCCACGGGCATCGGGAACTCCACCGCGGCGGTGTACGCGGGGACGCCGGGCGCTGGCGGCGTGCGGCTGGGCACCATCAGCGTCCCCTGGCTGGTGGGCGGTGAGACCTTCCCCTTCTCGCTGTCGTACACGGTGCCGGAGGGCACCACGAAGGTGGTGGTCGTCGCGGACGAGGACGGCACCTATCCGGAGGATGACGAGGACAACAACTTCGCCTCCATCGATTTCGAGATTCCCTGTGCCACCAACCAGCAGCCGGTGGCCAGCTGTCAGAGCGTCACCGTCCCCGCGAACGCGGCCTGTCAGGGCAGCGCCAGCATCGATAACGGCTCGTTCGACCCGGACGGCTTCCCGGGGCCGTTCTCCGTGGAGCAGTCGCCCGCGGGCCCCTATGGGCTGGGCACCACGAGCGCGCAGCTCCTGGTCTCCGACGGCGCGGCCTCCAGCACGTGCTCGGCGAACGTGACCGTCGTCGACGTCAGCGCCCCCACGCCGGGCGCCAACCGCGGCCTGGTGATCCAGCCGGTCCTGGGCTCCGACTACGTGCTGGTGCCCCTGTCTGACTGCGCGATGCCGGCCGTCGACAACTGCGGCGGCGAGCTCGACCTGGATGCGTCAGCCAGCATCATCCGCGTGACCTCCGACGAGTCCAACGACGCGCTGTCCCTGCTGCGGCTGCTGGCGTGTGACGACATCAAGCTGACCCCGGACCGCAAGTCCGCGATGGTTCGCGCCGAGGCGGCCCTGCTGGGCAACGGCCGTGTCTACAACTTCACGTACGCCGTGCAGGACGCGTCCGGCAACAGCGCCATTGGCACCTGCAACGTGAAGGTTCCCGCGCTGCTGGCCAACCCCGCCATCGATTCGGGCGTCGTGTACTGCCAGGGCGACAACTGCCCCTCCGGTTCACGCTTCCCCGGGCTGCTCTGCTCGCTGCTGTAGTCGAAGCGCCGCCCCGTCCCACTGGAAGTGGGGCGGGGCCCTTCTTCCGCCGGGGGCCCGGAGCAATGGGCCGCCGGCGTTGTTGTGTCTCAGCGCCAGGACAGCGCGTACTCCGTGTCGAGCAGGCCCAGCTCGCGCCCCTGCACCCCGATGTCGCGCGCGCCCACGGCTTCCAGGGCGGCGTGCAGGACCCCTTCGTGGTACGCGGTGGGCATGAAGTCCCGCTTCATGACGAAGCGGCCGCTGCGAGGCCCCGTCCACACCATGCTCCGCTCGCCGTAGCTCACCGCCGCGAGGAACCCGGTGGGAAGCTGTCCGAGCAGCAGCCGGGGCTCGTCATAGGCGAGCATCAGCAGGGTGCGGCCCGCGACGGACTCCAGGAAGTCCTGCGTGGCCTTCTGGCCCATGACGCGATGAGCGGCGGCCATGCCCCCGCAGTGTTCGGAGAGCAGGCCGGCGGCCTGGAAGGCCAGCGGCAGGAATTGGGTGATGGGGTAGCTGAAGAAGTCGATGTAGCGCTTCTCTGGCAGGGACTGGCGGCAGAGCTGCTCCATGGCGGAGCCTCCCACGCGCCGCACCGTCTCCAGGACCCCCCGGAAGAACATGCCGCGCGCGGTGTCCTCGGGGGTGGCGAGCGCGCAGCGCTGACGCAGCTCGCGCATGGCATCCGGTCCCAGGGGCTGAGGCGGCGCGGGTTCTCGCACCAGGCGCGGGGTCAATCTCAATTCCATTGCGGGGGGACTCCAGAAGAAAAGGGGGCGCCGTCAGGCCGAAGCCAGACGTGCTGTGCTCCAAGGTGGATGCTGGCCCCCACATGGGCGGCGAAAGCCTTGGCCGCCCATGCCCAAACTCACGCGTCCGGCCGCGGGCCTCCGGTTCAGGAGGCTGCATAGACAGGTCGCGGAAGTGTTGCCGTAATGATGCACATTGCATGGAGTGGTTTCGCGAGGCAACCCTGGTCCGCGAATTTTGGTGAAGGGATTGGCCGCCCCCCTCAATGACAGACATGGCGAGTAGGGCCGGACGGACCCGGTGCCGTACGGGCCACGCGGGCTGACGCCTGGACGTCTGCCTGGTGCGTGGCGGCGCATCCGGAGCGCGTCCGTGTGGTGCCGGGTGCGATACTTTTCGCTGGGGGTGCGGGGCGGGGGACTACCCTCCATATCGGTATTTCGCCTGAGGACGTGCTGGGTTATAAGTCACAGGAAAACTCGTGACCGAGCGCGACCTGTTCCCGGGCAGGGCGTGAGCTTGGCCCGTACTCACAAGGTTGACGCAGTGAAGACCCACCTTGAAGGTCCTGCTCCTCCCCGCAAGCGGCCCCGGCCCCAGCCTCGAAGCCCAGCGGATCGCGCCCGGAAGTCGCGCGAGCAACTGGAGAGCCGTCTGGCGGAGAGCGTTGGCGAGGCGGCGCGAGGCGCGCGGCTGCTCGCGGGGCTCACCCAGGCGGATGTCGCGGAGCGTGTGGGTATCGCCGCGGAAGTCTATGGGCGCATGGAGCGGGGGAAGATGATGCCCAGCGTGCCGACCCTGTTCCGGCTGTGTCTGGCACTTCGGTTGTCGGCGGACGTCGGGCTGGGACTCGCCACGGCGGCCAGTGTCGGCGCCGCGCTCTGGGAAGGGGACTCCGGGCACAGGGACCAGTTGCCGGAGATGCGGAAGGTGCTCCGAACGCTGCGGCGGATGTCGCGCAGCCAGCTCAACCTGATGAACCAGGTCGCGGCCGCCATCCTGCCTGAGCGGTGAGGGTCGGGCCCCGGACGGTGAGGCTGCCGCCGCTCGGGGTTGTGACGTACTGCCTGACGCTGGGGGCGCTGCTGAGGGTTCAGCGCTTCAGGCGCTGGGCCGCGCAAGGTGTAGTCGCCCGTCGGTGGCTCCTGGCCGCGCTGTGCTCGAGTCGCCCGCTCCACCGCCTCGCAGTCCAGCACTCCCATTCCACTGCCAGGGTCCGGGCTGAGGGAAGCAGGGAGTCCGCGCGCCAGGTGTGGAGGGCGGTGACGGTGTGCGTGCCGTCCAGCCGCGTCAGGCTGACGAAGGGTGTGAGCGCACCTGCATCCGGTGCGTCCCCGCGGACAGGTTGGACACCGTGTAGGGCGGCGAGCAACCGACGGGAGCGCCTTCATCCAGCGTGCGCTGATAGCTGGCGAGCAGCATCCGGGACTCCGGGCATGTTGAGGAACCACTGGCTGTGATTGCCATTGCGTCGGGAGAACGGCTGGCAACGGGCCGCGCCCAGGGCTGACGCGGCCCGCGTGGGTCCACCCCGAGGCGCTTGTCACTCCGCCGTCTCCCTGGCCTCATGGGGGACAGGGTGCGCAGTGCCCCGCTTGGTGAGGGAATGACCCGCGGACTTGGGTGGTGGACAGTCAGGCCAGCAGCGCGCGCGGCGGTCGCCGTTGTGGCCCTGTTCATGCCCGGGACTCGGGCGCACGCACAGGACGCGGGGACGCCGGAGGACGGGGGCGCCGCCCGGGCCGAGCGGGAGCTGCAACGCACCGACGCGGGCTGGGCCGTGGAGACGGATGCGCCCTTGTCGGAGGACGCGGGCGTGCCCGAGCCCGCGTTCATTCCGCCCGCGATGGTGCGGGACTCGCCCGCTCCCTATCCGCCCGGGCTGGCGTCAGACGGCGTCGCGGGGGTGGTGAAGCTGGAGTTGCTCATCGACGACGCGGGCGAGGTGGAGTCCGCCACGTTGATGGAAGGGCTGCATCCCTTGTTGGACCGGGCGGCGCTGCACGCGGCGCCGTCGCTGCGCTTCGCCCCCGCCACCCTGGACGGCCTGCCGGTGGCCGTGCGCATCTTCTTCGAGTACCGCTTCGAGGCGCCCGCGCCGGGCATGTCCGAGGGTGCCACGCCCGCGGCGCCCATCACCCTGAAGGGCCTGGTGCGCACCAAGGGCAACCGCCGGCCGCTGGTGGGGGCCACGCTGGTGTCGGACGCGCATCCGGACGCGCCGGTGCAGACGGACGTGGACGGGCGCTTCGAGGCGCGCTGGCCCGCGGGCGTGCATGCGGTGCGTATCACCGCCCCCGGCCACAAGTCCGGCGTCTTCCGCGAGGGACTGAAGGCGAACGAGGCGCTGGAGGTGGTGTACGGGCTGGAGCCGCTCATCATCAACCCGTACGAGACGGTGGTGCGGGGAGACCGCGAGCGCACGGAGGTGAGCCGCGTCACCCTGCATGACGCGGAGCTGCGCGAGGTGCCTGGCACCATGGGGGACCCCTTCCGCGTCGTCATGCTGCTGCCCGGCGTGGGCAGCATGGTGTCCGGCGTGGCCTACCCGGTGGTGCGCGGCAGCCAGCCCGCGGCCACCGGCTACTTCCTGGATGGCATCCGCGTCCCCATCCTCTTCCACCTGTTCCTGGGCCCGGCCGTCATCCACCCGGACTTCATCGACGCCATCGACTTCTATCCGGGCTCGCCGCCGCCCCGGTATGGGCGGTTGATGGGGGGCGCCATCGACGGGCGTCTCAGCCGCCCGCGGGATGACGGCGTCCACGGCAGCGCCTACGCGGACCTCATCAACGCGGGCTTCTTCATCGAGACGCCGTTCAAGGACACCGGCACCAACGTCAGCCTGGCCGGCCGCTATTCCTATACGCCCTGGCTCATCGCCCTGGCGGCGAACCAGCTCCAGGCACCGCCCCCTCCCGGGCGGGAGAACCCCAAGGTGGTGCTCGACTTCTGGGATTATCAGGGCCGGGTGGAACAGCGGCTGGGCGAGGGCACGCTGCGCCTGTTTGCCTTTGGCTCCTCGGACACCTTCGGTTCGGAGGCCCAGGACGAATGGGGCGACACCGCGATGCAATCCATCATCTTCCACCGGGTGGACCTGCGGCACCGGCACCCCGTGGGGCCCGGTGAGCTGGAGGTGGGCGGGACGTGGGGGTTGGACCGCTTCGCCATCGTCAGCCGCAGTCCCCCTGGCGAGGCCACCGAAATCCATATCGACCAGGGGCACTGGTCCGCGCGCCTGGGCTACACCGCGACGCTGTCACCCAGCGCCACGCTGCGTGCCGGGGCGGACGTGGAGCACAAGCGCGCCATCGTCGAGCTGCTCCAGCAGGACGGCGGCTCCGACGCGGACGTGGAGGTGGCGCCCGTGGCGCTGGGGACCTTCATGGGCGCGTGGACGGAGCTGGTGTGGCAGCCCCATGAGAAGTGGGCCGTGGTGCCCGGCCTGCGCGTGGACAGCTACCACCTGTCGCCGGGGATTGACCGGCGCGCGCTGGAGCCGCGCCTCACCGTGCGTCACAAGGTGTCGGAAACGCTCACGCTCAAGGGCGGGGCGGGCCTCTTCCATCAGCCACCCACCACCCTCATCAGCCTGCCCGTGGTGGACGTGGGAAGCCTGCTGCTGGGGCTCCAGCAAGGCGTGCAGTTCTCCGTCGGCGCGGAATGGAAGGCGTGGCGCGGTCTGGAGGTGGGGCTGGACGTCTATCTCAACCCCATGCTGCGGACCCTCGAGCTGACGCCCTTCGCCGACGAAGGCATGGTGGACGACGACCCGCCGGACACCGGCACTCCTCCAGCGGGCCTGCGCCGCGGCATGCAGTTGGGGGACGGCGGCGGCATCCCCGACCGCTCGGACTTCGACTTCCCGGACTTCCGCAGCAGCGGCATGGCCTACGGCATGGAGTTCCTGCTGCGCCACCCGCTGGGCGACAACTGGTTCGGCTGGCTGTCGTATTCGCTCCAGCGCAGCACGCGCCGCACGCGCTTCCACCGCTACGACGCGGAGGGCCACCGGGTGGGCGAGGCGGAGGCGGACCTGCCCTTCGCCTTTGACCAGACGCACATCCTCAACCTGGTGCTCAGCTACAAGTTCGCCAACAACATCACGCTGGGCGGGGTGCTGCACTTCAATACCGGGCGCCCTGAATACGGCACCCTGGGCACGCAGACGCACCGCCCTGGCGAAGACGCCTCCGGCAGGCCAGCCTGGGTCAAGGCAGACCGAGATCGCGTGGACCGGCTGCCGGCCTTCCTCCGGTTCGACGTGCGGCTGTCCAAGTCGTGGGTCCATGACACCTTCAGCCTGGAGGCGTACCTGGACATGCTCAACGTCACGCTCCGCCGGGAGACGTTGGGCTTCGAGTACGAGGGTGGCAACGGCTTCCCGCTGCGCAAGGAAGCGGTGGGGCTTCCCATCGCCCTACCCATCCTGGGCGTGAAGGGTCGTTACTGAGCACGCGGACTGATGGATAGCGCACGCTTGGCGCCGCGCCTCCGCCTTCATCTGGGCACGATGGCGCGCCACACGGTGTAATCCCGCGCCGCCAGTTGTTCCGGGGGCCGGTCCGCTCCTGGGGGCCCGGAGACGTCGGGCCGAGTTCCTGACCACCGCACACCAGGTGACTTCTTCATGTCGCAGGACGGGATTCCAACGATGGTGCCGTTGCAGCGCGGGGGCATCCCTTTCAGTCGGGGGGCTACCGCGGCCAGCCGGCTGGCGCTGACGCACCTGCGGATTTCGGATGAAGCCCCCCATCGCCAGGCGAAGGCCGTTTCGGAGGCCCCCGCCGTGCTGCTGGTGGATGACCATGTGTCGAACCTGGTGTCGCTGGAGGCCATCCTCGAGCCGCTGGGCGTGCGCATGGACAAGGCCTGTTCGGGGGAGCAGGCCCTGCGCTTCCTGCTGCGCGAGGACTACGCCGTCATCCTGCTGGACGTGCGGATGGCGGGGCTGAGCGGCTTCGAGACGGCGGCGCTCATCAAGCAGCGTGAGCGCACGCGCAACGTCCCCATCATCTTCCTCACCGCCTACGGCCGCGATGACGCGGAGCTCGTCACCGGCTACGCCACCGGCGCGGTGGACTTCCTCCAGAAGCCCTTTCCGCCGGAGGTGCTGCGCTCGAAGGTGTCCGTCTTCGTGGAGCTGTTCCGCGCGCAGCAGCAGGTGCGGCGCCAGTCGGAGCTGCTGCGGCAGAAGGAAGCCGAGGCGCGGGATGCCGCGCTGAGGGCCGCGGGCTACATCGACCGGCTGCGGGACTTCACCGCCCGGCTGTCGGAGGCGGCCACCGTGCCACAGGTGTGCCGCGCGCTCTTCGAACAAGGGCTGGTGGCCGCAGGCGCGAAGGCGGGCACCGTCAACCTCCTGGACGTGGAGGGCGAGGCGCTGGAGGTGGTGGATGCCATTGGCTACCCGGAGAGCGTGCTGAGCCGGTGGCGGCGCATCCCGATGACGGCGGGCATGCCGCTGGTGGAGTCGCTGCGGGAGCAGCAGGCCATCTGGGTGGGGTCGCCGGAGGAGTGGAGCGCGCGTTATCCGCTCATGGATACGCGAGGCCTTCACGAGGCGGCGCTCGCGCTGCCCTTGCTGGTGAAGGGACGGGCGCTGGGCGCCATTGGCCTGTCCTTCGCGCGGCCCCGGACCTTCACGGAGATGGACCGGGCCTTCTTCACCGCGCTGGCGCATGCGTGTGCCCAGGCGTTGGACCGGGTGCACCTGACGGCGGAGGAGCGCCGGGCCCATGCCGTGGCCCGGGCCGCCGCCGCCCGGCTGCAGATGCTCACGGAAGCGTCCGACGCCTTCGATGCGACGAACCGCGACCTGTCCGTGCTGCTGGACACCATCACCCGCCAGGTCGCCTACTTCCTGGGGGACACGTGCACGCTGTGCCTGCTGTCCGACGACGGGACGCGGCTGGAGGTGGCGGCCAGCCATTCCAATCAGGGGGAGGATGGGGCGCCGCTGCTCCCCGGCGAGGGGCTGCGCCACTTCGTGCTCCGTGGCGGACGGCCGCTCCTCGTGCCCGAGCTGTCGCAGGACCAACAGCGGGAGCTGGGACAGGGCGAGGCGCTGCGCAGCCTGCTGTGCGTGCCGCTGCGGACGCAGGGCAAGGTGGTGGGAACGCTGTCGGTGGGGCGCATGGGCCCGGGCCGGAGCTTCACCCAGGAGGACCAGGAGCTGGTGGAGGAGCTGGCGGCGAAGGCGGCCCTCTCCATCGAGAACGCGCGCCTGTTCGCGGAGCAGCAGCGGTCGCAGGAGGAGCTGCGCCGGCGCGCCGAGTTCGAACAGCAACTGGTGGGCATCGTCTCCCACGACTTGCGCAATCCCCTGGCGGCCATCTCCATGTCGGCGGGGCTGTTGGAGAAGAAGGGTGAGTTGACGGAGCCGCAGAAGCGCATGGTGTGGCGCATTGGCCAGGCCACCGAGCGCGCGGCCCGGATGATTCGCGACCTGCTGGACTTCACCAAGGCCCGGCTGGGCGGCGGCATTGCCCTGCACCGTCAGGCCACCGATTTGCGGGAGGTGGTGCACCAGGTGGTGGATGAGCTCCTGGTGGCCAACCCCGGGCGTCGCGTGGAGGTGGAGGTCCAGGGCGAGGTGCGCGGCGAATGGGATTCGGACCGCATCGCCCAGGTGCTCACGAACCTGCTGGGCAATGCCCTGGCCTACAGCCCCGCGGACGCCCCGGTGCGGGTGGACACGCGGCTGGAGGGCGAGGCCGCGCTGCTGTCTGTCTTCAACGGGGGCGACCCCATCCCCCGTGAGTTGCTGCCTCGCCTGTTCGAGCCGCTGACGCGGGGCGCGTTGAAGGAGGGCCAGTCCACCCGCAGCATTGGCCTGGGGCTCTACATCGTGCAGGACATCGTGCGCGGCCACGGCGGCGGCGTGGAGGTGGTGTCCTCCGAGCAGCACGGCACCACCTTCACCGTGCGCCTGCCGCGTGCGGCGGGCTGAGTCGCCCGTTCCTGGAACGCCTGGCCTCCCCGGTCCGTTTGTCAGCCGCACGGTGAGACGCAGGGCCGTGCGGCTCGGAGTGCAATCCCGCGTGTTCATGTCTCACGTCAGACATTGAAACAGGCGGGATGGCTCACCGGCTCAGACGGCCGATGCCAGTGACACCTCGGAGCCCTTCAGGGAGCTGTCGGGCGAGCACTTCCACCAGCGGCCCGTACGTCCTGTACCAGGTCAACCTGATGACAGGTGCCACGTCGTTCTCCCCGCGCGGTGCCTCCGGACCCGAGCTGCGCGACCTCGCCATCATGCATTGAGCCGGAGTCCTGGGCGAACACGCCGAGGCCCTGGCCGTTCGCGCAGGGCCATTGCGGAATGAGGACACCGCGGCGGGTGCCGGGCCGCGTGGCGCGTTGGCACTGGCGCGGAGTGAGCACTGAAGGCCGCGCCGGTACCCACGTACAAGTTCGCGCTCCCGGAGATTTGTCACTCTTGTCTCGTGTGCGTTCCGCGACCGAGCGTCGAGCATCGGGGCTGGAGCGCGTGCCAGGGGGACGTCGATGGGGGTGTGTCTGTCGTCGAAGTGGGGCTCCGCCTGGACCTGGACGACGCATGCGGGAGGCGCCGCGCCCTGCCTGCGCTTCGAGACGGTGCGAGGGACGGCGGGGGAGGTGCTCGACTTGCGCCAGACCGCGCTCGAGGCGTCCGCCGAGCCGGAGGCGCACGATTGGGTCCTGCCTTCATGTGTGTCGTGCTGGGAGCAGGAGGGCGTGCGAGGGCTGCGCCTGGAGGACTGCGTGCGCGTGGTGGACACGGGCGAGCCGGTGTCCGTCGTGCTGCGCATCACCCGCGAGGGCATGGAGGCGCGCTTCCGGGCCGTGGGCATGAAGGCGTTGGATGCCTTCGTGCTGTGGCTGCTGCCCGATGACGCGGACGATGCGCAGGCGCTTCGCGAGGCGCTGGCGCGTGAGCGCGAGGCCCGCCTCCGGGCGGAGGGCGCGCTGGAGCACGCCACGGCCCGGCTGACCCGCGAGGCCCTGGATGGCAACGCGCGCCACCTCGCGCTGGAGCGGCTGACCGAGGAGGCCGAGTTTCGTGAACGGTTCATCGGCATCCTCGGGCACGACCTGCGCAACCCCCTGAATGCCATTGCCCTGTCCGCGCGAGCCATGGCGCAACGCACGCTGCCGGCGGCCCAGCAGCAGCAGTGCGCCCAGCGAATCGAGGCGAGCGCCGCGCGGATGGGCGCCATGATTTCCGACATCCTCGACCTCACCCGCGCGCGCCTGGCGGGCGGCATCCCCCTGCACCTGGGGACGGTCAGCCTGGCCATCGTCTGCCGGATGGTGGTGGAGGAGCTGTCCGCCGCGCATCCGGACCGGCACATCACCCTGGACGTGGAGGGCGCGTCGGAGGGCTTCTGGGACGCGGACCGGCTGGCGCAGGTGCTCAGCAACCTGGTGAGCAACGCGCTGGAGCACGGCGCCGAGGACACGCCCGTCCGGCTCAAATGTATCGCCGTGGACGGTGAGCAGGTCCTGGAGGTCCACAACACCGGGACGCCCATTCCGTCTCAACAGCTGGAGACATTGTTCGACCCGTTCCGCCAGGTGGGCACCGGCCCTGAGAAGGGCCACCGTCGCGGCGCCGGTGGCCTGGGGCTGGGACTCTTCATCGTGAAACAAATCGTCCAGGCGCACGGAGGAGCTGTGTGCGTGTCCTCCTCCGAGGCAGAGGGAACGACCTTTACGGTGAAAATGCCACGAGACGCGCGACAGTCGCAGGCGCCCGCACCCTCGGGCGTGAGACATCGCGTGTGACTGCAACGTTGGCGGCTGGGCGGAACGGACGCTGAGCGTCAGCCGGCGCACGGACTACGTGTTTGCCGCATGACCGACGTGCGCGAACTGCCCGAGAGGGCACCTGTCAGAGGGGAAAAGAAGGACTACCGGTTATCTTGGCCGCGAGAAACGCGGCTACCCCCAAAAACCGGAGGCAGCCATGTATCACCACCCCACCTCGAAGACCTGTTCCAGCCCCAAGGTCACCTACGCCGGACGCCGTTGTGCGCACCGGTGGGAGCTGCTGCCAGCGTTGCTTCTTGTCGCCGCCGTGGGGTGTGGCCCGGCGGAGCCGATGGAGACGGCGAGCGAGACGCTGGGCACCCAGTCGGACGAGTTGGTGTCATCCAATGGTCTGTCCACCAATGGCTTGTCGACGAACGGGCTGTCGACGAACGGCTTGTCGACAAACGGCCTGTCCACCAATGGCTTGTCGACGAATGGCCTGTCGACGAACGGCTTGTCGACGAATGGTTTCAATACGTGGTTCAGCGCGGACCCCGTCAAGGCCGAGGAGGTGATGCGATACATCGTCCGGTGCGCGCTCGCCTCCGGCCAGGCCCTGACGTACACGCATGCGGGCACCACGCACACCTGGCAGGGTTCCCTGGGGCTGGCGCCGACGTGGTCGAACCCCACGCCGCCTCCTCCGTCGAGCCCGGGCGCCCCGGTTGCCCCGGAGTCCGAGCAGCAACTGGTGTCGAGCTGCCTGGCTGCACACGTGAACAAGTACGGTGTGCACCTGAACATCTCCGTGCAGGGCAAGGACTCGCAGGGCACCGCCATTCCGACGACGGCCGAGGAACTGCAGACCTACAATCAGAATGAGGCCGTCTTCTTCGGCAACCTCTTCAATGGTCAGGGGCTCTTCGCGGCCAATGACGCGCCCTATCTGGCCTACGACGAGAGCACGGTGCGCGCGTGCGGCCTGTCGTCGTGGAGCGGGGACCCGGACTGCGCGGCCGTCATCACCCACGTGGGGGCTGCCCAGACGTACTGCCAGCAGGACTCCATGAGGACGTACTACGCGCGCTGCACGTACAACGGCGTGACGTACCGCCCGCTCACCACCCGCATCCGTCCCCAGGACATCTACAAGTGTGGTGACGGGACGTGCCAGCTCTCCGAGAGCTGCGGCACCAGCAACACGCCGGACAGCTGCGCCGCGGACTGCGGCGCCTGCTAGGCGTTGACGTCTTCGCGGCCCCCCCGTGCCGCGCGCAGTGGCGGCCTTTCCTCCTACCCCTCGGGAGGATGCCGTGGAAGTCCCAGCCTGTCCGAGCGCGGCGGTCGGCTGCATCCAGGCTGAAGCTGTGGGTTGTCCCCGGGCCTTCCCCGCACGCCCGGCTCATTCAAATGGCTGTCCGCGATATGCATCCACACCGCCCGCGCTTCGCTGGGGGCAGGGAGCGGTTTGCCTGATGCATCGTTGTTCGTGGCCGTGGGTCAGCGGACCGCGACCTGACGGAACGTGACACCGTCGAGTTCCAGGCGCTGGACCGCGTCCGCGAAGCGCTGCGTGGCCAGGATGAGCGTGGGCCAGTCCGCGAGGCGGAAGACGTCCACTGTGGTGGGGATGGAGGCCGCGTCGAGGAGGTAGGGGTCGGGGAGACCGTAGCTCTCAACGCCACATGTGGGGCACGGAGGCTCTCGGTCGGATGGAAGGCAGTCCGGGTGGAAGTGTCCACAGGGCGTCAGCTGGAGTTCGAGCAGTTCGGGCGGGTTCCTTCCACTTCCCTTGAGTTGCATCGGGCAGCCGTTCAGCCCTTGCAATCCTGCTTGCCGCAGTTGTTCCAGTGCTTCACGGCGGAGGCTCAGGGTCCACGCTTGAAGATGTAGCTGTCCAAAGGTTCCGGAGGCGCGTCCGGTCATCGGGCCCAACTTGGTCCCGGGCATCAACGCGAACCCGGGGGGCACCTTGGGCCGTACCTGTTCGCGCAATCGAGCCCACTCCTCGTATGGCTCAGGGCGGGGTTCTTCGTACTCGTGCCGTGTCGGGAGCGATGTCAGGTCCACACATGGATAGTGAAGCCCGGCGGTGCTCCAGGCAGCACTACATCCGGGACAGCCCGCGAGTCCAGGCAGGCTCCATCGATGCGCGGCATGTAGGTTCCCCGTGTAGCGCGACGGTCGCGGCGCCTCGACTTGATAGATGCGCAATCCGGCCTCTTCCTCGGGTGTCACGGCGCCCGCCGGAAGTAGGGGAGCACGGGACCGGTGAGCTCGAAGCGGTAGATGAGTTCACCGGCATGCCGGAAGATGTCTTCTCGCCGCACCTTGTTGCCTCGCGTCTCGATGAATTGGCGCCACGCTTCATTCCACAGGCCTCCGGATGCGCCGCCGCCATGGATGCGCCGGTGGACATGCGTGGGGATGAATATCGTGTAGTCGTGGATATTGATGCCACGTTCCTTGAACCACGCCGAGAGTGTTGGGGCCTGGGGGAACAGATGGTGCTTCTGCAACTGGGGCGCGGGCAGGACGGGCGGCGGCCTTAGCGGCGGGCGTTCCGGGTACCAGCGGAACGTCATCACCGGTTCCGCACCCTGACGAAGCCAATGCGCCCTGCGCCACCACCGTCCGGGCCTGGCCGAACCCATGGGAAAGCCCGGCCGCAGGGCCAGCACGTGCCCGGCGGCGGGTGCGCTCACGGACGAGGTCGCGGGCGTGTCGGACTGGCGCACATCCTCGCAGGCGAACAAGCCGCAAACGCCTTCCTCGCAGCCGAGCACCACGCAGTGGTCCTCACCGGGCGCGGCACAGCGGGCCGCGTCCATCGCTTCCCAAGCCTGCACCAGCGGCGGCCGAGCGGCGCACGCCACGCCCAGCCAGACCACGAGCAGTACGCACCACGACAGGACAGGGTTCCGCACGCAGGGCTCCGGAAGGCGTGTTTCCCGCGGCGCTGATGGCGTGCGAGAGGGCGAATCAACTCCAGCCGCGACATTGCCGAGTTCACCGGGCGGCGCCCGCCCCACGCCAGGATGCGCGGAGCGGGCCGGCCCGGGGTGACGCGTGTTACCGGGCGCTCACCGGCGCGGACAGGCAGGCCGCCATGCCGGGCATGCTGCTCTGGCGCGGCTCCACCGACGACAGCTCATCCTCCTCCTCGGAAGGAATCTGGGCGTCCGGCGTGCATGTGCCGCCCAGCTCGTAGTCGCTGAACCACCGCTCACAGGTGATGATGCGACTCCCCCAGGGCACCGCACAAACGAGCGAGCAGGGCGCTTCGTCGGCACACTGCACGTCGCAGTCCGGGGGCAGCGCCGACGCAGACAGCGGGGAGAGCGTGACAAGGGCCGCGGCGCTCACGAACAGCGTCTTCGAAAGCAGGTTCATGGTGACTCCACGACGACGGGTGGCCGGACCACGAAGTGTGTCCCGGCACCCCGCAGTATCGAGTCGAGCAGGGAAAACTTCAAAAGCAGCACTGGCGTCTTTTTACAGACCAGCAGTGCCCCGCTCCGGAATGACTTGCACAGACGCGAACGCCAGGATGGCCGCACCTGGGAGGGATGACGCAACACGTTGGAAGTGTTTGGAAATCCAGACGAAGCCCACTATTGACAGTCTGCCAACAGGTGCCCATCATCACCCTCACAGCAGCATCGGGGCACCTTCCATGACCTACCAACACATCCGGTCCTCGGTGACGGACCGGGTCGCCACATTCGAGCTGCACCGGCCCGAAGCGCGGAATGGATTCACGGTGACCATGGCGGATGAGCTCGAAGCAGGGCTCGCCGCGGCCGATGCGGACGAGGACGTCCGCGTCGTCATCCTCACCGGCGCGGGCAAGGACTTCTGCGTGGGCGCGGACCTGAGCGGCAGCTCGCTCGAGGTGACGAACACGGAGCCGCCCGGGGGCGCGTGGGTGGAGCCCGCCACGCGCGTCACGCGGCGGATGTTCGCGATGCGCAAGCCTGTCATCGCCGCCATCCGAGGCGCCGCCGTGGGCGTGGGCTCGACGATGCTGCTGCCCGCTGACTTCCGCCTGGCCGCGAAGGACAGCCGCTTCGGCTTCGTCTTCAGCCGGCGCGGCATCTACCCGGAGGCGGGCTCATCGTGGTTCCTGCCCCGCATCGTCGGTCTGGGGCGCGCGCTCGACTGGATGGTGAGCGGCCGCCTGATTCCCGCCGATGAGGCGCTGGGCGCGGGCCTGGTCCGCTCCCTCCATGAGCCGGACGCGGTGCTGGACGCCGCGGAGGCGCTGGCTCGGGAGTTGGTGGAGACGACGGCCCCCGTGTCCGTGGCGGTCATCCGTCAGGCGCTCTACCAAATGAGCGCGCTGCCCTCACCGGAGCCCGCGTTCCAGTTGGACAGCCAGCTCATCGCCAGCCTGAGCCGGAGCGCGGACGCGCTGGAAGGGGTGTCGGCCTTCCTGCAGAAACGGCCGCCTCGCTTCACCCGGACCGTGGCGCATGATTTGCCCTCGTTCCTGCCGTGGCGGGAGGTGACGCCATGAGCTCGGCCGACGCACCCCGCTGGAAGCGGTTGGAGCCGGACGAACGCCGCGAGCAGATTCTGGAGTGTGCCACGCGGCTGTTCGGCGAGCGCCCCTACGCGGAGGTCTCCACCACGGACATCGCCCGGGAAGCCGGCGTGGCCCGGGGCCTGCTCAACCATTACTTCGGCCAGAAGCGCGACCTCTACCTGAAGGTCGTGAAGAGGATGCTGCTCATGCCCGGGTTGGAAGAGAAGGTGAGTGCGACCGGAACCCTGCGGCAGCGGGTGGAGCGCAGTGTCGAGTGGTACCTGGACACCGTGGCCGCCCACGGCAAGACGTACGTGGCCGTCACCGGTGCGGGCAGCATCGCGGACCCGGAGGTCGAGCGCATCATCGCCGAGGCCGACGACGTGGCCGCCGCGAAGACGCTCGAGTTCCTCGGCCTCAAGGTGGAGGTCGGCAGCGACGCGCGGCACCGCGCGATGATGCGTTCCTACGGCGGTCTGGTGAAGTCCACCATCCGCGAGTGGATTCGCGGGGGAACGCTGTCCCGCGAGGACGCGCACCTGCTGCTGAGCGAGGCGTTGATTACCATCGTTCGCGACGTCTTCCCCCATCTCCACCAGCAGCCAGGGCCCGACCGCGGCGCGGCGAAGGCTGGCGCCAGGCGAGGCAAGGACGCGCAATGACCGCCAACTCGACACTGGCGGGGCGCACGCTGCTGATGTCGGGAGGCAGCCGTGGCATCGGGCTGTCCATTGGTATCGCCGCCGGACGGCTGGGTGCCAACGTCGTGCTGTTGGCAAAGACAGACACGCCCAACCCCCGGCTGCCCGGGACAGTGCACACGGCGGCGCAGGCCATCCAGGACGCGGGGGGCCAGGCGCTCGCGGTGGTGGGGGACGTGCGGGAGGAAGCGGACGTGCAGCGCGCCGTGGACGAGGCCGTGGCGCGCTTTGGCGGCATCGACTTCTGCGTGAACAACGCCAGCGCCCTGGCGCCGCTGAAGACGGAGGAGTTGCCGGTCAAACGCTTCGACCTGATGCAGCAGATTCAGCTCCGGGGGACGTTCCTCCTCACGCGCGCGGCGATTCCCCACCTGCGCCGCTCGCCGCACCCGCACATCCTGTCGCTGTCTCCGCCGGTCAACCTTTCGCCGCGCTGGCTGGGGCTGCACCCGGCTTACACGATGGCGAAGTATGGGATGACGTTGCTCACGCTCGGCTGGGCCGCGGAGCTGGCTGAGGCTGGCATCGCGGCGAACGCGCTCTGGCCCCGGACGCTCATCGCCACCGCGGCGGTGCGGAACCTGCTTGGGGGCGACGAGTCGATGCAGCGGGCCCGCTCGCCTGAAGTCATGGCGGACGCGGCCATGGCCGTCCTGCGGCGCTCGCCTCGCGACTGCACCGGACAGGCCTTCATCGACGAGGACGTCCTGCGCGCCGAGGGTGTCACCGACTTCAGTGGTTACGGTGGCGGCTCCGACGTCCTGCTCGACCTCTACGTCGACCCCTGACCCAGGGCGCTCCGGCGCGGTTTGTCATTGCAGTCCAGTGAAACAGTGAACCGAGGAGATGCCTATGCGTCCGTCGTTCGCAGACCTGGAAGCGCAGTGCCATTCCCTGGCGAGCAAGCTCACGCTGCCGTTGCTCTTGAAGCGCAACGCCGACGAGTACGCGGACGCGCCCGCGCTCACCGCGGGCGACACGACGCTCACCTGGACCCGGCTCCGCGAGCGGACCGCCGCGCTCTCCCGTGGACTGGGGTCGCTCGGGCTGCGGCGCGGCGAGCGGATGATGATCATGATGTCCAGCCGGCCGGAGCACTGGCTCATCGACTATGCGGCCGTGCACCTGGGCGCCATCTCCTGTACCGCGTACCAGACGCTGAGCGTCGAGCAGATAGGTTACGTGGCGAAGCAGAGCCAGGCCCGTATCGTCGTGTTGGAGGGCGCCATCGAGGTCGCGCGATGGCAGCCGGTGCTCGAGTCGCTTGACGCGCTCAGGCACGTCATCGTCGTCGACGCCTCGGCGATTCCCTCCGGGGATGCGCGCTTCATCTCCTTCGCGGAGGTGGAGGCCAAGGGACGCGCGCTGCACCAGGAAGATGCCTCTGTCTTCGAGGACGGCTGGAAGCGCATCCGGCCTGAGGACCCCATCGCGATGATGTACACGTCCGGCACCACGGGTGACCCGAAGGGCGTGGTGCTGAGCCACCGCAATGCCTTCTATGAGGCCATCGCAGTGGACGCGGTGGTCCCCACGCCGATGCGCTCCACCTCCATCGCCTATCTCCCGCTGGCGCACATCGCCGAGCGCGAGCTGGGGCTGTACCGCTCTCTCTACAAGGCGCTGCACGTCTACGTCTGTTCGGACCCCGCGGGGGTGATGCCGCTGCTGGCGAAGGCCCGGCCTCCCGCCTTCTTCGGCGTGCCGCGCGTCTGGGAGAAGCTCGCTGCGGGACTGAAGGCGAAGCTGGACGCGATGGAGCCTGAGCTGCGGACGCCCGTCCTGGCCGCACACGCGGCGCTGCAGGAGGTCTTCCGGATGGAGGGCTCGGGACGGGAAGTGCCACCCGAGCTCACGCGCAAGGCGGCCGAGGCGGAGGCGCAGGTGCTCAAGCCCCTGCGGGCGGCGCTGGGCCTGGATGCGCTCACCTGGGCGAGCAGCGGCTCCGCGCCCATTCCCGTGGAGGTGCTGGAGTTCCTCGGCGGCTTCGGCTTCAAGGTGCTGGAGGTCTGGGGCATGAGTGAGACCACCGGCTGCGCGACCATCAACACGCCCGAGGACTTCCGCGTCGGCTCCGTGGGGCGGCCCATTCCCGGCTTGCAGCTGCGGCTGGCCGCGGACGGAGAGATTTTCGTCCGGGGGCCGGTGTTGTTCATGGGCTACCTGTCCGCGGATGGGCAGATTGTGAGCGCGGTGGACGCGGACGGCTGGCTGGCCACTGGCGACATCGGCTCGGTGGACGCGGAGGGATACCTCACCATCACCGACCGCAAGAAAGAGCTGCTCATCACCTCCAGCGGGAAGAACATCGCGCCGTCCAAAATCGAGGGCATGTTGCGCGCGCACCCGCTGGTGGGCCAGGCCATCGCCATTGGTGACAACCTGCCCTACGTGACGGCGCTCATCAGCCTGGACGCGGACGCCGCGCCTGTCTGGGCCAAGGCCCACAAACTGGACGCGAGCTCGCTGGAGGCGCTCACCTACGCGCCCGCCATCCGCGCCGAATTGGAGGCACTGGTGGCCTCCATCAACGTCCGGCTCTCCCGCGCGGAGCAGGTGAAGCGCTTCGATGTGGTCGCGGAGAACTGGTCGCCGGTGACGGGCGAGCTGACGCCCAGTCTGAAGCTCAAGCGCCGCGTGATTCTCCAGCAGTACGCCGCGCGCATCTCCGCCTTCTACGAAGGCGCCTGACGTCTCACCCGCAGCGTCTCCCCCCAGAGCCCCCATGCATGCGAGAACTTCGGAGCAAGCGTCGTTCGCCGACGCCATCGACGCCTTCTGTCGTGACAGGACGGGCACCCGCGCGCAGCGTGATGCGCTGACCCAGCACGGCGCTGAATTCCACCACCGCGCGCTCTACGCGCAGATGGCCGAGCTGGGCTGGCTCGGCGTGGGAATCTCGCCGGAATATGGCGGCTCGGGCGGAGGACTGTCGGAGGTCTGCCTCTTCGCGGAGCGCACCGCGTATGGGCTCGCGCCGGTGGGCGGGTACGTCACCACGGCCGTCGCCGCCGGGCCCTACGCGAAGTTCGGGACGCAGGCTCAGCGCGAGAAGGTGCTGGGCGGCATCGTCCGGGGCCGCGTGGAGGCCATTGCCATCTCGGAACCGGGCGCGGGCTCCGACGTCGCCGCCATCGCCTGCCGCGCGAAGCGGGTCGACGGGGGCTTCATCATCAACGGGCAGAAGACGTGGTGCTCCAACGCGCACCTCGCGGACCACGTGCTGCTGGTGGCGCGCACGCAGGCGGGCTCCCGGCACGAGGGCCTCACCATGTTCTGCGTCCCCACGGGCATGGCGGGCGTGGAGATTCGCGGCATCCCCACGCTCAACGGCAAGGACGTCAACGACGTCTACTTCACCGACTGCTTCCTGCCGGAGGGCGCCGTGGTGGGCCGCGTGGACCAGGCGTGGCCCCAGGTGATGTCGGGGCTCAACAGCGAGCGCCTCATCCTGGCGGCCACCATGCTGGGCCGGGGCCGGCGCGCGTTCGACGACGCGGTGGCCTACGTGAAGGAGCGCAAGCAGTTCGGCAAGGCCATTGGCTCCTTCCAGGCGCTCAAGCACCGCATCGCGGACCTGGCCACGGAGCTGGATTGCTGTGAGTTGCTCATCTACCGCGTGGCGGCGATGGCGGACGAGGCCCCGGAGCGGATGCTTCCGCGCGAGGCGTCGATGGCGAAGCTGAAGACGACGGAGACGGCCAAGCGCGTGGCGCTCGAGGGCGTGCAGATGATGGGCGGCTACGGCTACGCGACCGAATACGACATGGAGTCGCACCTGCGCGCCACGGTGATTTCCACTGTGTACGGCGGCACCAGCGAAATCCAGCGCGACATCATCGGCAAGACGTTCGGGCTCTAGGAGGCGGACATGACGGCGACAACCCGATGGGGCTCACCCGAGCTCGAGCAGGTCCGCGCGCTCGCGGCCAGCTACTTCACGAAGGAAGTCCTCCCCAACGTCCCCAAGCACGTGGAGCAGGGGTACCCGGACAAGGCGCTGTACCGCCGGGCGGGCGAGCTGGGGCTCTTGTGCATGTCCATCCCGGAGGCCTACGGCGGAGGCGGCGGCACCTTCGCCCACGAGGCCGTCCTCATCGAGGAGCAGGTCCGCGCGGGCGACCCGTCCATGGGCTTCGCGGTGCATTGCACCATCGTCGCGCACTACGTGCTGGCCTACGCGTCCGAGGCCCAGAAGAAGAAGTGGCTGCCCAAGCTCGCCAGCGGCGAGTGGGTGGGCGCCATCGCCATGACGGAGCCGGGGACGGGCTCCGACCTCCAGGCCATCTCCACCCGCGCGGTACGTGACGGTGACTTCTACCGGGTGAGTGGCTCGAAGACGTTCATCTCCAACGGCCGCGTGTGTGACTTCCTCATCATCGCCGTGCGCACGGGGGACGCGAAGGGCCATGCGGGCATCTCCCTGCTGTGTGCCGAGGTCTCCGACACGACGCCGGGCTTCGAGCGCGGGCGCATCCTGGAGAAGCTGGGCGGCAAGGGACAGGACACGACGGAGCTGTTCTTCGACGACCTGAAGGTCCCCGCCAGCGACCTGCTGGGCGGCGAGGAGGGCCGGGGCTTCGTCCAGTTGATGCAGCAGCTCCCCCAGGAGCGGCTGAGCACGGCGCTCATCGCGATGGCCAGCCTGGAGCGGGCCATGGACGTGACGGTCGAATACACGAAACAACGCCAGGTGTTCGGAAAGCCGCTCTTCGCCCTCCAGAACACTCGCTTCGAGCTGGCGGAGGTCGCCACGCTGCGGCGGGTGTGTCGCACCTTCATCGACGACTGCATCGTGTCGCACCTGGAGGGTGGGTTGGATGTGACGACGGCGGCCATGGCGAAGTATTGGGTGACGGACCAGGCGTGCATCGTCGCCGACCGTTGCTTGCAGTTGTTCGGAGGGTACGGGTACATGAAGGAGTACCCCATCGCCCACCTGTTCGCGGACACGCGTGTGCTGCGAATCCTTGCCGGCGCGAACGAGGTCATGAAAGAGCTCGTCGCCCGTTCCCTGTAGACCCACATCCCCGTCCCAAGGAGGCTCTTCGTGAGCCAGGAAGCATTCATCTTCGACGCCGTCCGGACCCCTCGCGGCAAGGGTAGGAAAGGCGCGCTGCACGGCACCAAGCCCATCACGCTGCTCACCGGCCTGGTGGACGCGCTCAAGAAGCGCCACCCGAACCTGGACCCCAAGCGCATCGACGACGTGGTGCTCGGCGTCGTGTCGCCCGTGGGGGAGCAGGGCGCGGACATCGCTCGTACCCTGGTGCTGGCCGCGGGGCTGCCGGAGACGGTGGGCGGCGTGCAGCTCAACCGCTTCTGCGCGTCCGGCCTCACGGCGGTGAACATGGCCGCCCAGCAGGTGCGCTCGGGCTGGGAGCACCTGGTCATCGCGGGCGGCGTGGAGAGCATGTCGCGCGTGCCCATGGGCTCGGACGGCGGCGCCTGGGCCATGGACCCGGCCACCAACTTCGACACCTACTTCGTCCCGCAGGGCATCTCCGCGGACCTCATCGCCACCATCGAGGGCTTCACGCGCGAGGACGTGGACCGCTACGCGGCCCGTTCGCAGCAGCTGGCGGCCCAGGCGTGGGCCGGCGGGTACTTCAAGAACTCCGTCGTCCCGGTGGTGGACCAGAACGGCCTCACCGTGCTGGACCACGATGAGCTCATGCGCCCGGACTCCACCGTGGCGTCGCTCGGCAAGCTCAACCCGTCCTTCACCGTCATGGGCGAGGCGGGCGGCTTCGACGCGGTGGCCCTGCAGAAGTATCACTTCGTGGAGCGCATCGAGCACGTCCACACGCCGGGCAACTCGTCGGGCATCGTGGACGGCGCGGCGCTGGTGCTCATCGGCTCGGAGCAGGTGGGCAAGTCGCTGGGGCTCACGCCGCGCGCGCGCATCGCCGCGGTGGCCACGTCCGGCTCGGACCCCACCATCATGCTCACCGGTCCGATTCCGGCCACCCGGAAGCTGCTGGAGATTGCCGGCCTGTCGGTGAAGGACATCGACCTGTTCGAACTCAACGAGGCCTTCGCCTCGGTGGTGCTCAAGTACCAGAAGGACCTCGGCATTCCGGATGAGAAGCTGAACGTGAACGGCGGCGCCATCGCCATGGGGCACCCGCTGGGTGCCACGGGCGCGATGATTCTGGGGACGATGGTGGACGAGCTGGAGCGACGCAAGGCGCGCCGCGCGGTCATCACCTTGTGCGTGGGTGGTGGCATGGGCGTGGCCACCCTCATCGAACGCGTCTGAGCTTCTCTTCCAACACTTCGATAGGATTCGAGCGAACCCCATGAGCGAGCAGAACACCATCCGCTGGGACAAGGACGCCGACGGCATCGTCGTCTTGACGTTGGATGACCCGAACCAGTCCGCGAACACCATGAACGCCGCGTATCTGAAGTCCATGCGCGCGACGGTGGACCGGTTGGTCAAGGAGAAGGACACCCTCACCGGTGTCATCCTCACCTCCGCGAAGAAGACGTTCTTCGCCGGTGGTGATTTGAAGGACCTGCTGAAGGTGCGTAAGGAGGACGCGAAGCAGTCCTTCGAGCTGGGGCAGGAAATCAAGGCGCAGCTGCGCACGCTGGAGACGCTGGGCAAGCCCGTGGTCGCGGCCATCAACGGCGCGGCGCTGGGCGGCGGGCTGGAGATCGCGCTCGCGTGCCACCGCCGCATCATCGCGGACGTGAAGGGCGCCCAGGTGGGCCTGCCGGAGGTCACGCTGGGCCTCTTGCCCGGTGGCGGCGGCGTGGTGCGCACGGTGCGGATGCTGGGCATCGTGGACGCGCTGATGAAGGTGCTGCTCCAGGGCCAGCGCTACCGTCCGCAGGAGGCGAAGGAGGCCGGCCTGGTCCACGAGGTGGTGGACTCCGTGGAGGCGCTCCTGCCCGCGGCCAAGGCGTGGGTGAAGGCCAATCCCACCGCGCAGCAGCCGTGGGACCAGAAGGGCTACAAGATTCCGGGTGGCACGCCGTCGTCTCCGGGGCTGGCGGCGAACCTGCCCGCGTTCCCCGCGAACCTGCGCAAGCAGCTCAAGGGCGCGAACATGCCGGCGCCCCGCGCCATCATGGCCACGGCGGTGGAGAGCACGCAGGTGGACGTGGACACCGCGTTCACCGTGGAGTCGCGCTACTTCACCGAGCTCGTCACGGGGCAGGTCGCGAAGAACATGATTCAGGCGTTCTTTTTCGACATGCAGCACATCAACTCCGGTGGCGGCCGTCCCAAGGACTACCCGCAGCACACCGCGAAGAAGGTGGGCGTGCTGGGCGCGGGGATGATGGGCGCGGGCATCGCCTACGTCTGCGCCAAGGCTGGCATCGACGTGGTGCTCAAGGACGTGAGCCTCGCGTCGGCGGAGAAGGGCAAGGAGTACTCCGTCAAGCTGGTGGAGAAGGCCATCCAGAAGGGCAAGTCCACGAAGGAGAAGGGTGACGCGCTGCTGGCGCGAATCACGCCCACCGCGGACGCCGCCGCCCTCAAGGGGTGTGACCTCGTCATCGAGGCCGTGTTCGAGGATGTGAAGCTCAAGCACCAGGTCTTCCAGGAGGTCCAGGACGTGGTCGCCCCGGACGCGGTGCTCGGGTCCAATACGTCCACGCTGCCCATCTCCGTGCTCGCCGAGGGCGTGAAGCGGACGGAGGACTTCGTGGGCATGCACTTCTTCTCCCCCGTGGACAAGATGCCGCTGCTGGAGCTCATCGCGGGCAAGAAGACGAGCGACGCCACGCTCGCGAAGGCCATCGACATCGCGGTGCAGATTGGGAAGACGCCCATCGTCGTCAACGACAGCCGGGGCTTCTTCACCAGCCGCGTCATCGGCACCTTCCTCAACGAGGCCATCGCCATGGTGGGTGAGGGCATCTCGCCCGCCTCCATCGAGCAGGCGGGCCTCCAGGCGGGCTACCCCGCCGCCCCGCTCCAACTGGTGGACGAACTCACGCTGACGCTGCCGCGCAAGATTCGTCAGGAGACGAAGGCGGCCACCCTGGCGGAGGGCAAGCCCTGGGCGGAGCACAGCAGCTACGCCGTGATGGACGCGCTGATTGACCAGCACCAGCGCAAGGGCCGCTCCACGGGCGGCGGGTTCTACGACTACGTGGACGGCAAGCGCACGGGCCTGTGGGCGGGACTGGCGCAGCACTTCACCAGGCCCGGCCACACCATCCCCTTCGAGGACATGAAGGAGCGGATGTTGTTCGCCGAGGCCATCGACACGGTGCGCTGCTTCGACGAGGGCGTGCTGCGCTCCGCCGCGGACGCGAACATCGGCTCCATCCTCGGCATCGGCTTCCCTGCGTGGACGGGCGGCGTGGCGCAGTTCATCAACGGCTACGAGGGACGGACGGGCAACGGGCCGCGGGGCTTCATCGCCCGCGCGCGTGAGCTCGCGCAGCGCTACGGCGCGCACTTCGAGCCGCCGGCGTCGCTCGTCGAGAAGGCCGAACGAGGCGAACTCTTGAAGTAGCAGTTCACACAAGGAGAGGTCCGATGAGTCAGGGCTCCAGCCGTCTCGCCGCCGTTCCACCTTCGTTCGATGCGAAGGCGCTCGTCGAGAAGCAGCGAGCCCGTTTCGAGACCCGTGCCACGCTGCCGTTGGCGTGGCGACGGGAGCAGTTGCAGGTGCTCGAACGGGTTGCACGCAAGTACGAGGCGGAGATTCTCGCCGCCCTGCAGTCGGACCTCTCCAAGAGCCCCGAGGAGGCCTACCTCACGGAGGTGGGCAGCATCTACGGGGAGCTGAAGGACGCGCTGAAGAACGTGAAGGCGTGGATGGCGCCGCGCAAGGGGGCGGCGCCGCTCGCCATCCAACCCGCGCGCGTCTGGCAGTACTCGGACCCGCTGGGCGTGACGCTCATCATCTCCCCGTGGAACTACCCCTATCAGTTGGCGATTGCTCCGCTCATCGGGGCGCTCGCTGCGGGCTGTACCGCCGTGCTGAAGCCCAGCGAGCTGTCCCCGGCGACGTCCGCCGTGCTCGCGCGGATGCTGAAAGAAGCCTTCCCCGAGGACGTCGTCGCCGTCGTGGAGGGCGGCGCGGAGGTGAGCCGGGCCCTGCTCGACGAGCGCTGGGACCTCATCTTCTTCACCGGCGGCCCCCAGGTGGGCCGGGTGGTGGCGGAAGCCGCGGCGAAGCACCTGACGCCCACCGTGCTGGAGCTGGGCGGCAAGAGCCCCTGCATCATCGACAAGAGCGCGGACCTGGAAGTCACCGCGCGCCGCATCGCCTGGGGCAAGTACCTCAACGCCGGGCAGACCTGCATCGCCCCGGACTATGTGCTCATTCCGCCCGAGCTCAAGGGCCGCTTCACGGAGCTGGTCCAGAAGGCCGTCACCGGCTTCTACGGCGCGAACACGCGTGAGAGCCGCGACTATGGCCGCCTCATCAGTTCGCGGCACTTCGAGCGCGTCTCGAAGCTGGCGCAGGACGGGACCGTGGCATTTGGCGGTGAGCGGGACGCGGACAGCCGCTTCTTCGCGCCCACCGTCATCACCGACGCGCCGCTGTCCAGCCCGCTGATGCAGGAGGAGATTTTCGGGCCCCTGCTGCCGCTGGTGGACTGTCCGAGCATCGACGAGGCCATCCGCTTCGTCCGCGCGAGGCCGAAGCCGCTGGCGCTCTACACCTTCTCCAAGGACGCGGCGGTGAACGAGCGCGTCCTCACGGAGACGTCGAGCGGCGGCGCGGTGGCCAACGACGTGTGCGTCCACTTCGCGGCGAAGGGCCTGTCTTTCGGAGGCGTGGGGGAGTCCGGCACCGGCGGCTACCACGGCCAGGCCAGCTTCGACGCCTTCAGCCACCGCAAGGGCGTGGTGAAGCGGCCCTTCCTGCTCGACATGAAGCTGCGCTACCCGCCCTACACAGGGAAGCTGGACCTCTTCAAACGCTTCCTGTGACGCGAAGGTCGCGGCCTCCTGGCGGATGCTCCAGGAGGCCGGCGCCCGCGCTCAGACTCGACTTTCGCCATTCTGCTGGGGAGTACGGCACGGACCGTGGCTCCACTCGCGCACGTTTTGGCCTGGAGTCGCTGGCGACGCCACCACCAAGCCGTCGCCATGCAATGTCACTATCGGGCCCGAGGAGCGCGACTCAAACTCCAGCTGTAGGAGTAAACCGGAAGCGGATGCATGCCGCCCAGGCGGGCCTTGGCAAGTCGTGGATTTCTCAGCGAGGGGATGGCACCACGCAACGCGCTCCAGGCCCCCGGCGGTGACCGCAGTCACCAGGCGGATGGCGCCAGTCATCACGGAGTCCGTTGCCGGGCTCACCTGCCGACAAGCGCGTTTGCTTTCACAGCCCCTAAGGAAATTTGGAATCGAAGCGCTCCCGGAAATGTCAGATCGGCCCGGTATGAATCTCCCTGCGCAGCGCCATTCAGGGCGTCGCCGAAAGGGTTGTCTTCACAATGAATATGTCATTGATTTCCCTCGGGCTTTTGGTCGGCATGACAGGGGTCGGCTGCGCAGGGCTCGACGAGGCAGAGGCGGTGGACTCCTCCGTGTCGACGGACGCGACCTCCCAGGTCGCCCAGGGCCTGGTCACCCATGTCACCGGTACCAGCCCGGTCACCTTCGTCGCCACGTCGGGCAACGAGACGAAGCCATACGACCAGTCCGCCACGTCGGTGGTGGCATACATGCGGGACTCAACGACCGGGGCGTTCACGGCCTATCCGGGCACGGGCTCCGCGGACGGCACCATCTCCGTGCCGAACGTCCCTTCCGGCCGCATCTACCTGAAGCTGGGCTCGCGCTACCTGGTGAGCACCGGCCGCGCGTTCGATCTGGGCTCCACGGAGTGGGGACGCGATGGCACCTTCGCCTCGCTGCCCACTCCCGTGATGGTGTCCGCCACCGGCCTGTCTCCCTGGCAGCCGGGGGACTTCCTGGACATGTATTCGTTGAACCCGGGCGCGTTCGGCTACATCGACGGCAGCGCCACGGGGCGCCCCCTGGCGGGCGCCACGTCGCTCTCCGGGCTGAGCTTCGATTACGCCAACATGCTCAACCCGGTGCTGCTCGACAGCAGCCGCGGGGATGTGTTCTCGCTGGCGCAGATGCGGTTGCAGACGAGCGCGAATGGAGTGCCCTACCGCGCGATGCACAAGGTGCTCGATACGAGCATGACGCAGGTGGAGGGCCAGCCCGTCACCGTCAGCGGAACCTTCACCCAGCCCGTCGCGACAGGCACCTTCGCGGTGGACTGGAGACGCTCGGCCTTCGAAGCCATTCGCACCCAGGTGAACCCGGACGCGGTCAGCACGTACAACGAGATCTGGATGTCCGCCCGGCCGGCCGCGCTGAGCTCGGCGCTCGCGTCCATCAGCGGGCCGCCACTGCTCGTGAAGCTCAATCCTGACACGCAGCGGACCGACATCGTCACGGGGAGCATGACCTACAACAACCCGCTCCCGGCGACGTGGCAGAAGGTGGCGTTCGCAGTCGCGGGCTTCACGAAGAGCTACGCGCTGGGAACCGCGACGCCCTACACCATGAGCGTGGACATCCGCGTGGAGCAAGAGGCGAGCGCGTTCACCGCCGCGCCCGTGCAGCCCCTCGTCGGGCCGGTGCAGGCGCCCCAGGTGAACACGCGCGGCGCATTCCAGAACCTCACGGGCGTGGGGACCGACGCCTCGCTGCGCTGGTCGAAGCCGCTGGTCGGAACGGCCACGAACTACGTGGTGAACATCTACCGGCTGGGCGCGAGCAACGGTTCCACCACCGCGACGCGCGTGGCGGTGCTGCACACGGATCTCCAGAGCGTGTACCTGCCCCCGGACGTGCTGCGGGCGGGCCAGACGTACTTCGCGGAGATCCAGAGCTGGTACCAGCCCGGCTCGAGCCTCGCGACGAGCCCGTTCAAGCGCTCGCTGCCTCGAGGCCGCGCCAGCGTGCTCACCGGCATGTTCAGCCCGTAGCCGCTGAAGTCCTGGGAAGGAAGGGAGCCCGCTCCCTTCCTTCCTCACGAGCCGCATCGCTTCAGCGAGTCAGAGCGTCTTCATGTATTCGATGATGGCCCAGCGCTCGTCGTCCGTGAGCGACTGGTTGAAGTCATGGCCTTCGTTGCCGAGCCCGTAGAGGTGCGAGTTGAAAATCATCCGCGAGCGAATCTGCTTCTGGGTGATGGGCGGCGGTGACTGGTAGGCCAGCGAGTTGTAGTTGGCCACCACGTTGGCGATGTTGGCGAAGGCGATGTCGATGGTCGCCATGTGCTGGCTGCAGGGGATGAACGGGTCCCTGCTGGGCACGTCGCCGCAGGCCAGGCGCGTCACCTTCCAGCCGAGCTTGTTGAAGTCGTACGCCGCGAAGTCCATGGCGTAGCCGGCGTTGGTTCCCCGGTTGTTGGGCTCCGTCTGCTGGCGCTGCCACACCTTCGGGCGGTCCGACGGCTTCAGCACGTCCCACAGGGTGGGCACGCTGCTGTTGTGGAGGTAGGGCGCGGAGGCCCACGCGCCGTAGAGCGGCGGCGCGATGTAGCCGAACGGCTCAATCCAGATGTTCGGCCCTTCGGGCGAGTAGATGGGCCCCACCCCCCGGTCATACGCGGCACGCGGCACGCGGCGCAGGGCGCTCATGATGGGGTCGTCGTAGAAGGGCCCGTGGTCGGGGTGCATGTCGTTGTAGGCCAGGAAGGACGTGTTCCAGGCCCGGCGCTTGCGCTCGTCCGCCATCAGGTCCTTGCGGGCCGGGTCCGTCCGGATGGTCTCAATGGGCGTGATGACGCCGGAGATGCCCTTGAGGCGCGGGTCCGGCAGGTAGGCGGGGTTGGCCGCGTAGCGCGGCGCGTAGACGCCGTGGCAGCTCGCGCACGAGCCGTTGCCGGGCGTCTTCGGGATGTTGGCGTTGGCGCCATTGGCCCAGAGGTCGCGCTCGTGGAAGAGGATGGCGCCGCGTTCGGCGAGCGCGGTGTTGATGGGCTTGGGGTAGGTGGGGGGCGAGAGCGAGAGGAAGAAGTTGTCGTTGTCCTCGAACTCCGCGGTGAGCGCGCGGCGCTCCGAGGCCGAGCGGCCGATGTTCGCGACGCCGAACGCCATCTCCGAGCGGACGTTGTCCGACGTGAGCGCGCCGTCCCAGAACTGGCGCGTCTTGAAGGCGCGGTACCACCAGTTGGGCGCGCGGGACATGCCACCCGCGTGCGTGGGGAAGTACTCCAGCAGGCTGGGGGCCAGCGCCAGGGAGTCCATGTCGAAGAGGGCGGGCAGCAGGTCGACGATGCCGATGGCGTCACTCATGCCGCGGCCCACGCTCCAGGGCACGGGCACAATCTGGAACACGTTGCCCACGACGGTGGAGCGGAACATGTCGGACTGGATGAGGCCCGGATCGCTGGCGTCCGTGGAGCGTCCCCAGACGAAGGAGGATTCCTGGTCGTTGCCCAGCTTCGAGTCGTGGCAGCCCGAGCAACTGGAGGCAATCATCCCCGTGAAGCGGCCATTGGAATCTCGCTCCTGCACGAGCCCCAGTGGGAGCTGACCGCTGCCTCCGTTGGTGAGGTTGGGGTTCTCCCACGGCATCGGGTAGGGATTGCGGAACGGCGCCTTCGAGAGCCCGAAGCGGTTGATGACCTGCTCGTCGAAGTCCGAGGGGCGGAAGAGGTAGCCCCATTGGAGATACATGTTGTAGTAGGCCAGTGACGTCGTGAAGGGCTGGAAATAGGCGCGCGTCTCGATGTTCACCCGGCCACGGTGGGCGCTCGCGCGGAACTCGCCGCAGTTCTTCGGGTTGGGTGGCAGGTTGGAGACGAACGGCGGCGGCGGTGAGTGCAGGTCCACCCAGTAGGCGTTGAACTGCACCGCGGCGCCGGGCTTGTTGACGCCGGGAACCACCAGGGTGCGTGGGTCCACCGGTAGCGGTGTGGAATCCGGTTTCCCCTGGCACGCCGCCGCGAAGGGCGCGCGAAGGGGCGTCATGTCCAACAGCGGCAACGGCTCCGCTGCTGCCGGCCCCGCGCTGATGGCCCAGAGCAAGGTACTCGAAACGGCCAACGGACGACTCCAATGCAGTCGCATGCGCGCAACCCTCCAGTTGCTTATTGGCGTGGTGACAACAAGCAACCAGTAGGCTTCCGGGTGAAGGCTCACAATACGCAGCGCGTTAGGGATTCCCGGTGCGGGCTCGCGTCCGTTGGCGGCTGGTGGGAATCGCGTAGGGTGGATGGATGGCTTCGAAGCGCGTTCCCTCCGTCACTGAAATCGGGCCCGGCAACTCGGGGCTCCAGGCCGCGTTCTGCGACTACGTGCCGCAAGTCTTCACTCGCGCCGACTTCCGGCGTTGGACGCAGTGGGGTGAATGGAATGACGACTACCGCGCGTTCGCGGTGGTGGAGGACGGCCGGGTTTTGGCCAATGCCTCGGTGACGCGGATGCGGTTGTTGCTCGAAGGCCGGGAGGTGACGGGTTACCAGCTGGGCGCCGTGGGGAGCCTGCCTTCCGAGCGCGGGCGGGGGTTGGCGCGCGAGGTGATGAACGCGGCGCTGGCGCACTGTGGTGACGCGCCCGTGCTGCTGTTCGCCAACAAGAGCGTGCTGGAGTTCTACCCGCGCTTCGGCTTCGAGCCCCGGCGCCAGACGCTGTTCTCCGCCTCGCACATGGCGCGGCCGGGAGGGACAGCGGCGCCGCGGCTCGACCTGGCGGAGGCGGACGTGCGGGCGCGGCTCCGAATGCTCTCTGACGAGGGGTTGCCGGTGACGGAGCGCTTCGGCGCGCGGGGCACGGCCTCTATCGCCAGTTGGTATGCGGCGAATGGGTTCGCGCGGCCACTGCGCGCCCTGAGCGACGAGGCCTGGGTGTTCGCGGAGGTGGAGGGCGAGACGCTGTTCGTCGACGACATCTTCGCGCGTGCGCCCTTTGATTTACGGGCGGCGCTGCCGCGGCTCATCGACCGGCCGATTTCGTCCATCCAGTTCGGCTTCACGCCGGAGCGCTGGTGGCCCGGCGCGGTGGAGGCGGGCGAGGACACGGAGGCGGACCTGTTCGTGCGGGGACTGACGTCCCCACGTGAGGCGAACCTCCTTCCCGTCATGGCGCGGACCTGAGCCCAGGGCCGATTGTCAGAGGTAGCTCATCCAGGGACTGGAGGAGCGGGCCTTCAGCGCGGCGAAGGCGCGGCAGGCGAACCACATGGGCACCGTGGTCAGCAGCGCCATGAGCCAGAGTTCGCCGACGTTCGGCAGGCTGAACAGCGCGCCCTGGTTGGGGCCGAAGGTGAACAGCGCGAGCTTGTTCATCGCGTGCAGCAGGTACAGGTGGACGACGTAGAAGAACAGCGGCGCGGCGCCGAACACCGCCAGGGTGGATGTCAGTGACGCAGGCGCCTTGTCCAGCAGCGCCAGCAGGCCCGCGCCCACGCCGAGTGTCAGCAGCAGGAAGTCGAGCGACGGCGGGTACTTCGTCAGATTGACGAAGGACATGGCCGTTTCCATCGGCGTAGCGCCGGGCGACCACGGCAGGGGCTCGCCGTAGATGTTGATGAGCCGCAGCAGCACGAAGAGGCCCACCGAGGATGCTGACGCCAGCAGCAGGCGGCGGCGCCTCGCCGCTGGGGCGACCTGGGACGAGAACCACGGCCCTACCGCGAAGCCCAGGGCGATGACGCCCATCCACGGCAGGACGGGGTAGGACGTCTTGAGCTGCGCGCCCCAGGGAAGGGCGATGAAGCCCCGGTCATGCAGCAGCGCCCACAGGGCCTGTCCCGGCTGGCCTGCTTCGAAGTGAATCGGGTCGAGCAGGTTGTGGCCGAAAATCACGAGCAGCGCGAAGGTGAGCAGCACGGGTCGTGGCAGGTAGAGCAGGGCGGACAGCACCATCATCGACAGGCCAATCGCGCCGATGACCTGGAAGTAATAGGTCCGGGGCAGGAGCGTGAAGGTCCAGGCGAAGTTGATGACGGTCAGCTCCAGCACGAGCAGGAAGAGGCCGCGCTTGAACAGGAAGCTGGAGGCCGCTTTGCGCCCTCCGTGCCGCTGGCCGTAGAGCCAGGCCGCCACGCCCGTCAGGATGACGAACACGGGCGCGCAGAGGTGCGCGGCGAACCGCGTGAAGAAGAGGCTGGGCGGCGTGGTGGATATCACCACCGGGTCGCTCACCTGGGCGTGCAGGTAGAAGTACTCCCGCACGTGGTCGACAATCATCAGCGCCATGACCAGCCCTCGGAGGGCGTCGATGCCGACGATGCGGCGGCCCTTGGAGCCCACCGTCTCACGCGACGAGGCAGCGGGAGGGGCGGCGAAGGCGGGGAGTGGTGTCTGAGCGAGTTGTGTCATCGCGAGCGAGGGGAGAAGGCCATCCGCGCGGTGGCTCGTGGAACATGCATGCGCTCCTTGCCCTGGCCTGCTGCCCTGGTAGCGCCCTTGGGGGCTGCGTTGGATGGCAGGGGGGATGTCTCACATGCAGGAGGAACGCAGCGGGAAGAATCCCCGTTCTTCCTCGTGGGTGAGGAGTATATGGTTCTTATCTTGTATTTGCAACGCAATGGCGATTATGGAGCTTGCTTCCGGCGGCGCGTGCGACCGCCTTCGCTCCCGTGCGGCGCGTGCGCCCGCCTTTGTCTGGAGGCAGTGGCAGCCGCCAGGAGCTGGCGAAACCTGGGACATGCCATGTGGCTCGGCGCGGGACAGTTCGCCGCGTGCCGCAAGCCATCGCGCATGGCGCTCAGCCGCCGGATGGTGCTGTCGAGTTCCTCCGCCTTCGCGGTCAGCAGCTCCCGGTCAATGCGCGGTTGCCCGTCCGGCGCGAACATCCGAGCCAGCTCATCCAGTGAGAAGCCGGCTTCGCGTCCCAAGGCGATGAGTGCGAGCCGCTCCAGCACGTCGGGGTTGAACAGGCGGCGCAGGCCTCGCCTGCCCGTCGAGGAGAGCAGGCCCTTTGCCTCATAGAAACGCAGCGTCGAGGCAGGAACGCCCGTGCGCCGGGCAACCTCGGTGATGTCCAGGTCTCTCACCTGTTGACCTCAAGTCGACTTGAACTGGCACTGTACGGCCTTCACTTCTTGAAGGCATGTGAAGGGAGACGCGCGATGGCATCTGGTCACCAGCCCCCGGAGGGGCAGGCAGCACTTTGGAATGGCCCCGCGGGACAGGCCTGGGTCGATAGCCGGGACCTGCTCGAAGGGATGTTCAAGCCGTTCGAGGACTTGCTCGTCGAGGCCGTCCAAGCCCGCGGCGCGCGTCAGGTGCTCGACGTGGGCTGTGGGACGGGCAGCACGACGCTCGCCGTCGCGCGGCGGCTCGGTGCCCAGGGACACTGCGTCGGCATCGACATCTCCGCACCCATGCTCGCGGCGGCGCGGGCCCGGGCCGAAGCGGAGCATGTGGCCGCCAGCTTCATCGAGGCCAACGCGGAGCACCACGCCTTCGAGCGAGGGCGCTTCGACATGGTGATTTCACGCTTCGGCGTGATGTTCTTCGACGATGCCGTCCAGGCCTTCGTGAACCTGAGACGTTCCGCAAGAGAGAATGCCAGGCTGACCTTCATCGCCTGGCGAAGCCCCTCGGAGAACCCGTTCATGACGACCGCCGAGCGGGCCGCGGCGCCCCTCCTTCCAAACATGCCCGCCCGCCAGCCGAACGCGCCGGGCCAGTTCGCCTTCGCGGATGGGGACCGGGTCCATCGCATCCTGGAGCAGAGCGGCTGGAGGGACATCGACATCCACCCCATTGATGCCACCTGCACCCTGCCCGAGCGGGGGTTGGTCCAGTACGTGACCCGGCTTGGGCCCCTCGGTCGCGTTCTTCACGAAGCCGACGAGAGGACCCGGACTCACGTCATCGAAACCGTCCGCGCCGCCTTCAACCCCTATGTGCACGGCGACGAGGTGCGGTTCACCGCCGCTTGCTGGCGGGTCGAAGCTCGCGCTCCCGCTGAGGCCCTCTCGGCGTGACGTGACGGGCGGCTCCCTGAAGGAAGGCCGCCGCCGCCAGTCTGGGAGAAGGTTCAGGGACTACTGCTGCCGGCCCTCGATGGCGCACATGAGCACCGCCGCCGCGATGCCGAGCCGCCGGTCCAGCTGGCGGTCGGTGTCCATGGAGAAGTCCAAATCAATCTTCTGGATGAACGGGTTGAAGCGCTGGTGGAAGGCGAGCACCTGGTTGAGGCCCATCGTCCCGGTGAAGGACTGGGGAATCAGCGCGGTCAGGAAGCGGCGCACCAGCGCCATCATCATGCTGTCCTCTTCAATCTTCCCCACCTCCTGGTCATTCGCGTCCAGCACCAGCCACTGGTCGCGGAGGAGGGAGCGCAGGCCCTTGCGGCGCAGCGCGCCCACGCGCGCGCCCGTGGTGGCATCCGTCACGTCGTACGTCATGCCGAAGTCGAGGATGCCGCGCGCCTTGATGGTGAGCAGCTCCTCACGCATCTCCTCGTCGCTGTAGATGCGGATGTCCTCCTTCAACTTGAAGGCCTTCAGCTTCGAGTAGAAGGCGAGGTTGCCCGCCTCGTCGTAGATGTGGAACGCGTCGCCGAACAGCTTGAAGAACTTGCGGCGAATCATGTAGCGCGTCTGGCCGAAGCGGCCGGGGGCGAGGTGGCTGGGAGGACGGGTCTGGAGTGCGGTCGACATTCCGCCACCCATAGCAAAGGTCGCCAGTGACTGGCACGGGGCACTCGCTCATTGCGAGCCCGGTAATTCCCGCGAGGCGTGAGCGCTTCAACGGGAAGGCGGGTACTTCTGTAGCTTGCGCTGGAGCGAGCGCCGGTGGATGCCCAGCTTGCGCGCCGCCTCGGAGATGTTGCCGCCGCAGTCCGCCAGCACGCGGTTGATGTGCTCCCACTCGGCGCGCGCCAGGGACGGGGCCTCGAAGCTCTCCGATGTCGCGACGGAGGGCTCGCCGGACGCACGTGCGAAGGCCGCGAGCAGGTCATCCGCGTCCGCGGGCTTCGGAAGGTAGTTCACCGCGCCCAGCCGGATGGCATCCACCGTGGTGGCGATGCTTCCGTAACCCGTGAGGACGACGACGCGCGTGGAGGCATCCACCGCGAGCAAATCCCTCACCACCTCCAGGCCGCTGCGGCCCGGCATGCGCAGGTCCACCACCGCGTACTCGGGTGAGTCGCGGCGCGCGGCGGCCAGGGCCTCGTCGTAGTCCCCCGCGGTGGTGACGTCCCAGCCGCGCTCGCGGAAGGCGCGGGCCAGCCGCTCGCGCAGGGTGGAATCGTCATCCACCAGCAACAGGCTGGGACGCTGCTCCGTGCCCGCGCTCGCGATGCTCATGGCGCGCCCTCCGTCACCGGCAGCGAGAGGCTCGCCGTGGTGCCCCGGCCCGGCGTCGAGCGCAGCTCCAGCGAGCCGCCTAGCTGCTCCACCAGCGTGCGCGCCAGGAAGAGCCCCAGGCCCATTCCTTCGCCCGGTGGCTTGGTGGTGAAGAAGGGCTCGCCCGCCCGGGACAACACGTCCGCCGCCATCCCCGTGCCCGCGTCGCGCACCTCCAGCAGGGCACCTTCGCCGCGCGCTCGCACGCGCAGCTCCACGGGACGTGACACCTGGGACGCCTGGAGCGCGTTCTTCACCAGCCCGCGCAGCACCCGGGCCAGTGCCCGGGGCGGGCCGTGGACGCGCCAGTCGCGGGCCTCGGTGGGCAGTTCGACATTCACCCGCTCCGCGCCGGGAAGCTCCGCCAGCATGTCCTCCACCAGCCGGCTCAGGGGCACGGGGTGGAAGGGCTCACCCGTCGTCTGCCCGGCGTCCGCGGACATCTGCACCAGGACGTCGCGGCAGCGGTCCACCTGCTGGCGGATGAGGCGGAGGTCCTCGCGAACGGACTCGGAGGTGCCCGCGGTGGCCAGCGCGCGCTCCACCTCCTTGGTCACCACGGCGATGGTGGACAGCGGCGTGGACAACTCGTGCGCGGCGCCCGCGGCCAGCGTCGCCAGCGAGGCCACCTTCTCCCGCCGCGCGTGCAGCGCGCGCGCCTGCGCCAGCTCCTGCTCCCGCGCCCCGAGTGCCCGCGTGACGCGCTGGACGAAGTAGACGATGAAGCCCGCGGCCACGGCGAAAGCCACCCACATGCCGTTGATGTGCAGCCGCATCAGCTCCGCGTGGTCCGGCCGCGACAGGCCCGCTGGCAGCTCCACGTCCTGCAACACGAACAGCGAGCCGAAGGCCGTCAGCGTGAAGCCGAGCAGACCCCACATCCACCGCGAGGGCAGCAGCACGGTGCCCAGCGCCACGTTCACCAGGTAGAGCGTGGTGAAGGGGTTGTGCGTGCCCCCGCTGAGGGCCAGCAAGCCGGTGAGCACCAGCGTGTCCCACAGCATCAGCTTGCCAAGGGTGCCCTCCGTCACCCGGAGGCCGCGCGCCAGCCACGCCCGCGCCGACACGTTGGTCAGCGCCTCCAGGCCCAGCAGCGCGAACAACACCGACACCGGCAGCGCCAGCTCCAACCCGAAGGCGGCCACGCCGATGACGAGCGTCTGGCCCAGCAGCAGGCCCCATCGCAAGCGCAGCAGCCACTCCAGGTTGATGCGGGCTCGGGAGTCGGGCTCTGGGAGCGGCGGGGCGGCTTGGGGCGGAGGCGTCATGGTGCGACGGAGGAGGGAGGCACCACCGAGCGGGCCACGTTGCCCACCAGGTCCACGTTGGCGGGCGGCTGCTCGGCGCTGACGCCATCCAGCCACGTATCCCACGAGAGCGCAAAGACGAGCTGCGTGTGAGGATTGGCTTCCGACAGCGTCACCCACTCCAGTAGCACGTCCACCGAGGCACGCGTCTGGAAGCTCACCTCGAAGGGCTGGGGCTCGCTGTCCTGTCCGGTGCTCAGGGTGCCACGCAGGTGCAGGCTGCGGCCGACCATGTCCACCGGCGCGTCGCCCTGGGCGGCGGCGGCCAGGCCTTGCGCGTCGTTGCCTGCGGGCTCGAAGTTGAGGCGCGCGTGGCAGTAGCGGCCCGGCGGCGGGTGCAGCGCGCCCAGCGGAATGACCGTTCCATCCTCGCCGCCCAGGTTCACGACGTGGGCGGTGTCCAGCCGTGTGGGGTGGGTCACCGTGTGGTGGGCCCACGCCGTGCCCACGGGGGACAGCTGACGCAGGAAGCGTTTCCAGCCGACCTCCGCGCAGGGGAGCAGCTCCACGCTGCCCAGCGTGACGAAGCCGCTGGTGAGGACGGCGCGGGTGCCCTGGTCGTTCATGAGCTCGCGCGCGCCGGCCGCACCCGAGATGGGCCGCGCCCGGGCGGTGATGAGCGCGAGGTCGAGCGTCATGCCGTCCTGGACGTTGGTGCCGCCGCAGCCGGCGAGAGACAGGAGCGCGGCGGCGCCCACGGTGACGGGCTTGAGGAAGGAGCGCATGGTTCAGAGGTCGTAGGCGACGGACAACATCGCGATGGGCGTGGGGACGACGCGGCCACGCAGTTGGTTGATGAAGGGCACGCGCACGCCCGCCGCGACGACGACGTCCATGCCCGGGCTGAAGATCACGTCGGGAGACGCGTAGCCGATGAATCCGCCCGTGTGCTCATGGCGCTCGCTGTCCGTGTGGCCCTGGTGCTCGCCTTCCGTGTCGGCCGGCGCTTCCAGGCGGCTGTCGAAGCCCAGGCGCAGGGCCCAGCGGGCAGACGGCTGGTACTGCGCGGCGAGCGTGGTGCGGAGGGAGGCACCCGCGCGGAAGCCCTGGATGCCGCGCGTGGGGAGGAAGCCGGTGGCGCTGGCCAGGAAGGACCAGTTGCCGCGGAAGTGCTGATAGGCGAGGCCGGCCAGTGGATCCACCGAGCCGCTGCCCAGCTGACTGTCCAGGGCCAACTGGGCGCCACCCGGACCGCGCAGCACGGGCGCGGTGGGGAGCTTCACGCCGCCCAGCACGCTGAACAGGTGGTCCGCGGAGAAGGCCTTGTCCTGGAAGAGGAACACCTTCGCGGCGACCTCCACGTCGCCAATGCCCCAGCCGCGGTCCCGGGCGAGGCTGACGTGCCGCACCTCGCGGGCCTGCAGGGGCAGGGTGGCGGAGAGGAACAGCCAGGGGAGCGGCGCGTAGGCCACCGCCAGGTCCATGCGCGCCTCGCGCAGGCGCAGGGCGTCCACTCCCTCCTCACCGACCGTGTGGCCCCATCCCCGGACGGTGGAAGACAGGCGCAGGCGGCCGGAGAACGGCTGCTCGGTGCCCATGGACATGAGCGTGGGGTCGCCACAAGCGCAGGTGGCGCAGGCCCAGGCGCTCGAAGTGGGGACGAGCAGCAGGGCGCTGGACAACAGGAGGCTGACGGTCAGGGCGTTCTTCACGGCCCGCGCACCATACGTGCTGGCCTGGAGGCCCGCGTGTGGCGTGTTGTCGCAGCGTGCCATGGCCAGGGAGGGCTGGCGGCGAAGGGCGAGCAGGCAGGCGAGCGGCCGGTGTCACGCAGGAATCGATGCCCACGTTGAGAATGGCGACGTCCTGCCAGCGTTGTGGGGCTGGGAGGAGGGACGACAGGGAGGATTCATGGGCGTGCTAGCGCCGATTGGCCGGCTGCTCTTTTCGGCCATCTTCATCACCAGCGGCCTGAACCACTTCTTCCAGTTGGAGGCGCTGACGGGCGTGGCCCAGGCGTCCGGGGTGCCGGAGCCGCGCATGGCGGTGCTGGGGTCCGGCGTGGCGCTGGTGGTGGGCGGCTTGTCCGTGCTGCTGGGCGTGTTCGCCCGCCTGGGCGCGGCGGCCATCGCCATCTTCCTGCTGTCCGCCGCCTTCATGGTCCACAGGTTCTGGCTGGTGACGGACCCGGTGCAGGCGCAGGACCAGCTCACCCACTTCATGAAGAACCTTTCCATGGCGGGTGGCGCGCTGCTCATCGTCTACTTCGGGTCCGGGCCCTTCAGCCTGCGGCGCAAGAAGGCGGAAGGGCTGGGGAGCGGGAGGCTGGGCGTTCCGCTGCGGTCTTGAGGCTCAGGGCGTGGGGGCGCTGACGGCCGGGGCCTCCGCGCTGTCGGGAATCCAGGTGATGAAGGCGGAGGCCTCGGGCAGGTTCCGCTTCAGCTTGTCGCAGGGGACGTGCACGGTCGTGTGGTTGTCCGAGCCCGCCGTCATGAGGAAACAGCTCTCCGTGCGCGGGTCGATGAGATAGGCGTTCCGGCCGTCGATGTTGATGAGGGCGAATTTCCCCGCCTCCGGCAGCTTGACGTAGTCGAAGTGAGACGGAACGCAGCCCACGAGCGGCAGGAGCAGCACGGCACACCGGAGCAGTGATTTGCGCATGCGGCGAATGTTACCTGCTCCGGCCGTGCGGCACCATCTGAGTTGGGAATCCTCAGCGCTGGACCGCAAGGATTCGCCAAGTCTTCGAGTCAATCGCATACCGCGCTCCCATGTCGTAGGGGGCACCCTTTCTCTCGCATGCGTCGGGGTCCAGCGAGATGCTCACGAGGATGATTCCGCCTTCGTACGGAGCCGCTGTCACGTCGTAGGACTCTCGCCGATAGAGGCACTCCCCTCCGGGCCGGTCGCCCGGCGGGAGCTTCAGGTCCCATGGCAGGTAGTCCTCCATGGCGAGCTGGACAGCCTGGGCCAGGGGGCGCCGGATGATGACGCGTCCCTCTTCCGGCATTCCAACGGGGAACTCGAACCTTGAGGCTTCCTCCGCGGGCACATGGACAGGACGAGGCGGCTTCTTGAAGAGGGCGCATGCCGGGAGCGTGCACAGGCACATCAGGGGCAACCACTTTGGCATCATGATGTCTCCTGTCAGTCCTCGCGTCCGACGGGGGTGATGAAGCCGAACGGTTTGTCTGCGGGCTTGATGAGCCCGATGCGGACCCACTGCTTCCCTCGACGCGAGTAGACCTCGCCGGGCCTGTCTACATCATCCAGGTGGGGGATCAGCTTCTGGATGTGGCACGCCGAATCGAACTGAATCTTGATGAGCCAGAGTTGATTGGCTGCGCGCCGGTCCGGCTCGGATAGCGGCGAAGGGTGCCAGGGATGACTGTGGTAGTCGGCGAGGATGGAGAGAGACCGGGCCTCGGGGTCGATGACCTTGCGAACGGGAAAGCAGGACTTCTTCGTCGCTTCCCTGCGCAGTTGCCATCGGCCGAGGGGAGAGGGATGGCTGACGCGGTAGATGCCGTCGCCTCGGGAGTAGATGAGGCCGCAGTACTCCTGTCCGTAATTCCTGTCGGTCGCGCCCGGGAGCTTCATGATGGCGGGGCACAGGCGGTCGATGACCTCATCCACGTCCCGGGATGGCTCGACGCCAGACCATGGCCCCCGCGCCCAGACATAGTCCGAGTCGTCGCTGATGAAGCCGTAGTTCTCCGTCTCGTGTGCCTTGCGAGGAGCGCTTTCACAAGCAAGGCACACGAGGAGCAGGGATGCAGGCCACCAGAGCCTCGGGTGCATGCTCCCTGCTTAGGAGATGCGCGGCGGGCTCGCAAGCCAGCCTGGCGTGCGCTACCCCGCGCTGACGGCGGCCTGTCGCAACGTGAAGAAGGCTACCTCCGGCTCGCTGCCCCGGCGCAGGTAGGGGCCTCCGAAGCCGAAGCCCAGGCCCCGGTTCACGTACAGCTGGTTGCCATTCACGTGGTAGTGGCCGCGGATGTACGGCTGGCCCGCGCGGCGGAAGAGGGCCTCCGTCAGGCCGCGCACCACGAACTGGCCGCCGTGCGTGTGCCCGGAGAACTGCACCAGTCCCGCGTGCGCCGGCAGCTTCTCCGCCGTGGGCGGCGTGTGGGCCAGCACCAGCCGCGTGCCCGACACCGGCGCACCCCGGAAGGTGGCCTCCACGTCGTCCCGGCCGGTGAGCCCGTCGTCGATGCCCAGCACCGTCACCGGCGCGCCCTTCACGTTCACCTGCCGGTGCTCATTCTGCAGCACCGTGTAGCCCATCCGTTCGAAGGACTCGCGCAGGTATGGCGCGTTCACCCAGTGGTCATGGTTGCCCATCACCACGTAGACGGGGCCCTGGATGCCGGCCAGCAGCTCGCGCACGCGCGGCAACGGCTTGGGGCTGTGCGTGACGTAGTCGCCGGTGAGGAACACCAGGTCCGGCTTCTCCTCGTTGACCGCCTCCACCGCGCGGCGGATGCGCAGCGCCGAGGTGGCCTGCCCCACGTGCACGTCCGACAGCTGCGCGATGCGCAGGCCGTCATGCTCGGCATGCATGTGCTGGACCATCAGCACGTTCTCCGAAAGGGAGAAGTGGTCCCGCCAACGCAGGCGCCGCTCCGTGCGGAAGGGGTCGGCACCGCTGCGCGCGACCAGCGCATTGCGCCCGTCCTCCTGCACGTTCCGCCGGAAACTGTTGGCCGGAGCTGCCAGGGGGGCGTCACGACGGGCGAGACGTCTCAGGCGCATGCGGTTCGGTTCCTTTCGGTGCCGGGGACGGCGTAGGGGCTCGATTGTAGCGAGCCAGGCGAGGTGGGTTGAAGCAGGTGTCCCTCGCACGCCTGCCCAGCCAGCGGCCGGCGCTCGGGGTGCAGGGAAAACCCGCGCGATTTCAGGAAGATTCCGAAGCGTCCTCAGGCATCCTTCCCTCATTGGACAGACGTCCGGGGGGCGTGCAGTGACGACGGTGACCGTTGGGATTGCTACACCCGGGGGGACGATGACCCCCAGGCTCGGGTCCGCCCAGGACACGGGGCCGGACGTGACAACGCCAGAAGGAGGAGGAAGCGCCGCGCCCCCTTCCGGCGGCGGTTCGCGGCCGGTGGAGCTGGCCGAGCTCATGTCCACGGTGCCGCTGGGCATGGCCATCATCGACCGCGAGCTGCGCTTCGTCGAGGTGAGCGACGCCATGGCCGCCATGCATGGCGTGTCGCGCGAGGCCCACCTGGGCCAGTCCATGGTGGAGGTGCTGCGCGCCGAACCCTCCGCGGCCGACGTGGTGCGCCGCGTCCGCCGCGTGCTGGAGACGGGCGTGGCGCTGGAGGGCGTGGAAATCATCCACCGCGAGTCGGGCGCCCACGGCGAGCGCACCCGCGTCTACCGCGCCAGCTACCACCCCGTGCGCCGCGATGGCGCCATCGTCGCCGCGTGCATCTACGTGGAGGACATGACGGAGCGCCGCCGCGTGGAGGCCCAGCGCGACGCGGGCGCGGCCCGGGAGCGCTCGGTGCGCGAGCAGGCCCTGCGCGAGACGCAGGAGGCCGTGCGCGCCCGGGATGAGTTCCTCAGCGTGGCGGCCCACGAGCTGCGCACGCCCCTCACCAGCCTGCGCCTGCACCTGCAGTTGCTGCTGCGCCAGGTGGGCGGCTCGAACCACGAGCCGCCCGCGGAGCTGGCGCCCAGGGCCCGCGTGCTGGACCGCCAGTTGTCGCGGCTGGTCGGGCTGGTCAACACGCTGCTGGACGTGTCGCGGCTGGCCGCGGGCCGGCTGTCGCTGGAGCCCCGGGAGCTGGACCTGGCGCAGATGGTGCGGCAGATGGCGGAGGCCTTCTCCGAGGAGTTCAACCGCGCCGGCAGCACGTTGTCGCTGCACGTGGACGGACCGCTGCTGGGCGAATGGGATTCGCTGCGCCTGGAGCAGGTGCTGGTGAACCTGCTCTCCAACGCCGTGAAGTACGGCGGAGGCCAGCCAGTGGAGGTGTCGCTGGCCAGCGAGGGCCCCACGGCGGTGCTCGCCGTGAAGGACCAGGGCATCGGCATCTCCGAGGACGGCATGGCGCGCCTGTTCGGCAAGTTCGAGCGCGCGGTGTCGGAGCGGCACTACGGCGGCCTGGGCCTGGGTCTCTACATCACCCGTCAAATCGTGGAGGCCATGGGCGGCAGCATCACCGTGCGCTCCGCGCAGGGAAAAGGCTCCACGTTCATCCTCCGCCTGCCCACGCGGCCCCCGGTGCCCACCAAGGCCGCCGCGGGCGCGCGGTAGATTCAAGACGCGCCCCCCGGGGCGCCCGTGCGGGGCACCCCGGGGGCTTCCCCGTGCTTCATTTGCCGCGGAGGACCGTCAGGCCTCTGTCGGTGAGGACGTACAGCGCCGCCGGCGTCACCCGCGGGTCGTAGATGAGCTGCCGCACCCGGGAGCCGCTCACGTCCGCCACCTTCTCCAGCGTCTTCTGCGGCGTGAGGCGCCACAGGCCCGAGCGGTCCGTGCCGACGTAGAGCGAGCCGTCACCCGTGGCCGCCAGCGCGTTGATGTTCTGGAGCGCGGCGTTCTGCTCCGCGTTGGCGCCGGTCAGCCGGGTGCCCGTCTGGGCCTGATTGGAGGCCCACGTAATCGTCATCTCCCACAGGCCGTGGTCCTTGCTGCCCAGGTAGTAGCGGCCGTCGGTCGTCTGCTGGAAGCCGCGCCAGCTGTCGAACTCACTGATGCCGTTGAGCTGGGGCAGGTAGGAGGACTCCACCTTCATCAGGTTGACGCGCTTGTCCATGTTGTCCCAGTCGCCGTGGTGGGGCGTCGGCGTGACGGTGCCGAACATCCACTCGTTGGCGATGAGGACGTCCCCGTCCTGCGCGATGCCGAGCCCGTAGGTGTAGCCCGCCATCTGGCTGCCCTTCTCGTTGAGCCACACCGGGTGCCGGTGGGAGTTGTACTCCAGGCCGCGGATGCGGGTGACGCCGTGGTTGGAGCCCACGTAGACGTCGCCCTCGTCACGGCCGTGCATCACCGTCACGCAGCTCAGGATGCTGCGGTCCTCGTCGAAGTGGTGGTCGTTGCTGTTGCGGATGCCCAGGTTGTGCACGTCATCCAGCCGGCGCGGGCCGGTCTGCACGCGGGGATTGCCGTTCGCGTCCGTCGTGTTGCGCACCGACTGGTGCAGGTGCTCCTCGAAGACAATCTGCCCGCTGCCGTCCAGGCGCACCACGTCCACGTCACCCTGCTTGTAGTACTGGAGCCGGCGGTGGCTGTACGGGAAGCACGGCTGCGTCGGGTCGGGCTGGTAGCACTCGTTGGGGCTGACGATGTAGTTGGGCTGCAGGCCCGGGAAGTCCGGGTCCGTGCGCAGGTCCGTCGTCGCGTAGCCCACGTAGGCGCGGCCCGCGCTGCCACCACAGATGACGGTGGAGTCGGTGGCCGCCCGGTCCGGACCGAAGCCGCCCTGGGCCTGGCCAATGGGCGAGCGCGTCCAGACGACCTGCCGCGTGTCCGCGCGCAGCACGCCAATCCGGTCGCCATCCAGCAGCCAGATGTTGTGCGCGGCGTCCACGCCCACCGCCTGCGCCCGGGAGATGTTGTAGCGGGACGAGTAGTTCGTCACCGCGTCCGTCGGCCACGGCCCTTCAACAGGACCGCTGCCCGCGTCCGGCTCCGAGCCCCCGTCGGGCTCCGTGCCCGCGTCCGGCTCCGTCCCCGCATCCGGCTGCGTGCCGGCGTCGGGCTCTGGCCGCGCCACCGGTGGAATGTTGTCGATATCGCTGTCCGTCGTGGGGGACGTGGGCTCGTTCGAGCCACCGCATGCCCATGCCGTCATCACCACTGCTCCGAGACACCCGCCCCACAGTCGTCGATTCACCGCTTCCTCCTCCTGCGGGACGCACAGCAATTCGCATACCGGGCCTTGGACGCCTGGCCGCCCGGGAAACAGGGTCAGCGTGGGCAAAACGTTTCCCTGTCTGGAGAAGAAGAGGGCCTCGCGGTGACGAAAAACGAACGGGCCCGCCTCCGGTGTGGAAGCAGGCCCGTTCCGAGGCACGATGCGCGTGTCGCCAGGACTACCGCGTCGGCGTGCCGTCGAGCTCCTTGTCGACGGACTCATGTGGCTGCGTGCCCGCGCCGCCGGTGCCCGGCTGCTTCTTCTTGGCGCCCTTGGGGCTGGTGGCGCGCAGCTCCAGCGCGACGACCTCATCGCCCTCCAGTTGGAACTTCGCGCGCACCGAGGCGCCTTCCGGAATCTCATCCGTCTTGGCGACCTTCTTGCCGTCCAGCATCAGCACCGTCTTGTCGCGCACGTCCAGGTCCGCGTCGGGCAGGCCCGGGCGGGACAGGCTCACGCCGTCCGCGGTGGCATCCTTGAGGGTGCCTTGCAGGCTCATGGCCTTGTCCATCTTGAAGGTGCCTTCATCCTCCGTCTGGACGCCCGTCACGTCCTTGGCGGCCTTGCCGATGGCGGGCCCCACTTCGGTGGCGTCCACGCCGGTGCTCTTCTCCGTACCGGGGCGGGGTACCTGCGTCTGCGACGGCTGCTGCTGCGCGAACGCGGCGCTTCCCACGCACAATGCGACTGCGGCGATGAGCTTCTTCATCATCCCTCTCCCTGGGTTCAGTTCGGTTGGACCGACTGCTGGGAGCAAGGGTGGGGCCGCTTCCTGCTCTCGCCAATCCAGGCCGAGTGCCCCAGGGGCGCCCCTGGCCGCAGGGCAGCCGGGCAGGCGCCCACGCTCAGTTGGGCAGCTGACTGAGCCGCTTCACCGCGTTGAGCAACTCGCGCAGGTCCAGCGGCTTGCGCAGCCAGCCGGCGACGCCCAGGCCTTCCGCCGCGCCCTTCACGTCCAGGTCCGCGCTGGCCACCAGCACGGGGATGCGGTTGAAGCTCGTGTCGTGACGCAGCGCCTCACGGAAGGCGAAGCCGTCCATGCGCGGCATCATCAGGTCGAGCAGGATGAGGTCCGGCATGGATTCGACCTGGCGGAGCTGTGTAAGCGCCTCCAGGCCATCCGCCGCGAGCAGGACGGCGTAGCCTTCCAACTCGAATACGTCCTGGAGCGCGTCACGGATGTCGAGGTCGTCATCGACGACCAGCAGTGTCTGAAGCGGTTGCACCAAAGCCTCCGGCGAAGGCGGGGCAGTCTCCCCCGCGACGCCGTCCCCACGATGTGTCCGCCTCCCTGAAGGCGGAAGCGCGTGGCAGGCCTGGGGGCGGGCAAATGCTCAACCCCCGACGCATGCCAGGCCGCTCTCCGATCATCTTCCCGGGGCGGGGCGCGGTGCGCGCTCCTGGGGCCGCGGTGGCCCCGTCACTCAGTTGCAGCCGTCGCAGAGACCGCGAAGCTGCACTTCCACCGAGCGCTGGGACACCGCGCGGGGCACGCCCTTCGAGGACGCGATGCGGACCGACTCCTCCGGGAGGCAGGCCACGGTGCCGCAGTCGGTGCAGGTGAAGTGCGGGTGGCTGCCGCCGTGCTCCTCGCCCGCGCGCTTCAGTTCGAAGCGCCAGACGTGGTCGCCCAGGTCCGCCCGCACCACGAGCCCGGCCTCGGTGAGGTCCGTCAGGTTGCGGTAGATGGTCACCCGGTCGTAGCCCTCGTCACCCAGCGCGTCCACCAGGTCGGCGTGGCTCATCGGGGACGTGGCGTCCTCCAGCTCCCGCAACACCGCCACGCGGGGCGCGGTGCTGCGCAGGCCCGCGGAACGAATCCGGTCCTGGAACTCAGTGAGCTTCGGCTGCACGGCACTTCTCTTTGCTCCCATGATGCCCTTTCGATAACCGATTTGACGGCCACTTTCACCCGGCTGAGACCTGGAGCGTTGAGTCCTCACGCTCCGCGTCATGCATCCCAGCGGGTCTCCCCCGACTCCCGCGCGTGCTCCCGGTGCACGGTTGTATCTGCTTCCAATGCAATCTGGATGCAGAAGAATCGTCGTTGCCGCCGTGATCGGGTGAACCGTGAGTCCAAGGTCCCCCACCGGTGCCTGGTGGCTGGCGTGTCCGGCGTCACCCGACGGCGGGGGTGGTGCGGGACGCTGGATTTCCGGAAGCCGCGCGGCATGTCACTGAGGAAGACCTCGGGGGGGGCGGGCTGGCCACAGGTGGCCCCTGCCTGCCCGGATGCGATTGTTGACGAGATACCGCTGCCGCCGTGGATGCATCCGCCACGCAAGTGCGTTTCCGGAGGGGAGGTCGAGGGCCGGCGACCGACTGGCGGTCATTTGCACCGGAGAACACTTGCCGCCGGACTGCTTGACTCGCTGCGTCCGGTGCCCAGACTGCGACTCTTTCCTTCATCTGGGGTGTCTGAACACCCTGGCCGCCCGCCCGCCTTCGATTCGTCGTGATGACGCCCTCCCTCCTGCTCATCGAAGACCCCGGTGCCTCCAGGGAACTCCAGGTGCTTGCCCTGGAAAGTCAGGGCTGGCGAGTCTGGGTTTCCGCGGACGTTCCGGGCGCGCTGACGCTGCTGCAGACGCAGTCGGTGCAGGTGGTGGTGGCGGCGGCCGGCCTGCTGGTATCGGATGGGACGCACCTGGAGTCACTGCGGCACGCACTGTCGTTGGCGGGCGCCCTGTTGCAAATCAGCGCCTTCCCCGCAGAGCGGGAGGCCCTGCGCCCGCTCGACCTGCCGGTGGAGCGCTACCTGAGCCGGCCCCTGTCGCTGGGGGCGCTGGTGGAAGGGGCGCGGCAGGCCTTCCCGGTGGAGGCGGGCGGAGGGCCGGAGGCACGGCGGCCCCGCGTGCTGGTGGCGGACGACGACCCGGTCTCCCGCAAGCTGGCGCAGCTGCACCTGGCGCCCTTTCGTTTCGACGTGGTGCTGGCGGCGGATGGCGCCACGGCGTTGGACCTGGCGCGGCGCCGCGGTCCGGACGTGGTGCTAGCGGACGCGCTGATGCCGGGCATGGACGGCTTCAAGCTGTGCCTGGGGTTCCGGCAGGACCCGCGGCTGGCCCGGGTGCCCGTCATCCTCACGCACACCATCGCGCCCGACGAGCTGGACTTGCGCATGGCCCACAACGTGGGGGCCAACGGCTTCGTGCGCAGGACGCAGGAGGGCGACGAACTGGTGGGCGCGCTGCTGCGTGAGCTGCGCGCCGGCGGACCTTCCCACACGTCGCCGCCCGCGGACCTGAGCACCGAGGACCACCTGTACCGGATGGTGCGCCAGTTGGAGCGGCGGGTGGGGCTGCTGGAGCAGGCGGAGCGCACCGCCCGGGAGAGCGAGGCGCGCTACCGCCTGGTGGTGAGCGGCTCCTACGACGGCATCTGGGACTGGGATTTGCGCGGCCAGGCCTTCTACTGGAGCCCGCCGCTGCTGGACATGCTGGGCCTGGGGCCGGGGGACTTCGGCGGGACGTTCTCCGCCTTCCTGGAGCTGATTCACCCGGAGGACCGGCCGGACGTCATGGCCGCGCTGTCCGCGCACCTGGAGCGGGGCACGCCCTATGACGTGTCCCTGCGGCTGCGGCACGTCACCGGCACCTGGCGCTCGTGCGTGAGCCGCGGCCGGGCGCTGCGCGACGCGCAGGGCCGCCCGGTGCGGATGGCCGGCATCATTGGCGACGTGACGGAGCAGCTGCGCCTCTACCGCGAGACGCAGGAGGCGGTGCGCGCGCGCGACGACTTCCTCAGCGTGGCGGCCCACGAGCTGCGTACCCCGCTGGCGGCGTTGCGGCTGCGCGTGCAGGGCGCCCAGGGCGTGCTGCGCGCGGGCCTGAGCAGCGGGACGGAGCGGCTGGAGCGCGCGCTGGATTCGGCGGACCGGCAGGTGCAGCGCCTGTCGGACCTGGTGGAGTCGCTGCTGGACGTGTCGCAGCTCCAGGGCGCCGCGCCCCGGCTGCACCTGGAGGACGTGGACCTGGCGCTGGTGGTGCGCGAGGCGGTGTCACGTTCGGAGGATGCGGCGGCGCGCGCGGGCTGTCTGCTGGTGCTCAGCCCGCTGGAGCCCACGCCGGGACGGTGGGACGCGGCGCGCCTGTCCCAGGTGATGACGCACCTGTTGTCCAACGCGATGAAGTTCGGGCCGGGCAAGCCGGTGGAGGTGGCGCTGGAGTCCGGGCGGGACGTGGCGACGCTGATGGTGAAGGACCATGGCATCGGCATCGCGCCCGCGCGGCTGGAGAGTCTCTTCCGCCGCTTCGAGCGCGCCGTGCCGGTGCGTCACTACGGCGGGCTGGGCCTGGGCCTGTACCGGCTGCGCCGCATCGTGGAGGCGCACGGGGGCGGCGTGTCCGTGGACAGCACCCCCGGAGAGGGCGCCACGTTCCGCGTCCGCCTGCCGCGCGAGGGCCCGCCCGCGGTGAGGGGCTGACGGCGTCCCTCGGCTGACTAGAGTGAGTCCAGGAAGGTGATGAGCGCGTCCCGCTCCTCTGGCGACAACCGGCGGAACGCCTCGCGTGAGGAGGCCGCCTCTCCGCCATGCCAGAGGATGGCCTCCGCGGGCGAGCGCGCCCGTCCGTCATGCAGCAGGCGGGTGTGGCCGCTGGCCTCGCGCGTGCGGCCCAGGCCCCACAAGGGCGGCGTCCGCCACTCACGGCCGGTGGCGAGGAAGTCCTCGCGCCCGTCCGACAGCCCCTCCCCCAGGTCGTGCAGGAGCCCGTCCGTATAGGGCCAGATGCGCTGGGCCGACAGCTCCGGGTAGCCCTCCAACGTGCCGGTGGTGACGGACGGCCGGTGGCAGCGCGCGCAGCCCACGCGGTGGAAGAGCGCCTTGCCCTGGAGGACCTCGGGCGCGTCCACGCGCTCGCGCACGGGCACCGCCAGCGTGTGTGAGTAGAAGTCCAAGGCCCGTCGCTGCCGCTCGCTCACCTCGGGCTGTCCGCCGGTGGGCGCCGCCTGGCACTCGAGCTGGGCGGGGCCACAGTTCTCCACGGGGAAGAGCGACGTCGTCAGGCCCAGGTCCCCCAGGAAGGCCGCCGCGTTCTGGTGCTCCAGGTCCGGTTGATTGGCCTTCCAGCCGAAGCGGCCCAGCACCGCGCGTCCCTCGCGCGGGCTCCACACGCGGTTGGGCCGGCCGGAGATGCCGTCGCCGTCCGCGTCCTCCGGGTCCGCCCACGCCAGCCAGGTGTCTTCAGAGACGGCGGCCAGCAGGCCCAGCCCCATCATGGGCTGCGCCACCCGCGCGGACGTGCGCGTGTCCGGGGCCAGCGGGCCATGGGCCAGGTCCACCAGCAGCAGCTCCGGCTCGAGCAGCGTGTACGGCGTTCCGTCCTCGTAGGCGCCGGGGACTTCCGTCCACCGGATGCGCACCTGTCCTTCCGCGGGCACGCCGGAGATGCCCTTGGGTTGGAGCTGGTCGCCATACGTCGGCTCGGGCAGCGGACCACCGTGGGTATCCACGCCGGGCACGGACAGCCGCACCAGCAACGTGTCCGCCACCTCGCCCTCCGCGGGCGGCCGGCCGCGGCCGTTGCCCAGGTGGCAGGCCAGGCAGGAGACGGAGTGGAAGAGGGGCCCCAGTCCGTCGCGCTCCACCTGCGCGTGGGGCGCGCGGAACCAGTCGGCCTGGAAGACGGCCTCGCCCACGAAGAACTCCGCGCGCCGCGCCAGGGGCAGGTTGGCCGCGGGCCGCGTGAAGGACAGGGTTCCCGACGTGGCCACGCTGGTGTCTCCCCCGGGCCGGTCCTCGCCGTCCTCCACCGATTCATACGGGGGCGGCGGTGGTGGCGGAGGTGGCGGCTCCTCGGGAGGTGGAGGTGGTGGCGGCGGGAGAGCGTTCCCGGAGCCCCCTCCACACGCGAGCGTGCTCAGCGTGCACAGCACCCATCCCAGGTGTCGGAAAATGAAATTGTTTGTCAAAATCAAAACCGGGTGACCTGATACCCCCGGAAGGCACGGTGCGCAAGGGGGCGCTCGCCCGTGTCCCGGACTTCCGGGCATTCGCATTGCTCGGGTGAGGGCGCCCAGGCCGGCGGCGTCCGCACCGCGAGCGCGTTGGGGCTGACACCAGGGGTCCCAGGCGAGGCCCGTCGCTGGTGTGGACTGTCTGCCAGTGTGCGCTGCAACGGCCCCATGTCCGGCCATGTCTTTCAACTTCGCGGAATCGCTCTAGGTTCGGTGGCCGTTTCCAGGGGACGCCATGGCAGATGTGCTCGTCGTTGATGACAGCAAGGTGATGCGCGACATGGTGGTCGCGTGCCTGCGGCCCTATCCGGGCCTCAGCTTCACGCATGCTTCCAGTGGCTTGGAGGCCATCGAGCGGCTGTCGCTCCAGCCGTATGACTTGCTGGTGCTGGACCTGAACATGCCGGACATCGGCGGCATCGAGGTGGTGGAGTTCGTGCGTGGGCAGGACCGGCTGCGCGAGCTGCCCATCATCATCGTCACCACGCGCGGGGACGAGGCCTCGCGGACGCGGGCGCTGGCGGCGGGGGCCAGCCGCTTCATGACGAAGCCCTTCACGCCGGACGCCATCCTGTCGGAGGTGCGTGGGCTGCTGGAGGGGAGGCGCGCTTGAGCGCGTCCGTGGACCTCGCGGACTTCCTTCCCGCCTATCTGGCGGAGGCGGAGGAGTTGCTGGGGACGGGGCACCGCCAGTTGCTGGCCATGGAGGCCAGCATCCGGCGAGGGCTGCCGCACCCGCGCGCCGTGCGCGAACTCTTCCGCGCCGTGCACACCATCAAGGGCCTGTCGGCCATGGTGGATGTGGAGCCCATCGTCGACATCGCCCATTGGATGGAGACGTGCCTGCGCCACGCCGACCGGGCGGGGGGCCGCCTGCCCGAGGCCAGCGTGGAGCCGCTGATGGAGGGGCTGCGCGAAATCGAGCAGCGCGTCCGCCAGCTCGCCGCGGGCAAGCAGGCCGCGCCGGTGCCACCGGGCCTGCTGTCTCGGCTGGAGGCGCTGGATGCCGAAGACGCTCCGGGTGGGAGCGCCGCGAAGGCCGCGCCCGCCGCGCTGGCGCTGGAGGAGGCCGTGGCCTCCCGGCTCTCCGCGGCGGAGCGGGAGCAGCTCACCACGGGCGCCACCGATGGCCGCCGCGCGATGCGGCTGGACTTCATCCCCGGCGCGGACCGCGCCGCCAACGGCATCACCATCAACAGCGTGCGCGAGCGCGTGGCCCCGCTGGGCGAGACGGTGAAGGTGCTGCCCCTGTCGGGGCCCGCCGTGGGCGGTGGGGCGCTCACCTTCGTGCTGTTGCTGCTCACCGAGGCCTCTGACGCCGCGCTGCTGGAGGCCGCGGGGGGACCTCCCGCGTCGGTGCGCCCGCTGGCCGCCGTGGCCCCGCGGGCACCCGCCCTGGCGCCCTTGCCCGAGTCGGCGCAGGCGGACGAGGAGCCCGAGGAAGCGCGGCGTGGCGGCGGCTCCCTGCGGGTGGACGTGTCGCGCCTGGACGATGCGCTGGAGCGGCTGGCGGCGCTCGTGGTCAACCGTTCGCGGCTGACCCGCGCGGTGGCGGCGCTGACGGCGGCCGGCGCGCCCACGCGCGAGCTGCAGGCCATCCTCCAGGAGAACGCACGCCAGCTTCGCGACATGCGCACGGCCATCCTCCGCCTGCGCATGGTGCGGGTGGGGGACGTGCTGGAGCGGCTGCCGCTGCTGGTGCGCGGCCTGCGCCGCAGCACGGGCAAGTCGGTGCGGCTGGAGCTGGACGTGGGGGACGCGGAGCTGGACAAGGCCGTGGCGGATCGACTGCTGCCCGCGCTGGTGCATCTGGTGCGCAACGCGGTGGACCATGCGCTGGAGTCGCCGGAAGCGCGCCGCGCCGCGGGCAAGCCGGAGGAAGGCGTGGTGCGCGTGGCCAGCCACGGCCGGGCGGGTGGGCTGCTGGACCTCACCGTGGCGGATGACGGGTGCGGCGTGGATGCGCGGGCGGTGGCCGCGCGCGCGGGCGTGCCCGTGCCTCCGACGCCGGAAGCGCTGCTGGAGGTGCTCTGTCGGCCCGGCTTCTCCACCCGGGATGCCGCCAACGCGACCAGCGGGCGGGGCATGGGCATGGACATCGTCCACCGCATCATCGTGGACCAGCTGGGCGGCGAGCTGGGGATGGAGACGCGGCCCGGCGCCGGCACCACCTTCCGGCTCCGCGTGCCGCTTACGATTACGCTGCTGGACGCGCTCGTCTTCGAGTGCGCCGGGCTTCGCTACGCCGTGGCGGTGGGCTCCGTGGAGGAGCTCATCGAGGTGGACGCCGCGCGGCTGGTGTGGCCCGCGGGCGCGGGGGGCGTGGCCCTGCTGGAGCGCCGGGGGAACTCGGTGCCGCTGATGGGGCTGGCCCGGCTGCTGGGGCGCGGGGAAGCGGACGGCCGCGGAGGCTCGGTGGCCAAGGCGCTCCTCGTGCGTCAGCGCGGTGAGCTCGTCGCGTTCGGCGTGGACCGGTTGGTGGGGCAGCAGGAAATCGTCCTGCGTCCGCTGGAGGACCCTTTGGTGCGCGTGCCCGGCGTGGCGGGCGCCACGGACCTGGGGGATGGGCGGCCCACGCTGGTGTTGGACCTGGCCGCGCTCGGGCTGGCGCGGGGTGGCGGCGCGCCGCACCGGCGCAGGGCTTCCGTCCGGGAAGAGGGGCGCCTCGTATGAGCGTGCTGCATGTCGTGTTCAAGGTAGACGGAGCCGAGTACGTGCTGCCCGCGGCGGACGTGCTCCAGATGGAGTCCTTCACGGGGGCCACGCCCGTACCGGGCGCCGCGCCGCACGTCGCCGGGTTGGTGCAGGTGCGCGGGCGCGTCATCCCGGTGGTGGACGCCCGCCTGCGCTTCGGCCTGCCGCCCGTGGAGCGCACGCTCGACTCCCGGGTGGTGGTGGCGCAGCTCGGCAGCCGGGTCGTGGGGCTCGTGGTGGACAGCGCCCGCGAGGTGCTGAAGCTGGACCCCCAGCAGCTCAAGCCGCCCCCTCCGCTGGTCGTGGAGGGAGCGCGCGGTTTCGTGAAGGCCGTGGCCCAGGTGGGCCCGCGCCTGGTGATGCTCATCGATTTCCCTCGGGTCATCGGGGAGGAGACGTTGGATGGCGACGGACAGCGGTAACGCAGGGGTGGCGCTGGATGAGGCCCGTGCCCTGGCCGAGGACGCGGTGCGCAGTGTCCAGGAGAGCGCGGGGCTGGTGCAGGCGGTGGAGGGACTGGCGACGAGGCTGGCGGCCGGCGGCAACGAGCAGGCCGCGGCCTCCGAGCAGGTGCGCGCCGCCATCGAATCGGTGGCCGCGCATGTGGAGGAGACGGGGCAGTCCGTTCATGAGCTGGTGCGCTCGCAGCGCACGGTGAGCGAATCCGCGCGGGCCCAGGTGCAGGAGGCCGAGGCCACCGCGGGCACCCTCCAGGAGGTGAACGCCTCCGTGGCGGGCGTGCGCAAGGACGCCGCGCACCTGGCGGCCTCGGCGGACACCACGGCGGGGGCGCTGGAGGAGGTGTCGCGCTCGGTGAAGGGCGTGAGCGCCAACGCGGAGGAGCTGGCCGCCTCCAGCGAGGAGCTGCTGGCCTCCATGACGGAGATGAACGCCACCGTGGCGGACCTGGTGGCGCGCAACCAGTCCAGCGCCGCCGCGACCGAACAGGTGGCCGCCACCGCCGAGGAGATGGCCAAGGGCATTGCCCGGCTGTCCACGGATTCGCAGGGCGTGGGCGAGCGCGTGGCGCAGGTGACGCAGGCGGTGACGGGAATGGTCCGCTCCCTGGGCGAGTCGTCCCGGGACGCCACGTCCATGGCCTCCAGCGTGGAGGATACGGCGGCCACGGTGGAGGAGCTGGCGCGCAGCGTGAAGGGCGTGGCGGAGAACGCCCGGGCGCTGGAGGCCCACTCCGCCACCACCGCGTCCACCGTGGAGGAGGTGGCCGCCAGCGTGGAGGAGGTGGCCGCCACGGCGGAGAAGAACGCGGCGACGGTGGAGGCCAACGCGGCCACCATCGAGCAGCTCGCCCGCTCCGCGCAGACGGTGGCGAGGGCCTCCGAGCAAATCAACACCCTGGCGGCTGGCAGCGCCACCGCCTCCGCGCAGCTGGAGTCGTCCACGCGGCGGGTGGCGCAGATGATGGAGGAGGCGCGCACCACCGCCGAGCGCGTGGGGACCACCGCGCGGGAGGGTGGCGCCACGGTGACGCGCTCCATCGCCGGCTTCGGCCGCATCCGCGACTCCATTGTCGGGTCAGCCGGGGTGATGAAGGAGATGGGGCGGCGCGCCGAGGAGATTGGCGACATCGTGCAGACCATCAACCTCATCGCGGACCGCACGAATCTCTTGTCCCTCAACGCCAGCATCGAGGCGGCGCGCGCCGGTGAGCACGGCCGGGGCTTCGCGGTGGTGGCGGAGGAGATTCGCGCGCTGGCGGACCGCGCGGCGGCGGCCAGCGCGGACGTGGCGAAAATCGTCCGGGGCCTGCAGACGACGGCGCGCGAGGCGGCCACCGCTTCGGGCGAAGGCGTGCGGGCGGCGGACGAGGGCGCGGCGCTGGCTGGGGACGCAGAGCGCGCGCTGTCCACCATCCTCAAGGGGGTGGAGGACCTGGGGAACAACGTGCGCGAGGTGTCGCGCGCCTCCAGCGAGCAGGTGCAGGCCACGCAGGCGCTGGTCCAGGGCACCGCGAAGGTGAGCGAGCAGGGGCGGGCCATCGCCACGTCCGCGGCGGAGCAGGCGCAGGCGTCCCAGTCGCTGGCGCAGGGCGGCGCGGAGATGCGGCGCATGGCGCGGCAGACGATGCAGGCCACCTCCGAGCAGGCGCGCGCGCTGCGCGACGTGGTGCGCTCCAACGGTCAGCTCGCGGAGGCGGCACAGAAGGTGTCGCGCGCCGTGCAGGAGCAGGCGCTGGCGGCGGCCGACCTGGCCAAGGGCACATCCCAGATGCGCCAACTCGTCCAGGGCGTGAGCGTGGCGGTGACTACCCAGAGCCGGGACGTGGCGGGCGTGGGCACGTTGGCGCAGGAGGCGGCGGCGGCCACCCAGCGCACCCTGGTGGGGCTGGCCGAGCAGGCCACGGCCGCCCAGGAGGTGACGCGGGCCATGGAGGAGACGCGCAAGCAGGTGGCCCAGTCCGCGCGCGGCATGACGGAGCAGGCCCGCGCCCTCAAGCAGAGTGAGACGGCCAGCCGCCAGGTGGCGAAGCTGGCCGCGTCGGTGACGCGGGCCGCCGAGGAGCAGTCGAAGGCGCTCAGCGGGCTGGTGCGGGAGGCGGACGAGGTGCGGCGCGTGGCGCGGCAGACGTCGCGCGCGCTGGACGAGCAGACCGAGGCGCTCGGTGCGCTCACGGCCTCCGCCAGCCGCCAGGCCACGGGCGTGGCCGTGGTGGCACGCGCCAGCGCGGAGGCGACGGCGGTGATGGAGGGCCTGGCCAAGAGCGTGGAGGAGATTCGCCTCCGGGCGCGGGACATCACCACCGCCACCGCGCAGCAGGCGCGCGCGACGGCCACCACCGCCAAGGAGGTGCAGGAGGTGGCGGGCCGGCTGGCCCACCTCACGCGGCTGCAAGGCGCGCAGTCGGAGAGCCTTTCGCGGCTGCGAGGCGCGCTGGGGGGCGTGAAGGAAAGCCCGGAGGCCGCGGCGGCCTCGCCGCGGGAGCAGCGGGCATGACGGCCGCATCCTCGACGTCGGTGCACCCGCTGACGCTGTCGGCGGAGGACCGCTCCCAGGTGGACGAGGTGGAGCAGCTCTCCCGGCGCGGCACCGCCAGCCTGGCGCTGCTGGTGGGCGGGCTGGATGCCCAGAGCTGGGCGGTGCGGCGCGCCGTGGTGGGCGCGCTGGCGAAGCTGGGGACGCCCGCGGTGGCGCCGCTGCGCGACGTGCTGGTCCACCGCCGCGACAGTGAGGCGCGACTGGCGGCCGCCGTGGAGGCGTTGGTGGCCTCCACCGGTGATGTCGAGGGCGCGCTGGAGGCGCTGGGGGAAGACGCCAACCCCGCCATCGTCTGTGACATCGCCCAGGTGCTGGGCCGGCGCCGCAGCCGGCGCTCGGTGCCGCTCTTGTCCCGGCTCACCGTTCACCCGGACGACAACGTGGCGGTGGCGGCCATCGAGGCGCTGGGCCGCGTGGGCGGCGGCGCGGCGGTGGACGCGCTGCTGGCGGCGCTGGGCAGCGGGAACTTCTTTCGCATCTTCCCCGCCATCGACGTGCTGGGCCGGTGTGGAGACCCCGTCGTGGTGCCCGCGCTGCTGGGCCTGCTGCCCGACCCCTTCTACACCCTGGAGGCGGCGCGCGCGCTGGGGCGCACCGGTCAGGAGGCCGCGGTGCCCTCGCTGGTGGGGCTGCTGCGCAAGGGCAATGACGCGTCGGTGCGCGCGGCGGCGGTGGCGCTGGTGGACATCCACGAGGCCCAGGTGCAGCGCTTCGGCGGCTCGCGCACCGTGTACACCGCGATGCGGGGGCCGGAGTCGGCGGTGCTGGGACGGCGGCTGTCGCAGTGTGTCTCGAGCGCGGACACGACGGAGAAGACGGCCCTCTCACGCCTGCTGGGCTGGGTGGGGGGGCAGGACGCCGCATTCGGGCTGCTGAAGCTCCTGGACGGGCCGGACCCGTCGGTGGCGCGCGCGGCGGCCGGCGCGCTGTCGGAGCTGGGCGCGGACGCGGACACCCAGATTCTCCAGGCGCTGCGCGAGGGCGACAGCGCCCGGCGCCGCGTGCTGTTACCGCTGGTGGGCCGCAGGGCCGCGGCGGTGCCGGACGTCATGTCGTGCCTGGAGGACCGGGACGCGTCGGTGCGCGCCCTGGCGGCGGACACGTTGTCCCGCATTGGCAGCCCGGCCGCGGTGCCGGCCCTGTTCGAGCGGTTGGTGGACGAGGACCTGCGCGTGGTGCAGGCCGCGGTGGGGGCCATCCAGTCCCTGGGCAGCGACACCACGGAGAAGCTGGCGTTGCATGCGGCCCGCTCCTCCGACGTGCGCCTGCGCCGCGCGGCGCTGCGCATCATCTCCTACTTCGGCTATTCCAAGGGACTGGAAGTGCTGCTCCAGGCCATGCGGGACCCGGATGAGCGCCTGCGCGACGCGGCCATCTACGGCCTGCCCTTCATCGAGGACCCGCGCGCGGTGGACGCGCTGCTGACGGCCGCCAATCACGAGTCGGAGCGCACGCGCGCGGCGGCCATGCGCGCGCTGGGGCAGACGGAGAAGGAGGCGCGCATCACCTCCACGCTGCTGCGGGGCCTCAACGACCGCGACCCCTGGGTGCGCTACTACGCGTGCCAGGCGCTGGGGAAGCTGAACGAGGAGGCCGCCGCGGACGCCATCGTCGCGCTGGCGGACGACGCCGCGGGCCAGGTGCGCGTGGCGGTGGTGGACGCGCTGGCGCACATGCACACGGAGAGCGCGATGTCGGCGCTCCAGCGCGCGGCGGCCAGCGCGGACGCGGATGTGCGGCGCGCCGCCCTGCTGGGGCTGGGCGTGGGCCGGCGGCCGGACGCGCTACCCGTGCTGCTGGAGGCGGCGAAGTCGGAGGACGCGGCCACGCGGCTCGTCGCGCTGTCCGCGGTGGCCGAATACGAGGCGCCGGAGACGCTGCCCGCGCTGCTGCATGCCGCGGGTGACGGCGACGACAGCGTGCGCAGCGCCGCGGTGGGCTTCATCGCCACGCGCCCCGGTGTCCCGGCCACGCAGGCCCTGGTGTCCCTGCTGGGGGACATGACGCTGCGCGAACGGGTGGTGAGCGCCTTGGCGCTGCCCCTGGAGGGACGGCTGCCGGGACTGCTGGCCGCGCTGGAGGCGGCGGACGAAGTCACCGCGCCGCTGCTGGTGGCGGCACTGGCCCGGATGCGGCGGGCGGACGCGCGCGCCGCGCTGATGCAGCTCCTGGTGTCCGCCAGTCCGGCGGGCCGCCGCGCCGCGGTGCCCGCGGTGGCGGCATTGGGGACGTTGGAGGCACGCGAGGCGCTGGAGCGCGCCTCCAATCAGGACGAGGACCCCGAGGTCCGGCGGGCCTGCCGGCTGGTGCTGAGCCGCTGACGCCCCGCCATGTTCTCACTGCCCATGTCTCCCCAGGTGTTCGCCATCCTGGCCGCGCTCATCGAGCAGCGCTCCGGGGTGCACTACGCCCCCGAGGACCGGGAGTTGCTCGCCGACAAGGTGGTGCCCCGCGCGCTGGACGCGGGCTTCGACTCGCTGCTCGACTACTACTACTTCCTCCGCTACGACCCGGCGGGCTCCGAGGCACTGGACGCGCTGGTGGACTCGCTGCTGGTCCACGAGACGTACTTCTTCCGGGAGGCCCTGCCGCTGCGGGTGCTGGCCGAGGACCTGCTGGTGCCCGCCGTGCGCGCCGGACGGCGGCCCCGGGTGTGGAGCGCGGCCTGCTCCACCGGAGAGGAGCCCCTCACGCTGGCGATGATTCTCGCGGAGCTGGGCGTGCTCGACGAGGTGGCGCTGCTGGCCAGCGACCTGAGCGCCCGCGCGCTGGAGCGGGCCCGCGCCGGGGAGCACAACCTGCGCTCCCTGCGCGCGCTGCCTCCGGGTGTGGAGGGCCGGTGGCTGGAGACGCGCGAGGGGCGCCCACGCGTCCGGCCGGAATTGGTGGACGCGGTGGACTGGCGGCGCGTCAACCTGGTGGATGCCAGCGCGGTGGCGCAGCTGGGCACCTTCGACGCCATCCTCTGCCGCAACGTCCTCATCTACTTCCAGGACGACACCGCGCGCAGCGTGGTGTCGTCCCTGACGCGCGCGCTCGCTCCGGAGGGACACCTGCTGGTGGGGACCTCTGAGTCCCTGATGCGCTTCGGCACCGCGCTCGCCTGCGAGGAGCGGCGCGGCGCCTTCTTCTATACCAAGGCGAGGCCATGACGGCGGTGTCTCCCATTCGCGTGCTGGTGGTGGATGACTCCGCCTTCGCCCGCAAGGTGCTGCGGCAGGTGCTCTCCAGCGCGGAGGGTTTGGAAGTGGTGGGCGTCGCGCGCGACGGCCTGGACGCGCTGGAGAAGGTGGCCGAGCTGTCTCCGGACGTGCTCACGCTGGACCTGGTGATGCCGGGCCTGGACGGGCTGGGCGTGCTGCGCGCGCTCGCCCCCAGCGCCGCCGCGCCCCGCGTGGTGGTGGTGAGCAGCGCGGGCGAGGAGAGCGAGCTGGCGGTGGCCGCGCTCCAGGCCGGCGCGGTGGAGCTGGTGAACAAGCCCACCGCGCTCGCCACCGAGCGGCTGTATGAGCTGGGCGGCGAGCTGGTGGCGAAGGTCCGCACGGCCGCGGGCGCGGTGGCTCGCGCGCCGCCGGAGCCGGCACCATCGCCGAAGGATGTCTCCGCGCCGGTGGCGCGCGCGGCCGCGAAGAGCCTGGTGGTGGTGGGCACCTCCACCGGCGGGCCGCAGGCGCTCACCCGGCTGCTGTCCGAGCTGCCCGTGGACTTCCCCGCGCCGCTGGCGCTCGCGCTCCACATCCCCACGGGCTACACGGAGGCGGTGGCCCGGCGCCTGAACGCGCACTGCGCGCTGGAGGTGTTCGAAGCGGTGGACGGGCTGGAGCTGCGGCCTGGCCGCGTGGTGTTGGCGCGCTCCGGGCAGCACCTCAAGCTGGAGCGCCATGGGCCGGTGACGCTCGCGCGGCTGGACCGGCAGCCGCTGCGCACGGCGCACCACCCCAGCGTGGACGTCCTCTTCGAAAGCGCCGCGCGAAGCTGGGGCTCGGACGTGGTGGGCCTGGTGCTCACGGGCATGGGTGACGACGGCGTCGAGGGCGCCCGGGCCATCCGCGAGGCCGGAGGCACCGTCCTCACGGAGAGCGAGTCCTCCTGCGTGGTGTACGGCATGCCGCGCGCCGTGAAGGAAGCCGGGCTGGCCACCGCCAGCGCTCCGCTGGAGGGCATGCTGGCGCTGCTGCGGCGTCATGTACGCTGAAGGCCGACCTTTCCTAAAGACGGGTGGGTGATGGTCCCGGAGCGCCGGCTGGGTCAGGATGGCCGGCATGCTCCGATACGCCGCTGACCGCCGGACGATGCTGTGGTGTCTGGCCATGCCCGTGGTGGCCCTGTCGATGTACGTGGCCCCCGGGTGGATTCCCTATCTCTGCCCCCTGGCGTGCTACCTGGCGCTGTCGGCAGGCGTCATCGCGCACAACCACAACCACTGCCCCACCTTCCGCAACCGGAAGCTGAACGAGGCCATGGGCATGTGGCTGTCGCTCTTCTACGGGTACCCCACCTTCGTCTGGATTCCGACGCACAACCTCAACCACCACAAGTTCGTGAACAAGGCGGGCGACGCCACCATCACCTGGCGCTACTCGAAGAAGCACAACTTCCTGGTGGCCTTCCTCTTCCCCTTCGTCTCCACGTACTGGCAGCAGGAGCCGACGAAGGCGTTCATCGACAAGGCGCGCGAGCGCAACCGCCCGCTGTACCGCCAGATTCTCACCCAGTACGCCGTCTGGGGCGGCACGCACGCGGCGCTGCTGGGGCTGGCCATGGCGATGCACGGCGTGGCCGGCGGCGCGCGCATCTGGGCGTTCGCCTTCCTGGTGCCCGCGCTCTTCTCGCTGTGGACCATCATGTTCTTCAACTACATCCAGCACGTCCACACGGACCCCTGGAGCGAGCACGACCACAGCCGCAGCTTCACCGGCCGCCTCATCAACTTCTTCCTCTTCAACAACGGCCTCCACGCCGTGCACCATGAGACGCCGGGCCTGCACTGGAGTCTGCTGCCCCAGGAGCACGCGAAAATCGAGGCCGCCATGGACCCGGCCCTCAAGCCGGTGAGCTTCTTCGCCTGGTGCTTCCGCTCGTACGTGGTGGCGCCCTTCCTGCCCCGCTTCGGCACCGCGCAGGTGGGACGCGCGCCCTATGAGCCGCCCGCGGGTGTCGCGCTGGACGTGCGCTTCGGGGACGACCTGCAGGCCGTCGACTCGGGCGTCAACGTCGCCCGCGTCTGACGCTCCTTCGTGGCGCCGTGGACACCGGCTGCGGCCCCGGTCGGAGGCTGGTGTCCTTTATTTCCCATCTGTCATTGGAATCTGACCCAGGGGGATTTTCTCTGAGTGGCCGTTTCTCATACTTCGAAGTCGCAGGATGAGCGCGGTGGGCGGGCCGGGGGGGACGAAGACAAGGGAGGCTCCGCATGATGACGGCTCCAGGACGCGTGCGTCCTTCACCAGGGCCGGTGGAAGCAGCGCCGCGGGTGCTGTGTGTGGGGGCCACGAGCGAATCCTGGTTGGCGCTGTCACGAGCCCTGCGCCCATTGCGCTGCGTGGCCTTGCAGGTGCCTTCCCTGGAGTCCGCCTTCCTGGAGGTGCAGCACACGCGGCCTTCCCTGGTGCTGGTGCACTGGCGGCAGTTGGTGGCCGGCGCGGGCATGGGCCTGCGCGCGCTGAGGCTGCGCCTGGGAGGGGATGGTCCACCGGTGGTGCTGGTGGCGGAGCCGGAGACGCCCGCCGAGGTGCTCGAGGTGGGCGACGCGGAGGGTGTCGAGGACTGCCTGCTGTCGCCCCTGCGCACGCACGAGCTGCGCGCGCGGTTGGCGATGCTGGCGGGTGACGGCGCCCCGGCCGCGCCGGTGCGTGCCTCCCGTGTGCGTTCGCGCCTGCTGCTGCTGGCCGGCGCCAGTGGCCCCCTGGCGTGGAGCGGGCTGGGCGCCCTGCTGGAGGCGTGTGGTCATCGCATCCTCTACAGCGCCACCGTGGGCGGTGGCGCCGCGCGCGTGGCCGAACATGGTGAGCGGCCCGACCTGGTGTTGTCGCGGGAAGGCGCGCCAGGTGTGCCCAGGGGCCTGCCCTCTCCACGGTTGCAGCCGCTGCTGGCGGGGGTGCCGTCGCTCACGCTGGACGCGGACGCGCCGGTGCGTCCGGCCTCGTTGCTGCCCCGCATCCACGCGCTGCTGGGACGGGAGGACGGCTCGCTGCGTATCGAGGCGCGGGTGCGTTTCTGCTGTCCGGTGTCCTTCGGCGAGGCGGGGCCGCGCGGCGCGGAGTGGCGCTCCGGTGTGTCCAGCGCGCTGAGCCCTGGCGGCCTCCTGGTGCGCACGCTGGTGCCGGCGAAGGCGGGGACGGCGGTGGAGCTGCACATCCTGCTGCCCACCCTGGGCGAGCGCCTGGAGACACACGGCGTGGTGGCCTGGGCCCACGCCTACGCGCCTCGCAACGGCGTGTCCCACCCCTACGGCATGGGCGTGCGCTTCCTGGGCATGGGCCCACCGCGCCTCATGCAACTGCGCCAGCTGTGCCAGGCGGAGGTGCGCCCGTGACAGCGCAAGGCGCACCGAGGCGCAAGAAGGTCCTGCTGGTGGATGACTCGGACACCGTCCTGCTGCTCCAGCGGATGCTGCTGGCGGAGCTGGGCCACGACGCCATCGTCGCGCGGGACGGGCTGGAGGCGCTGGCGCGCGCGGAGCAGGAGCGGCCGGACCTCGTCTTCCTCGACGTGCTGATGCCGCACCTGGACGGACTGGAGACGTGCCGGATGCTGCGCGGCCGGGAGCCGACGCGGCGCACGCCCATCATCCTCTGCAGTGCCCGCGCCGAGGCGCGCAGCGTGCGCGCGTGCTTCAACAGCGGCTGCAACGACTTCGTGGCCAAGCCCTTCGATGGCGCCGCGCTGGTGGCCCTGCTGCGGCGCTACCTGGATTAGTCGCGCGGGCTTCCGGTGGGAGGCAGGGGCGGCCGGGCCGGCATGGAGCGGCGCGGCAGCGTCACGGTGAAGGTGGTGCCTTCCGCCTCATCGGAGCGGACCTCGATGGTGCCGCCGTGCGCCTGGACGATTTCCCGGACGATGAAGAGCCCCAGCCCGTAGCTCATCTTCAGCGTGCGCGAGCTCTGGGGCCCGCCGCGGAAGGGCTCGAAGAGGTGGGGCAGCAGGTTGTCCGGAATGGGGCGGCCGGCGTTGTGGACCTCCAGCACCACCCGGGTGCGCAGCCCGCGCGCCGTCAGCCGCACCGGCGTCTCCGGCGGGCTGTACTTGAGCGCGTTCTCCACCAGGTTGGACGTCACCTGCGCCAGCCGGTCCGGGTCCCACACGCCCTGGGTGTTGCCCTTGGGGTCCACCTCGACGGTGCGCTGGGGGAAGGCCACGCCGAACTCGTGGGCCACCTTGGCCACCAAATCCTTCAGGTCCACCGGCCGGGGCTCAATGGCCACGCCGCCCATCAGCCGCGTGCGCGTGAAGTCCAGCAGCAGCCGGGTGAGCCGTTCGATGCGGACCGCCGCGGTGGCGATGCGCTGGCTGGTGCGCTGCGCATCCTCATCGGTGCCGCCCGCGGCGAGCACGCGCGACCAGTTCATGATGGCGCCCAGCGGGCTGCGGATGTCATGGGTGACGATGCCCATGAGCTGCTCCTGGAACTCGGAGTGCCGCCGGGCCTCCTCTTCCGCCCACTTGCGCTGGGTGATGTCGCGGCTGATGCCGAACAGGCCGAACACCTTGCCCTCGGCGTCACGCAGCACGCCCTTGGTGGACAGCCACACGCGCGGCCCGTCCACGCCCGGCTGCGCGTCTTCGTAGGTGACAGTGCGGCCGAAGGCGAACACCTCGCGGTCGTTCGCGGCGTTGGTGCGCGCCACCGCCGGGTCGAACAGCTCGTGGTCCGTGCGGCCCACCACGTCCTCGGAGCGGTAGCCCACGGCCTTCGCGCCCGCCGCGTTCATCATCGTGAAGCGGCCGTCCACGTCCTTTGTGTAGACGGCGTCCGTGGTGCCCTCGAGGATGGCGCGGAACACCTCGCCGTTGCGGCGCAGCGCCTCGCGCGCCTTGCGCTCCTCGGTGATGTCACGGCAGTGCACCAGCAGGCCGCCCTCCACCGGGCGCACGCGCACGTCGAGGCAGGTCTCCGCTTCCGGCCAGGCGTGCTCGTAGCGGACGGAGGGCTGCTCGGAGACGGGCTGTTCGAAGTGCAGGTGACGGCTCAGCTCCAGCAGCTCCGGGCACACCCGGCGCACGTCGTCCTGCAACCGCGCCGCGCCGCCAAGCAGCCGGGCCATGTCTGGATTCACGTACGCCAGACACCACCGCGCATCGAGCAGGAAGAAGGCGTCCGGGAGCGCCTCCAGGAGCGTTTGCAGCAGCTCGGGGGAGGGGGCCTCGGCGGAAGGCTCGGCCAGGGGACGCTGGCGCTTCTTGGCGGGGGTGGGGGGCATGCCTCTTCGGTTTCGGCGGTGGGGATGGAACCATACCCCGCTCTCCGCCCCGCGCGATGCCAGGCAGGCATCAGCGCACGGTGTGTCGCGCCTGTTGCCTGGAAGGGAGGCGACCACCGCCTCCAGGGTGCATCCGTGACAGAGGAATGCGACCCGGGTGGATGCAGCCTGGGTGAAACAAGAATTTCAGGAAGTCACTTTCGAGGGAGGGTGGAGAAAGTCAGGCGCGTGGTGGCTCACGCGGTCCTGTCGGGGTGTTCCGCTTCGTCCTTCTCGAAGAGGCTCTCCAGCTCCTTGCGGGCTTTGTCGGCCAACTCCACGAGCTTTTGCTCGTCGCGGTGGAACCGGGCCGTTTCGCGCAGGAGGCGCTCGTCGTGTTCCATCATCCGTTCCTGGGCGCGCCGGCTCTCCGAATACGTGAGGCCCAGCTCCTGGAGCACCTCGGTGCCCATCTCCAGGCTGTCGAGGAACGTCTCACGCATCACCCGTTCGATTCCCATGTCCAGCAGTTCGTAGGCATGCACGCGGTTGCGCGCGCGGGCGAACAGTGTGAGGTGGGGGAAGTGTTGCTGCACGGCCCGCGCGGTGCGCAGCGACGCCTGGATGTCGTCGATGGCGAGCACGAACACCTTCGCCTTGTCCGCGCGGGCCGCGCGCAGCAGGTCCAGGCGTGAGGCGTCTCCGTAGAAGACCTGGCTACCAAAGCGCTTCATGAAGTCAATCTGCTCCGGGCTGGCGTCAATCGCGGTGAAGCCGATGCGCTTGGCGCGCAGCAGGCGGCCCACCACCTGCCCCACGCGGCCGAAGCCGGCGATGATGACGGGGTTGTCCTCCGTGGGCGCCACGTCAAACTCGCGCCCCGAGGCCTTCGGCTTGAGGCGCGGGCGCACCCAGCGCTCGTGCGCGGCATACAGCACCGGCGTGGTGGCCATGGAGAGGCCCACCACCACCACGAGCAGCTCCGACAGCGAGCGCTCCATGACGTGCTGGGCGGTGGCGAGCGAGAAGAGCACGAAGGCGAACTCACCGCCCTGGGAGATGACGACGGCCAGGTCGAGCGCCGGCTCCCGCTGCTTCAGGGCCATCCGCCCCAGCCCGTAGAGCACCGCGCCCTTGAGGGTCACCAGCCCCAGCACCAGTCCGAAGACGAGCAGCGGCTTCTGGAGGATGAGGCTCAGGTTCACAGACATGCCCACGCTGATGAAGAACAGGCCCATCAGCAGGCCCTTGAAGGGCGCCAGGTCCGCTTCCAGCTCGTGGCGGTACTCGGAGTCCGCCAGCAGCACGCCCGCGAGGAAGGCCCCCAGCGCCATGGACAGGCCCACCGCGTTGACCAGCGACGCGGTGCCCACCACCAGCAGCAGCGCGGTGGCGGTGAACAGCTCCTGGCTGTGGGTGGCGGCCACGGCGCGGAACACCGGGCGCACCAGGTAGCGGCCGCCCAGCACCACCGCCAGCAGCACGCCCACGTCTTTCAAGAGCAGGAGCCACACCGGCCCCGGGGAGGGAGCGCCGCCGTCACCCAGCAGCGGCAGCAGGGCCAGCAGCGGCACCACGGCCAGGTCCTGGAAGAGGAGGATGCCGAAGGCCAGTTGGCCATACGGCGTGGTGAGCCGGTTGCGCTCGGCCAGCAGTTGCAGCGCGAAGGCGGTGGAGGACAGCGACAGGCCGAAGCCCGTGACGATGGCCGCGCCCCGTGTCAGGCCACACAGCAGGCCCACGCCGGCCAGCAGCGCGCCGGTGAGCAGCACCTGCGCGCCGCCCAGGCCGAAGACGGAGCGGCGCAGCGCCCACAGCCGGCTGGGCTGCAGCTCCAGGCCGATGACGAACAGCAACAGCACCACGCCCAGCTCCGCCACGTGGAAGATGTGCTCCACGTCGCTGATGAGCTTCAGTCCCCAGGGGCCAATGACCGCGCCCGCCGCCAGGTAGCCCAGCACGGAGCCCAGTCCGAGCCGCCGCGAGAGAGGAACCGCCAGCACCGCCGCCGCGAGGAACACGAGCGCCTGCTGCAGGAAGGACATGCGGCTTCCTTGCACGGACGTCCGGGCGGCGGCAATTCGGCGCGGGCACGGGGTCCCGCGGGCTCAGGCGTCCGTGGCCCTGCGTGCGAGCGGCGGGTGTGCGGCGTGGGACGCCGAGGCACCCGCGGAGGGCAGGGTGAAGGTGAACACACTGCCTTCGCCCAGGGTGCTCTCCGCCTGGATGCCACCGCCGTGGGCCTCGACGAGCCCCTTGGCGATGGCCAGGCCCAGCCCGGTGCCGCGGCTGGCCGCGTCGCGGGCCTGCCAGTAGCGGTCGAAGATGTGGGGCAGCGCGTCCGGAGCGATGCCGGAGCCGGTGTCGCGCACGTGGACGGACACCTCGCCGCCGCGCGCCCGGGCGCCGAGCATCAGGTCGCCCCCCGCGGTGGTGAACTTCACCGCGTTGCCCAGCAGGTTGCCCAGCACCTGGAGCACCCGCACCTTGTCGCAGCGCACGCGCACGTCCGCGGCGGGGAACTCCACGGACACGTGCAGGCCCTTGGCCTCCGCCAGCGGACGGATGGAGTCCATCGCCTCGGTGAGCAGCCCCGCCACGCCGTGCTCGCCCCACTCCAGCGGCAGCCCGCCCGCCTCCAGCCGGCCCCAGTCGAGCAGGTCGGAGATGAGGCGCGACATGCGCTCGGTGGCGTCCTGGATGCGGGTGGCCTGCTTGGCCACGCTTTCGCCGCCCGGCTTCGCCCCCGCGCCGCGCAGCAGCAGCGCCGCGCCCAGCTGCACCACGCCCAGCGGGTTCTTCAAGTCGTGCGACACCACGGCCAGCAAATCCTCACGGGCCCGCGCCGCGCGCCGGGACTCACCCACCAGCCGCGCATTGTCGATGGCGAGGCTGGCGCGCAGGCACAAGTCCTCCGCCAGCGCCAGGTCGTCCGGGCCGTAGCGCCGCCCGGAGCCCGAGGACACGAAGGTGACGGCGCCCAGCGTGTGGCCGCGCGCGCGCAGGGGCACAATCATGTACGAGCGCGCCTGGAGCAGCCGCAGCAGCGCGGGGTGCGCGGGCTCCGCCGCGGCGGCGCGCAGCAGGGAATCCGTCACCGCCGGCACCAGCTCCGGCTCTCCGGTGCGCAGCACGCGCAAGAGGCCCACGGCGGCGTCGTCCCGCAGCTCGGTGCGGGTGGGTAGCGCGCCCGCGCGCTCCTGCTGCGTCGGGTCCAGGCAGGCCGCCGCCACGCGCGTCACCCAGGGGCCCTGCTCCAGCGCGTCCACCAGGCACCAGTCCGCCACGTCGGGCACCGCCAGGTGCGCCAGCAGCGTGTACATGCCCTGCGGGTCCGGCGGGTGGGTGAAGAGCGTCGTCATCGCCTGGTAGAGGAAGGAGCGGCGGCGCTCGGCCTGCTCCACCTCCGCTCGCGCGGCCAGCTCCAGCTCCATGGCGCGGGAGAACACGGCCTCCGCGTCGGTGAGGGGGCGCGCCGTCACCAGCACGCAGCCAGGCCCCCCATCCTCCGAGGGCAGCGGACTGAGCATCAGCGCGTGACGCCGGGGGCCCGTCTGCGTGGCCCAGGGCGCTTCCAGTTCGCAGGTGTCTTGGATGCGCATCACCCGCGCGCGCGCCGTCTCCAGCCGCGCCAGCTCCTCGGGCGGGAAGCCCAGCTCCCCCCAGTGCCTGTCCACCAGCTCCTCGGAGAGCCGGCCCACCGTCCTCGCGCCCGCCTGGCTACACACCAGGACCCGCCCCGTATCGTCCAGGACGTAGGACGGTTCGGGGAGCGCGGCGAAGACAGTGGCGAGGGATGCGGGGAGTCGAGCTGCCATGAAAGGGGACTGGCTGGAAGAGGTCCCCATCATGACACCGCCCGGGCACTGGACCATCCCGGCACCGGGCGAATCCCGTGGATGTTTTAAAATCCAATATTCTAGAGCGTGTAACTCAGACTCCCCCGTTACCCCGGAAAGCCGAGGTGAGCCGGCTCGCCAGGTCGGGCAGGGCGACGACTTCGTGGGCCAGGTTGGCGCCCACCACCACGCCGGGCATGCCGTAGACGACGGAGGACTGCTCGTCCTGGGCCAGGATGCGGCCTCCGGCGCCGTGGAGTTCGCGCACGCCTTCCAGTCCGTCCTGGCCCATGCCGGTGAGGATGACGGCGAGCGACGCGGGCCCGTAGGCGCGGGCCACCGAGCGGAACATCCACGTCGCGGACGGCCGGAAGCCATTCACCGGCGCGGCCCGGGAGACCTCCGCCCGGCCCTCGCCTCGCACGCCCAGGTGGCGATCATCCGGCGCCAGATACACATGCCCGGGGAGCAGGGGCTCGCCATCCTCCGCCACCTTCACGGACAAGGGGCCCGCGGTGCGCAGCCACTGCGCCAGGCCCTCGCTGAAGCCAATGGCGATGTGCTGCACCACCAGCAGGGGGACGGGGAAGCTGGCGGGCAGCTCGGACAGCATGCGGAAGAGCGCCGCCGGGCCGCCCGTGGAGGCGGCCAGGGCCACCACGCCGGGGTGCGTGGGCGACACGGGCGGCGCGGGCGGGGTGGGCACGGGCGTGGGGGGCGCGGCGCGGTCCGGCCAGCGGCGCACCACCTTCACCTCTGCCATGGCCTTGAGGGTGTCGCGCAGGCGGCGGCTGTCCGCGTCGAAGTCCGGGGACTCCGGCCCCAGGGGCTTCTGGAGCACCGCGAGCGCGCCGGCGCGCAGCGCGGCCATGGACGTCTGGATGTCGCGCTCCACCAGGGTGGACACCACCACCACCGGCGTGGGCACCTCCGTCATGATGCGGCGGGTGGCCTCCAGGCCGTCCATCCGCGGCATCTGGATGTCCATGGTCACCAGGCTGGGCCGCAGGCGCTGGGCCAGCTCCACCGCCTCCATGCCGTCCTTGGCCTCGCCCACCACCGTCAGGGCGGGGTCGGCGCGGAGGATTTCCACCAGCAGGCGTCGGGCGGTGGGCGAGTCCTCGGCCACCAGGATGCGCAACGGGTCGTTCTTCATAGCAGTCGTCTCAGCGTCTCCAACAGGCTCGTCGGGTCGAACGCGCTCTTCACCAGATAGGCACTGGCGCCGGCTTGCAGGCCGCGCGCCTTGTCCTCTGGCTTGCCACGGGCGGTGACGAGCACCACCGGCAACCGGGAGAAGCGCGGCGAGGCCCGCACCGCCTCGGTGAGGGCGAAGCCGTCCATGCGCGGCATCTCCACGTCCAGCACCAGCGCGTCCGCGCCGCCCGACTGGAGCCGCTCCCAGGCGTCCGCACCGTCCACGCAGGCCACCACTTCATAGCCCGCGCTCTCCAGGATGCTCTGCTCCAGCGCGCGGGTGGTGGGCGAGTCGTCCGCCAGCACCACCCGCCGCCGCGTCCGCTGGGTGGCGGGGGCGGGGAAGAGCGATGCCGCCGGGCGGCCACCCGCCGCGCGGACCAGGGACACGGGGTTGAGCAAAAGCGACAGCCGTCCGTCTGGCAGCACCGCCGCCGCGGACACGTGCCGGGCACGGCGCACGCGGTGGCCTAGGGAGCGCACCAGCGCCTCCTGTTCAGCGAGCACTTCATCCACCACCACCACGGCGCGCGCGCTGCCCGCGGCCAGCACCACCGCGCCCCGGCGCGCGCGAGGCGGGCCGGGCGGCAGCCCCAGCACCTCCGCCAGCGAGGCCAACGGCACCAGCGCGTCACCGGAGGCCCACGCGGGGCGGCCCTCCACGTCGCGCACCTCGCCGGGCGTCAGGCGCACCAGTCGCGCCACGCTCTCGCTGGCCAGCGCCAGCGTCTGCCCGCCCGCCGACACCAGCAGCACCCGCAGCGTGCTCAGCGTGAGGGGGACGTCCAGGACGAAGCAGGTGCCCTGGCCTGGCCGGGTCGCCACCTCCACGCTGCCGCGCAGCCCCTCCACGTGCATGCGCACCACGTCCAGGCCCACGCCACGGCCAGCCACCTGGGTCACCTGCGTCGCGGTGGACAGGCCGGCCAGGAACACCAGCCGCGCGGTCTCCTCGTCGCTTTCAGGCACTCGCAGGCCCCGGGCGCGCGCCTGCTCTCGCAGCGCGCCCAGGTCCAGGCCGCGCCCGTCGTCATCCACCGTCACCTCGACGCGGCTGCCCTTGAGTCGCGCGGAGAGAGTGAGGCGTCCCTCGTCGGGCTTGCCCAGTCGCTGGCGTTCCTCGGCGCTCTCCAACCCGTGGGCCACCGCGTTGCGCACCAGGTGCAGCAGCGGCTCGCGCAGGCCCTGCAGCAGCGAGCGGTCCAGCTCCAACGCGCCGCCATGAATCTCCAGCCGCACCTGCCGGCTCAGGCTGCGCGCCACGTCGCGCGCGGCGCGCTCCAGGCCCTCGCAGCCTTCCTCGAAGGACAGGGTGCGCGCGCGGCGGACCTCGTCGTCCAGGCCCGTGGCCACGCCGCCCAGCGTCCGGCGGTCCGCGGCCAGCTCCAGCGTCACCCGCGCCAGCTCCGTCTCCGCGCGCAGCAGCGCCTGTTCGCCGGGCGTGCCGAGCACCGCCTCGCGGGCCAGCGCCAGCGCCTCGCGCACCGACTCCAGCGCGTCCGCGCGGCCCTCCAGCCGGAGCGTCGCCACGCGCAGCTCTCCGCTGCGTGCCAGCAGCGCGTCCAGCTTCTGCGCGGAGACGCGCACGGGCAGCGCTTCGGCTCCGGGGGACGCGCCGCCGCCTGGATGCGGCTCCACGCTGGCCGGGGCGGCGGGTGGTGACGGCACCGCGTCCGTCAGCATGGGCGGAGGCGACGGTGGCGGCGCGACGCGCGCGGGGGCGGGCGCGTGAGCCCGGTGTCCGGCGGCGCGCTCCAACTGGGGCAGCAGCGTCTCCAGGGGCGAGCCCGCAAGGTCCTCCCGCGCGGCCAGACGCCGGCCCGCGTCGTCGAGCGCGTCCACGGTGGTGAAGCACAGCTCGTACACGTCGGGCGTGCCGGCGCCCGCGTCACGCACCTGCTCCAGCAGCTCCTCCATGCGGTGGCAGGCCGTCTCCACCAGCGTGGCGCTGGCCGCGCGCGCCGCGCCCTTCACGCTGTGCAGCGTGCGCAGCAGGGACGCCACGCGCTCCGCCATGCGCGCGGGCACGCTCTCGCGCTCCAGGGCCAGCAGCTCGCGGTTGAGCGAGACGACGTGGCCCTCGAGCTCCTCGAGGAACGTGGCCAGCAGCGCTTGGGCCAACCGGTCGCGGTCCATCAGCGCCCGTACTCTCCCAACAGCCCCTTGAGCTTCTGGCCCATGCCGTTGAGGTCCTGCATGGCGCGCTCGGTCTGCCGCGACGAGATGAGGGCCTGCTGCGTGGCCTGATTCACGTCATGCATGGCCTGACGAATCTGGCCGATGCCGGTGGCCTGCTGGTTGGCGGAGGCGGCAATCTGCGCCGCCGTCAGCGAGGCCTGGGCCAGCAGGTCCGACAGCGTCTGGATGTTGGAGCCCGCCTCGGACACCACGCGGGTGGCGGTGGCCACGCTCTTGGTGCCTTCCTCGGTGGTCATCACCGCGCCGTGGGTGGCCTTCTGGATTTGCCCCAGAATCTGGCGCACCTGGCCGGTGGCCTTCTTGGACTGGTCCGCCAGGGCCTTCACCTCGGAGGCCACCACCGCGAAGCCGCGGCCGTGCTCGCCGGCGCGGCTGGCTTCGATGGACGCGTTGAGGGCCAGCATGTGCGTCTGCTCGGAGATGTCGTTGACGGTGGTGATGATGTCGCCAATGGCCTGGGCCTGCTCGGCCAGGGCGAGGATGCGCGAGGCGATGGACTCCACCTGCTCACGCACCGCGCCCATGGCGCCCACGGCCTCCTCCACGGCGCGGCGGCCGCTGCGGCCCACGTCCTCGGCGTGGCGGGCGGAGTCGCTCACCGCGCGGGCGCGGCCCGCGGCCTCCTCGGACGTCTTGGTGATTTCCTCGATGGTGCTCACCGTCTCCGTCACCGCGCTGCCCTGCTCCTGGGCGCCGGCCACCTGCTCGGTGGTGCTGGAGAGGATTTCCGCGCTGGCGCCGGCGAGCTGATTGACGAACTCCGCCACGGTGCGGAGCGTGTGCTCGCGCTGCTCGGATTCCTTCTCCAACTGGACCTCGTTCTGCTGGCGCTTCTCCGCCATGTCGTTGAACGCGCGCGCCAGCTGGGCCGTCTCGTCCTGGCCCTTCACGTCGATGCGGTGCTCCAGCTTCCCGCGCCCCAGTTGCTCGGCGCCGACCATGAGCGCGCGCAGCGGCGTGGTGATGCCGCGGGTGATGATGTAGCTGCCTCCGCCGACGATGAGCACGCCCAGCAGCGTGCCGATGCCCAGCACCCAGAGGATGCGCTGGGCCATGTCCCGGGCGGCGGTGGCGTGCTCGTCCCAGCGCTCCTGCTCCGCCACCAGCATCTCGTCGATGACCTGCTTGACCTGGTGCATGGCCTCCCGGCCCTGGCCGGTCTGGATGAACTTCGCTCCGGCTTCCAGGCCCTCCTGGCGGCGCAGGCGGATGCCTTCCTCCAGCCGGTTCACCCGCTGGGTGACGATGGGCTCCAGCCGGTTCAGGCGCGCCCGCTGGTTGGGGTGGTCCGCCATGGCGTCGCGCAGGCGGGACAGGTCATTCTGGAGCGCCACCGCCGCTTCCCGGTAGGGCACCAGGTAGGACTCATCCCCCGTGAGGATGAAGCCGCGCTGGCCGGACTCGGCGTCCATCAGCAGCGCGCGGACCTCGCGGATGATGCGGAAGTTCTCATGGGCCGTCAGCAGGCCCGCCGTGCTCGTCGTGAGCTGATTGGCGCCCTGGAAGGATACACCCGCCACGATGAGCAACATCAGTAGCGACAGTCCGAATCCGAGTGCGATGCGGTTCCCGATGCTCATACTGCTCCTTCGCCGGACAAATCGAACATGAGGCGACTGTCACCCAGGAGTGCCTCTCCCTCCAGTACCAGGGTGCCCTCCCTGTCGGCCGCGGACACGAGGTGTCCGGCGGCGTCGTTCAGGGAGGTGGGCGGCGCCAGCAGCTCACTGCTCGCCATCACGGTGACTTCCTCCACTTCCTCGGTGCGCACGCCCAGCTCCGCCCGCCCCACGCCCACCACGAGCAGCGGGCCCGCGGCGTCCGAAGGCGCGCGTCCGAAGAGCGGCGCCAGCTCCACCACGGGGAGCACCTCGCCATGCATCAGGGTGAGGCCGCGCAGCGCGGGGGGCGCGCCGGGCAGCGTCACCAGCTCCGGCGCGCGCACCACCTCCAGCACGAAGCGGGACTCCAGGGCGTAGCGCTGGCCGGCGGCCTTGAAGCGGACCACCTCGCGCAGGGTGCCGGGGTCGACCTGGGGACGGGGCTCGCGCGAGAGTGCCCGGGCGCGGGTCTCCAGCAGCGCCGTGGCCTCCTCGGGCGACAAGGTGCCCTGTTCCTTCTCCAGGGTGGCCAGCCGCTCCAGCCGCGCGCGCGTGGCTTCCCAGTCGATTTTGCCGGAACCCGGCATCAGCTCAGCTCCTCACCGGCAGCCAGGGCTGCCTCCATGCGTGACCGCTCTCCACACGCCACCTCCGCCAGCCTGCTGGCGCTCTCGCCGTCCGCGTGGGGCACGGGCGCGTCCGGAGGCAGGGCGTTGCACAGTTGCTCCGCCTCGCGCCAGGCCTTCATGGCGCCGGACGTGTCGCCGTGCCTGCGTAGCACGCGCCCGAGGATGAGCCACGCCACGATGAGCGTGGGCTCCAGGTACAGCGCCTGCCGCACGGCGCGCTCCGCGTCCGCCGCGCGTCCCTGTCCCAGCAGCAGCAGGGATTCCAGGTAGCGCAGCCCCGCCACCAAGGGGTGCCGGGCGGCCGCTTCGGTGCAGGCGTAGACGGCGGCGGCGGCGTCCAGGTTCGCCAGCGCGCGCACCGCCAGGGCGGCGGTGTCCGCGTCTGAGTCCAATGCCCCTAAGTGCTGGGCCGCCTCGCGCCAGTGGCCCCGCGCCAGGGCCTGCCGGGCAGCGTGCATGGCCGCCGCGCTGGGGGCGTGCGTCGGTTTCTCGGGGGCACTGGTGCCCGCCATGGTCCCTTGAGCGGACCGGGGCGGGCCAGCCGCGTGTGTTGGTGTCCCGCCCGCACGGCCGCCATCCGCTCCGGGGGCGTTCCACGCGGGCGACGGCCTCCCGGTGATGGCGCCGGAGGGCATGGCCGATGTTCCGGAGCCGCCAGGAAGGCCCGGTGAAGTGATGCCCGTCGCCGTCCCGGTTCCGGCGCGGCCCGGCGCGGTGGTGCCCAGGGACGTGGTGCCCATCGCGGTACCGGGCACGCCGGTGGAAGACGGGCTCCAGGCGGGCGCGGTCGTCGAGGTGGGGGCGGTGACCGCCGGGGGCTCGGTCCACGCGGCTGGGACGGGCAGAGAGAGGGTGGCTCCGGGCAGGGGCCGGCGGTACAGCACGCCCCATTCGGTGAGGATGGACTCCAGCGGCGCCAGCCCACCGAGCGGCGGGTCCGACGGGCCGGTGAAGAGGTAGCCGCCCTCATCCAGCGCGTCGTGGAGCCGGCGCGCGACGGCCTCGATGGTGGGCCGGTTGAAGTAGATGAGGACGTTACGGCAGAAGATGACGTCCAGCTTCCAGAGGCCGCTGTCCGCCGACGGCCAGGTGTCGAGCGCGAGGTTGAGGTAGCTGAAGCGCACGCGCTTCCGCACCTCTGGTGACAGCACGTACCGGCGTCCCTCGGCGCGCAGGTGGGGGCGCATCCGGTCCGCCCAGCCGCCGCGCAGGGACCAGTCGCCGTAGTGGGCCTTCCGGGCCCGGGCGAGCGCGCCGCGCGACACGTCCGTGGCGTACACGGCCACGTGCTCGTCCCAGCCTTCGCCCATCAGCAGCGCGGCGATGGAGTAGGGCTCCTCTCCGGACGAACACGCGGAGCTCCACATCCGCGCGGTGTGGTCCGGGCCATGGCGCTCGCGCAGCTCCGGGAGCACGACGCTCCGCAGGTGCTCGAAGTGCTCGGGCGTGCGGAAGAAATACGTCTCCCCGACGGTGAGCTCGATGAGCAGGTCATCCAGCGCGGAGGGGTCTTCCGTGAGCCGCACGCGGTAGGCGTCGAAGTCCTTCAGCCCGGCCCGCTCCATGGCGCGGGCGATGCCTTCTTCGGCGGATGCGGGGCAGCTGGGCGGCACCAGCCCGGCGCGCTCTTCCACGAGCGCGAGCACCGCCGCATGACCCGGGTGGCTCCAGGGACCCCAATTCACGCGGGCTCCGGCTCCTGCGGCGCGGCCAGGGCAGCATCCAGCTCCAGGGCCTCGGCCTCGGACAGGAAGGTGCGCAGGTCATGGACCAGGACGAGCCCATCCTTCAGCTTCACGGCGCCCGCCACATAGCCCACGCCCGGCAGCTGGCGCGGCGTAGCGTCCCACTCATCCGGCGTGAGGACGCGCAGGCCCTCGGCGCGATCCACGCGTAGCACGACGCTGCGCGAGCCCGCGGAGGCCACGATGAAGTGGTCCATGGGAGACAGCGCGCGGGGCGGGTGGCGGAAGCGTAGGCGCAGGTCCAGCACCGGCAACAGCTCTCCCCGAAGGTCCAGCAGGCCCTCCACCACGGCAGGCGCGCGAGGGAGCGGCGTCAGGCGCGCCGCGCGTACCAGCTCGCGCACGTCGGGTGCGGGCAGTCCGTAGCGCTGGCCGTTCAGGGTGAACAGCAGCACCTCCGTGGGTGCGGGGGTCATGTCTTGGGACATAGACGTGGACGTGGCCACTGTCGAACACTGATGTCGGCCCTCGGTCGCGGTGTCCACCAGTCTTCAGTGGGGACAGGGGGACGGGCCCATGCTTCGAGTGGAACACGACACGTGCCACGGGTGCCCCGGGCCTGGACGGAGTCTCCCGCGCGCAGGGAGGCCGGGGGAACGATCGATCACCCGCCCAGGAGACGAGCGTCGGATGCCCTCGGGGCCTGGAGGGAGCCATGTCGCGCTCAGGTCCGCCGCGCCGCCTGGGTGCGAGGCGCTGGCCACAGGACTCCGCGATGTCCTGGGCGATGCGCTCGTCGCCGCGCCGAGCTCGGCATCGTCGTCGCGGCGCGCCTGCAGGAAGTCCACGAGCTGTCGGGCCTTGGCGCCCTCCGGCGTCAGCGCGTCCGGCCGCGGCAGGAAGGACCGCACGGTGTCGCGCGCCCGCGTCCGTCGACTTGCGCTCCTCAGTCCGGGCCGGAAGACGCCGGCCACGGGCTGGTGCCTTGGCGGTATTGGCCAGTGAATTGCGCTGCCCCGAAGTGCGATGTCATTGAAGGGCTCTGCTCCAATCAAGCCACGCCACCGTCTGCTCCGTTCACAGGATGACGGCGACTTGCCGTACAGGGTTTGGCACGCGTTGTCTCGGCCGCGCGTTCTCCACTTAATGCTCGCCATCGCCACCGCGTTCAAAGCAATGGCTCTCACGCGTCGGTCGCAAGCGAAGCAGGAAATCCTTCGCGCGTTCATGTCAGCCCTTGCAGCCACGCTTCGCGGAGTCGAGGGGAGAGGGCACCATGTTGTTGGTAGACGTGCTGGAGGAGCACCTCGACGAGGCCGAGTTCCGGTGGCTGCAATGGGAGAAGGCGCTGGGGGCGCCAGACTTTTCACTGATTGAGACTGCGAGGTTGGAGGAGCTTCTCCTCGCGCACCTGGACGGGCTGGTGGTGGGCGCATCCACCGCGGCTGAATCCGTGCTGCGCCCCGCCTTCGAGTCAGAGGACGCATTCCGCATTTCCGCGGCGGCCTTCTCGCTGCTGGCCCTCGGAGAGGTGGACGAAGTCCTGCTGCGACTGCGTGAGGCCGAGCCCGGAGCGCGCGCCGCCATTCGACGGGCCCTGGAACTCAGCGAGGCCCCAGGGCTGGGCACATGCCTGCTCGACTTGTTGAAGCGGGAGGACACCGCGCTGCAGGCCGAGGTGCTGGAGGCGCTGGCATTTCGCCAGGAGGCACCTCCGGAGGTGCTGGCGCGCTTCTTCACCCATGACGAGCAGCGGGCGCGGATTGCGACCCTGCGTGCCGCCCTGCCCTTGCCGGAAGACGCTGCGCGAGGGCTGCTTCCCATGCTGCTGGACTCCCCGCACCCCGGTATTCGGGCGGTGGCGATGGAGACAGGAGTGGCTTCCGGTGTGAGGCAAGCCTGGGAGACGTGCCGCACCGCCGTGCGCGCACGGGACACAGACAGCCCCGAAGCCATGGTGCTACTCGCCATGGGAAGCAGCGAGGCGGACATTTCCTTGCTGCTGGCGCTCCTGGACGTCGAGGCGCTGCGGCCCCATGCCCTTTGGGCCTTGGGCTTCAGCGGCCGGGTGTCGGCCATGGAGGCGTGCCTCGGGTACCTGGAGGTGCCCGGCGTAGCCCAACTGGCCGGGGAGTCCTTCTCGGCCATGACGGGCCTTCGGCTGGAGGAGCCCTATACCCTGCCTCCAGGCGAGAGGCCCGAGAGCGATTCCCCGCCGCCAGAACTGCACGAAGACTTGGACGCGGCCCTGGTGCTCAAGCCCGAGGACGACTTGCCCTGGCCGAATGTGGCCACCGTTCGGAGCTGGTGGGACAAGGAGAAGAAGCGCTTCGTGAAGGGCACGCGGTACCTCCTCGGCCGCCCCTTCAATGGCAGCGTGCTGGTGGAGGCGCTGGAAACCAGTCCCATGCGGCGCCGCCATGTGCTGGCCCGCGAGCTGGCCCTGCGGAGCCAGGGCGCGTTGATGGTGCGCACTCGGGCCTTCACGCACGTCCAGCGCGCGGAGCTGGCCACGGCCCGGGCAGCCACCGCCCGAATCCGCACGCAGTCCTTCGACAGTGGCCTGCGCTGAGGGCTGGCCCCACGCCGCGCTCCGTCCCTGGGCACGCCTCGCCATCAACCATGTGGGCACTTCAGAACAAGACACCTTACGCGGCCGAGCGGACGTGGGTCCGCGACAAGGACGGCCACCACCTCTGGGTCATCGCGCTCAAGGCGACCTTCGATGTCGACGACGCGGGCCATCTCCGCCTCGCGGACGCGCAGGAGCCTCCGCTGCCCGAGCCCGTCTACTGGGGAGAACCGGGCCACTCCAGCTTGCGCTACGAGGCCGAGCTCGTCGTTCCCAAGCCCCACACCGACGTCCTCATCAACGCATGTGCCCATGCGCCCGGTGGGCGGCCCGCGCCCAGCGTCGAGGTGGCTGTCCGCATCCACGACGTGGACAAGATGCTCGTGGTGCACGGGGAGCGCTTCTACACGCGCGGCCTGACGGGCGTGAAGCCCTCGTCCCCCAAGCCCTTCGTCACCCAGCCGATTCTCTACGAGTGGGCGTGGGGAGGTACGGACACTCGCGACACGGACACGCGCAAGCACGTCAGTGACTCGCGCAACCCCGTGGGGCGCGGAGTGGCCAGCCGTGAGGCGCACCTGATGGACCAGCCCGCCCACCGCGTCGAGTACCTGCGGGGCACCCCAGCGAAGTCGGGGCCAGCCGGCTTTGGCCCCATCGCCAGCTACTGGTCGCCGCGTCTGGAGTTGGCGGGCACCTTCGATGAGATCTGGCGGAAGACGCGACACCCGCTGCTGCCGCGAGACTTCGACGAGCGCTTCGCTCTCTGCGCCCCCGCTGACCAGCGGCCCTCACGCTGTCTCGTGGGGGGAGAGAAGGTAGCCCTGGTGCACCTCACGCCGAAGGGCGCGCTCCACTTCACGCTGCCGCGCTTGCGCTTCGGCTTCACCACCTGGTTCGGCGCCGTCCGGCGCTTCCACGAGGCCACCCTGGGCACCGTCGTCATCGAGCCCGAGGTGAAGAAGGTGCGCATGGTTTTCCAGACGGGCTTGAGGGTCGGCCCGCAGGACATCGACTGCCTCGACTTCACGGCCATTACCGAGAGGACGGACTGACATGAGTGTCGAGGCAGTACTCGTGGCATCAGGAGCACGTGCCCCCGTGGGGACGACAGCGGAGAGCGTCGCGGCGGCGGTGCGCGCGGGCATCAGCCGCGTGCGGCTCCTCCAGGTGCCGGAGCTGGGGCGCCAGGCCGAGTCCTTCATCGCCAGGGACGGGCTGCTGGACGCGCAGGAGTGGAGCGGTGCGGCGCGCATGGCCGCCCTGGGGGCCGCGGCGCTGGAGGAAGTCCTCGCCAGGCTGGCACCCGCCCTCCCCTTGGAGAATGTCGAAGTGCCGGTGCTGGTGGGCCTCCCCGAGGAGCGCCCGGGTTGGAAGGCCGCGGATGCCTCGCGAGTCGTCGCCGCCCTCTCGGCCCTCGGGAGTGAGCGCTTGCGCCTGCGGGTGGAGCCTCGGCTGACGGGCCACGCCTCGGCGCTGGAGGGGTTACGAGAGGCCGTGACGCGTGTCGGCCGCGCCGCCCGCTCCCCGCTGGTGATTGTGGGGGGCGTCGACAGCTACCATGACGTCCAAACGTTGGCTTGGCTTCGCGAGCGGAACCAGTGGCTGGAAGAAGGGACGCGCACGGGTTTCGCACCAAGCGAGGGCTCTGCCTTCGTCGCGGTGATGGCCGCGCCGGACGCGCGCCGGTGGGGACTGGTGCCCCACGCCACGGTGCGCGCCGCCGCCACAGCCCATGAGACGAAGCTCATCCACACCGATGACCTCAACCTGGGCGAGGGGCTGACGGCCGCCATGAGTGAGGCACTCGCGCCGCTGGAAGGCACGCGCGAGGTGGCGGCGTCCGTCCACAGCGACCTCAATGGCGAGCGCTACCGCTCAGAGGAGTGGGGCTTCGTCGCCCTGCGGCTGGGGGCTGCGTTCCGCGATGCTTCCGTCATTCACACGCCTGTGAGCAGTTGTGGCGAGGTGGGTGCCGCCACGGGCGCGCTGAACCTCGTCCTCTGCGCGCAGGCCTGGCGGCGCCGGTACGCGAGCGGCCCCCGTGCGCTACTCTGGGGCAGTTCGGAAGCCGGGTTGCGCGCCGCCGCACTACTGGAAGAGCCACTGTCCGGAAGTGAGGAAGGAGCGAAGCCATGGCCAAGGTAACCGTCAACGCCCCGAGGACGCCCGTCACCCAGGGCAGTTCGGGCGTCGCCTCAGCCACGCTGCCCAACGTCTGCAAGATGCCCGGCCCGCCGGCGCCCTTCGTGCCCACGCCATTGCCCAACATCGGCAACAGCGGCGACGCCCCCGAGGGGTACTCGAAGACAGTCACCATCAACGGGCACCCCGTCGCCATTGCCGGCGCCAGCTTCGGCAGCAAGGGGGACATGGCCAGCAAGGGGACGGGAGGCGGGCTCACCTCCAGCAACACCCACGGCGCGACGAAGTTCATCGGCCCCGGCTCGATGAACGTCAAAATCGAGGGGAGGAATGTGCAGTTGCTGGGCGACCCCATGCTCAACAACTGCGGCCCGTCCGGCAGCCCCGCGAATGCCGCCACCATGACGGGCATCATCCAGGCCTCCGGCGTCATGACCGTCATCTACGGAGACGACATCCCGTGCGCGCTCTGCGGGAATACGCATCCACTGGAGGCGGGAGAAGAGACGCAGACGGCGATTGCGACGCTGTTTGAACGGCTCCAGGAAGCGCTCAATGCACAGAACGAACAGATACTCCAACGCAGCAAGCTCGCTAAGGAGAAGAATCAAAAGGAAAAGCTCCTCGACCAGCTTGAGGGGAAGGGCTCCGAGGAGAACAGAAGGAGAGGGAAAGGCCTAGACTCAAAACAGAAAGAAGAAATGGCAAGACTGCCGGTCGAAATCGCCGTCCTGGGCAAACAGATAAGCAATCTCGATAGCTTCTTCAGTCAAAATGCCGTGCTTCGCAGGAATGGTGAAACACTCACATACTCCAAGGGCTATATGATTGGCGTCATGATCTGCATGTGCGCCAACAGAAAACTGGCAGCATGCTCAGGACATGCGCCTCCCGGCTTTTTGAATGCCGTAGAATCAGCCGGTTTCGAATGCGCGAGCCCGATTGTCAACTCCGGAGCCAAGCGAGAAGATTGGGACTGCGCTGCCAAGCAAATCATGGAAAAACATGGAGGACACAAGCCCAAGCAGCTCGTCGAGCGGCTTTTCTACCCTCTCGTGGATGGAATCAAGCCCGACCGGGGGCCCAGAATCAAATTCAAGGCTCGGGTAGAAGACCTGGGTATGACAATGCTCTCTGAACTAGAGGAGCGCGAACAGACATTTAGCAATGGCGAGAATGTCCCATCCTGCTCGGACTGCCAGGAAAATCTCCCTGCCATGTACTGCGAAACAAAGTGTCCTTGAGCTAGAAATCACATGAAAGCGTTCATTGAATTTGTCGAAAAGTACCTCCCTGGCTTTTCCCAGAAGATTTCACCAGCTGACAGGCACGATATCTCGGTACTGGAAAAAAACGCGGGCCCCCTCCCAGGCGCCTACCGCCGTTTCTTGGAATCGATGGGAAAGAGCATGGGGGGCCTTGAGCTTGCCGAGGCATCCCTCTCCATTGATGGCGCGCTCGGAGCCTACAGCTGGTCTTGGCTTCAAAGAGGCCGCTACATCTATTTCGCTGGAGACAAGGGACCCTCTAGCTGGGATTGGTTCCTTGATCGATTGAGTCCTCATGGAGTCGACGATTGCATGGTCGTCAACAGACTGCTTGAGGAAAACTACCCACCAGAGGGAAGCTCCCCCCAATTCGTAGGACTGGAGGAGTTCCTCTATTATGAGGCTTTCAAGGAGCTGCGCCTCCCGCAACTGCCCTTCCGGCGCACATTCTCGACACCCAAGGTAGCTAGTGCCGCAACTCGCTACCATTTGGACGTGGTGACTGCGCTGGCCGAGGAGAAGGGATTCAAGCGCATCCCGCCTGCCGAGCACTGCGCGCTGTACGAGCGAGGAGACGCCGCGCTGCTGCTCTACCGACACCCGACGCAGCCCACCTTCTCATTCATCCTGGGCTGCGAGGACTCGGCGGAGCTGGAGCGACTGGCCCAGGAGTTCGAGACACGAACAGGGCTGAAGAGCGTCGTCACGCGGTAGGCACAGTCAGGAAGTCTTGTATCCGCTGCACGAGCTCCGTCTGGCGGGGATGCGGCGGAGCGCGCAAGGTTGGGCTGCGCGTGGAGGCCCTCGCCCGCATTGCGAGGTGCGAGGCGAGTCACCGCGCAGGGGGCCCCTGAAGCGGGTGTCGATAGCGCGGGGGTGAGTGGTTGCGGGGACGCTTCCGGGCTCGATTTTGGCGACGATTCGCATCAGGTCGTCGAACGCCGGGTCTTCGTGGATGAAGCTCAAGTGGAGGTGGCCGGGAGCGCCGAAGAGATCGGCACCCGCGTCGCTTTGGTCCCATACCGCTGCGCCATTTCCGTCAGGCGTTCGCGGTCAAAGGCATTGCGCGGGAGTGCGCGCGTCAGCGCTTTGGCCAGTTCCGTGCGCGACGTGCCAGCGCGCTCCGCGTTCTCGAAGAGCTCAACCACGAACCATTCCTGCGATGGCGCCAGCGGGAATGCCACGCGGCGTAGTTCGAAGCGGCGGTCACCCAGTTCAACGTGCCCGGAACGCTTCGAGTTGTAGATGAGAGTCGCCGCGAACACGGCTGTCGTGCCGCGTCCCAGCGCGTTCCTGCGTTCGGGGCTGGTAAAGACGAAGGGCCCCTCTCCCAGGAACGCGCGCATGAGCGCATCGTCCCCTGGTGGCACCAACCCAAACTTGCTTCGATTGGGGTAGGCAAACAGTCCGTGCGCTACCGGCACCAGCAGGCCTTCTCAATCAACTGCTTGGCGAAGCGTGGTGGATTCGCGCTCCAGGGCTCAAAGTCCCGTGTGCGAGGGACGCGCCCCGCCTCTGGCGAGGACACGGGCGTTGCATGGGATGACTTGCGCCCGGCGGAAGTACTCACGGGAACATCAGGTTGCCCAAGATGACGGAGCGCTTGTCGCCCTCCGCCCAGACCGTCAGCGTGTAGGGCCCCGGGCTCATGGTGTCTGTGGCCTCCGCCTCTACGATGAACTGGCCGACCATGCCCGCGGTGGTGGGCGCGGCCTGCCAGACGCGTAGCACGCGGAGGGCGGGCCCCTCGCGGGGAACCAGCGTCGCGCTTCGGGCCTCCCATGGCGCGCCCCCGCGCAGTTCCGCGGATTCGACGGCTACCGCCACCTGGGCGGCGGCGCGATAGGTCGTCGCGTTCGCTACGTGGAGCGCGTTGCGTGGGTGGCGCACGAGTTGCCCAGCAAGCCAGAGCGCCCGCACGCCATTCTTGTCCAGGTACTTGGTGGCCAGCATGCCGGTGAGGCCATCTGGGAGGCTCCGGGCAGCCTCCATCCGCGCCAGTTCTTCTCGAAGGCGCCGCACCTCTTCCTCCTTCTCCATCAACTCGGCATGGAGCGAGTCCGCGCTTCGGGCCTGTCGGTGGACCTCCACCTGACGGTCGGCCAGGGTGGGGTGGGGCACCAGCCGGAAGGTCGCGCTCGCGGGCGCGGCGCCATCCGCGAAGTGGACGGTCAGCCGCAACTCCTCGCCGTCCTCCACGCTCGTGGAGGGCATCAGCGTCAGGGTGTCACCCGCCAGCCGAACGCGGGTGAAGCGCTTCTCGCCTTCCAACTCCGCGCGGACCACTGCCGTGTCGAAGAGCAGCAGCGTGCCCATCCCGGGGCTGATGCGCACTTCCGGGGGCGGTGTGGCGGACCGGGGGGACTGGAGGCCCACCGTGAGGCGCCGTGCCATCGGTGTCCAGGGGGCGGTAGGGGACGGTGCGGGAGAGGCCGCCTGTGCCATGAAGAGCGAGTGAATGAGGAGGGCCGCCGCAGAGGCATTCATCACGGGAGACCCCAGGTGCGGGAACGCAGTGTCACTCGAAGCGCCTCACCACCTTCAGGCCCGAGACGGAGTAGATGATGGGCTCGGCGGGCGGATGGTTTCCTGCCACGCGAGGCGAGCCGCGCTGATCGTCGCCCGGGTAGAGGAGCTCAATGCACACGGGGAAGCGCTCGCCGTCCTTCTCTGCTTCCGTGAAGCGGCCGTAGACCCGCTCGCTCACGCTGAGCCGTCCGCTCAGGGTCGCATTCGCCAGGTCATAGGGCGTGGCCCCGACGCGGACGCGCACCCAGCCCTCGCTCACGGTGATATTCCTCGGCTCCCCGCGGATGAAGAGGATGGAGCCCAGCTCACCCACGCGGAGACCTCGCGCCTCCATGGCTTGCAGCGCGCCCTCTGGGCACGGCTCGGAGGGTGGCGCGGGACGCACCTCGGGCCCGCTCGGGCAGGCCAGCGCGGTGCATGCGGCGGCCGTGGCGGCGGCGCGCCGGGCCAGCGTGCCCACCGAGCGTGATGTCCGTGACGGGGGAGATGAGGGAGCGATGTCTGGCTTCTTCACGGGTGATGCTTCTTTCGGGTCGCGCGCCATGGGAGGGGCAGCGGTCGCGGGGAGGAGGGCCGCCGGTAGGGGCGGGGCCGCGGCCCGGACAGCTTCCGGCGAGGCGTGCGGTGACGCCATTTCTGGACGCTCCCTGCTCGCTGGCGGCGAGCCTTCGTGCCGCGTGAGTGCCCATGCGAGCGTCAGCGCGGCCAGGAGGCTCGCCATGAGCGCAAGTGTGGCGGGCCTCCTGGAGCGTGGGGCCCCCGGCGAAATCCGCTTGGAAGGCACGGCGAACCCTGACCGTGGCAACGCCTCCTCCCGTGCGTCCCCTGGACTCGCGCGGCCACCGTTGGCGGAAGGCCGGGCGCGCCCCGGTCGTCTGCCTCGCCTGGGCGGCGACAAGGCGGGCTCACCCTGGTGCAGCCATGCCTCCAGCCCATCCTGTGGTGGAGGTGGCGCCGGGAGTTCGGGTGACTCCTCCCACGACGCGCACATTGGCCGGTCCCACTCGCCGTCCGCGGCGGACAGCGCTGCCTCGAGGGCTTCGGCCGTGGCGGCGGCGCTGGGAAAGCGCGCCGTGGGCTGCTTCTCCAACAGCCGCGAGCACACCGCGTCCAGCAGACCGGGCACCCTTGGGTTCACGGCGCGAGGCGGCTCGGGTGGCTGGGAGATGACGTGCTCTACCTCCGACGGCGTTCCCGGGGCGGGGAAGGGAGAGCGGCCCGTCAGCACCCAGTAGAGGACGACGCCCAGCGCATACAGGTCGTCCGCGGCGGTGGGCGCGTAGTGCGCCCCCTCCACGCCCGCGTGCGACTTGCGGAAGGCCAGCGCCTCCGGGCTGCGGTACTGCGGTGTGCCCGGGGGAAGCACCTCCCGGGTGAGGCGGGGCGCGCCGGGATAGGAGCCCACGCCGAAGTCCACCAGCACGGGCGTCCCTGTGGCATCCCGCACCATGATGTTGGACTCCTTGAGGTCCCGGTGGAGGACGCCTTCCGCGTGTGCCGCCGCGAGCCCTCGGGCCAGTCCCAGCGCCAGCGCCGCCGCCTGCCGCGGGCTGGGGTTCTCCTCGTTCACCCACTGGTTCAGCGGCCGGCCTTCCACCAGCTCCATGGCCAGGTAGAACCACTCGGGGGCGGTGTCCCGCCACAGGCCGCACGCGTGGAAGCGCACGACATTGGGGTGGTCCAGCCTCCGGAGGATGTCCACCTCCCGCTGGGCCCAACCGCCCAACGCGGCGAGCGACTGGAGCTTCAGCGCGAAGCGAGCGGTGCCCCGCCGGGCGCGGAAGACGGCGCCGCAGCCACCCATCCCGAGCAAGCCCTCCACGACGAAGCCCCCCACCTGGGTGCCGACGGCCACGTCCCCTCGAAGGCGCTGGGCCTTCATCCGCCCACCCCAGGGGGCTCGCTCTGCCGCGAGCCCCTCCTGTCAAGGTCATCGCTTCCCTGTCTCATGGGGCTTGTCTCTGGATGGACTGGGCGTGGCGAAATGGACGAAGGCGGGACGCGGGCCAGATATGGGAGTTTATCTTCTCTAGAACTCCGAAAGTAGAGTCTCGCTCTTCGCTTCTCCAGGCGCAGGGCCGTGGCTTCCACCCCAGCCATCCCCTCGGGATGCGCTACGTTCTCCCGCGTATGGACGAACAACTGGGCATGATGGTGGGAAAGGCGGCGCGTGAGGCGCGTGCGCGCCTGGGGCTGACCCAGGTGGAGGTGGCGGCCTTGGTGGATATGCACCCCATGGTCTACAGCCGGGTGGAGCGGGGAAAGATGGTTCCCAGCGCGGGCATGCTGCGCCGTCTGAGCATGGTCCTTCGCATTTCCACGGACGAACTGCTGGGACTGTCCCGGCCCGGCAAGGACGAGCGGCGTGAACTGGAGAAGGAGCCGCCGCTGCTGCGTCGGCTGGTGACGCTGGCGCGTGAGCTGGACGAGGCGAAGCTGGAGGCGCTTGTCACGATGGCCCGCGCGCTAACCCGGTAGGAGGCGTCAGGGCTCGGTCGTCACGGCGGAAGTGGCCGCTCCGAGCTCATGTGCCTCCAGTCCCGAGGAGAAGAGACGCTCGTCTCCAGGCTCCGCCTCGTCGCGGTTCTGGCTGGCCTCGGTGATGAGGCGGGCGAGCTCCTCGGCGGCTTCCTTGCGGCCATAGGGGCGGCCGTCGCTGGCCTCCCGAACCTGGACGAGGCACTCCCGTAGCGTGTCTCGCATGTCCTCCGCCGTGGTGTAGCGCTCAGCGGCAGGTTTGCGGAGGGCCTTCCTCAGCGCGGCCCGGAACCCCTCGGGCAAACCGGCGGTTGCTTTCTCCACGTCGTCTGGCGTGTAGGCGTCCATCAACATCATCAGGTGCGTGAGCGGCAGCGAGGGTTCCTCCTCCACGGGAGCCCGCTTCCGCCATGGAGGAGGCTCCGCCAGCCTTTCCAGGGCGGCATGGAAGAGGTGGCGTCCTGTGGCCAGCTCCAGCAGGACGAGTCCCAGAGAGAAGAGGTCCGCCGCAGGGGTCGATGGCAGGCACTTCAGGTACTCCGGCGAGGTATAGGCGGCATCTCCCTTGCGCAGGCCGCCCTGGGTCTCCTCGCGCCCGCCAAGATGCGTGTAGGCCGCGCCGAAGTGCGTCAGCTTCACCTCCCCGCCCATTCCCACGCTCACGTTGCGCGGGCTCACGTCCCGGTGAATCAGCCCGAGCCGCGCCCCGTGGTCATCCGCCAGCCGGTGCGCGTAGGCCAGCGCGTCGGCGACCTCCGCGCCCACGTACAGTGCGAAGGCGGTGGAGACCGGCTGGCGCCGCAGGGCCATCAGGCTCAACACGCCGTCCAGGGTGGGGCCGTCCACGTACTCCATGATGACGTAGGGTTTGCCTGACTGGACGGTGAACAGGTGGACCTTGGCGATGGCCGGGTGGTTCAGCCGGTAGGCCAACTGGACCTCTTCCACCATCCGTTGCCTGCGCGCGAACGTGGCGGGTGAGCGCACGCGCCGAATGAGGACCGGGCCGCTCAGGCCGTGGCGCTCCTGTCGCTCGGCCAGCATGAGGACCTCGCCGTTGGGACGTGCGTCCAGGGTGCTGACATAGATGTACCGCGTTCCCGCGAGCTGGAAGAGGGTTGGCCGTCGCGCTGGATGCGCCCGGGCCCGCTCCTCCTCGGTAATCGGGCGGAGGCTGGGCTGTGTGGGGTGGGTGGGCACGGAGACTCCCGGATGCGGGTTATAAACCTCTCCAGTTTATATGGTGATTGAGGCTGGGTGAAGAGGCGCATGGGGCATGGCGCATCTTCACCTCCACGGAGGATGAGGCGTGGACCTCATCCCGAGCGCGGACGGTGTCTCAGCTCCGGCGGCGGCGCGGCAGGGCCAGGGGCGAGGCGGCCATCAGCAGGGCCCACAGCGGCGCGCTGCCCGCGGCGGCGCAGCCTCCGCTCTCCTCGTCCTTGTCATCCGGCTCCATGCCTGGCGTGCCCTGGCCCACCTTCACGCTCAGCTTCGTGGCGGCGGCCCGGTCTCCGTCGGTATGGAAGTCCGCGTTGGAGGAGTTGCCAGCGCCGAAGAGGGTGAGGGTGACGTCCGTCGCGGGGGCGACGAGGCTGAAGTTGAAGCGCAGCTCGTTGTTCGCGAAGGGCTGGGGCTGCGAATGGGTCAGCTCGGCGCCGAGCTTCTTCATGCCCTCGCCGGGTTGGAGCGTGGCCGCCGTGCTGTCCACGGCGATGCCCACGCCGCCCGTCCTGGCGGGACCGCCTCGGATGATGAAGGTGTACTGGCCGGTGGCGCCCGGCGCGAGCGTGGCGGGCCCTTCGAACGCGACGGTGGGGAGCTCCCCGCCCTGGTGGCAGGTGCTGCACGTGGGGCCTGTCTTGCCCGTCTGGCCGGTGACGCCCGTGCTGGTGGCGAAGGCGGGGATGGACCACAGCGATGACACGACGACGACGCCCGCGATGCGGAACGGAAGACGCATGGACACTCCAGGAGATGGGTGAAAGCAGGTGGTGCTACAGCCGGGGCCCCGCGTGAGCGGAGCCCCGGGGACTTCCGCTGGCGTCGGTGCCTAGCGCAGCTGGAGCAGGGAGAAGGACAGGCCCTGCGTCGTCAGCGTGGGCCGCCCGTTGTCGCCCAGCACGTGCAGCGTCGTGGACGCGGAGCCCTCTCCGAACTCGGTGTAGAGCGTCTGGTTCTCGGTGTGGAAGAGGAAGCTGCTGCCCGAGGTGGCCGGGAACTGGGTGTTCCGCGTCGCCGTCAGCGTGCTGAGATTCAGCGCCCACCACTGCCAGCCGGCGCCGCTCGCGATGCCGCGGGGGTGCGCGCCCTCCTGCACCGGGGCGACGCTCTCATCGAGCACGCGCAGGTACGCCGTGCCCGACGGGCCGGGGACGAGCGAGCCCGCGGTGCCGCCGCCCACGAGCTCCGACAGCGAGCGGTGGAAGCCGGCCTCGAAGGTGCGCGTCTGCAGGTCGAACCGCAGCAGGCACGGCTCCGGCGCCGCGTCGGCCGACACCCGGTGCACCGCCGCGGCGTAGGCCTCCGTCGCGACGTAGACCTTGCGGTCGGGGCCGAGCACGGCGTCGTGCGCGTAGCCGCACCGCTCATCCGTGACGAGGGTCGCCGTGTCCGTCGCCGTGTCGACGGCCACCACGCCCGTCCTCGGGGTGATGCCCACGCCGGCCACGGGACGCCAGCCCACGGGAATGATGAGCTGCCCGTTGTCCGAGACGACCGAGCCCGAGAAGGCCATCTCCGTGCCTTCGAGTTCCAGGTCGCCCAGCGCGATGTTGCCGGTGACGGTCATCTCCGTGGGGTTCCAGATGACCGCCTGCGCGGTGATGCCGTCGAAGAAGTACGCCTTCGTCGCCGACACGAACTGGAAGTTCGCCTGGTACTCGCCCAGCGACATCACGCCCAGGCTGGCGAAGCTCACCGTGCCCGACTGCTCCAGGCCGCCGTCCTCGGTGAGCGAGTAGCGCGTCACGACGGGGCTGTCGTCCGACACCACGTAGACCTGGCCTGACTTGCGGATGCCCACGCCCAGCGCACGGCCGGACACCTTGATGGCGCCGTCCAGCGACAGCCGCGCGGTCTGCTCCGCCTCACGCGTCACCACCACGTAGCTCGCCGCCGGGTCGGCGTTGAGGTCCTGCGTGGTGATGGCGTACAGCGGGCCGGTGTAGTCGTCGCCGGAGTCGTCACAGCCGCCCATCAGGGACAGCGCGAGCGCAGCGGCGGAGAGTCGGAAACCCGAGCGGGCAAACAGATGCTTCATGAATACGGCCTTCCTGTAAGTGGAGTGGGGCGCCGTTTCACCCGGAACGGAGCTGTGGGTTTCAGGTGAAAACGATACGCATTCTCAATTTCAGTGGCTGTTTAGGCGGAATTCATGAAAAGTCAAGAAGCGGGCGGGAGGCCCGCGAGGCTCAGCGGTGGTGTCTGTGGCAGTTGAGCACGTTGAGCCCGCTGGAACCTTTCATCTGATAGGTCATGCTGGAGCTTGGGCTGGATGCGGCCCATTCGATTTCCGGCTGGGCCTGGGTCCAGGCCGTCACTTCGGCCAGCGAATCACAGGCGGAGGGCCACTGCTGGGAGAGCTTGCGATTGAAGTCAATCAATCGCTGGAATGCCTCCTCGGCCTGCTGCTGCTGCGCGGCCACCTCCTCCCGCGTGACGATGGCCACGTCCGCCGGGAAGCTCAGCCGCGTGCTGCCGTCGGCGAAGCGCAGCGCCGCGGCCAGCCGCGCGGTTCGCGCCGTGCGCGTGTCGAGCGTGACTTGGAACGGCAGCTCGGCCATCTCGGGCTCGACCTTCTTCGTGGCATGGCGCCGGGCCGTGTTCCCCTTGCCATCCAGCTCCACCAGGCTGACCTCGACTGGCGGGGGGACGATGCCATCCAGCCGCGCGTCCAGTCCGAGCGTCCCATTGGCGCCCACCTCCAACTGATGGACGAGGGCGGGGGCGTCATCCGCCCTGCGCGTCCCCGCCAGTGACAGCACGTTGCGCGCGTCCCGGATTCCCGCCGGCAGCGGTTCGTCACAGAAGACCCTCAGCGTCGCGGTGAACTCCCGCTTCTGGACGGGGGCGCCCTGGCAATGCAGCTCCGCCTTCACGCGGGACTCCAAGGACGGCACGGAGGACGGCGCGGCGGCGCGGCAGGCCTGGATGGCCGCCGCGGGCTTCCAGAGTGGAAGGTCCACATGGACGCTGGCATTCATGCCCCGGACATCGGGCCGGAGCTGGAGCGGGGCCCCGCCCGCGGGCGCGCCGCGCAGCACGAGCTTCTCCAGCGCGCCCTCGCAGGGCGTCAGCACGGTGGCGCTGGCATAGACGTGGGTGGGGGTGCTTCCTCCGCCCATGACGGTCAGCAGGACATCCGCTTTGACGTAGGCCGTGGCCTGCTTCTGCCCGAGCTCGAACTCGGGCATGGGCATGGGGGGCGCGTGCATGCCGGCATGCTGGGCCTGCCACAAGGAGTAGCGGCTGCGCTCCAACCGCGTCAGACGGTTGACCTGCTCGCGGGTGAGGGGCGTGTCGGGGAACTCCTGCGCCGGGCGTGGGTCGGTCCGGCGGAGGCGCAAATATCGCTCCTCGCTGGCGGTCTTGATGCGAATCGAGAGCGGCTCGTCCCACGTCGGTATCAGGGCGTCGCGCAGGTCCTCCTGGCTGAGGAGGTGGATGGGGTCGCGCGCGAAGGACCGCATCGGCCGTTCGATGCTCAGAATCCGCATGCCGGGCTCGAGCCCCTCCTGGGCGGCGATGCTGCCCGGCAGGACCTTCGTCACCCGGACCTCCTTGTTGACGTTCTGGACGGAGAAGCCCAGGGGCTCGATGGTGACGGAGAGGGGCGCGGCGGTGAGCAGCAGGGCGCTCGCGAGCGCGGATGTCATTGCAGACAGGAACACGTGAATCCTCCTGCCTGTCATTGAAGGGCCTTGCCGGGCTTCCCCGCAAGGCAGGGAGCGTCAAGCCACGGCTCGTGGGCCGCTCAAGGGCAGCACGACGGTGAACGTGGCGCCCTGGCCCGGGGTGCTGGTCACGCTGATGCGGCCTCCCAGGGCCTCCACGAGCTGGCGGGTGATGAAGAGGCCCAGGCCCAGCCCGCCATAGTGGCGGCTGGATACGGCGCGTTCGAAGCGGCCGAAGATGCGCTGCGCGTCTTCCGGCGGAAGGCCGATGCCGTGGTCCTCCACCTCCAGCGTCGCCTGTGTTTCGTCCGAGCGCACGCGCACGTCCACGGGGGCGCCGTGGCCGTACTTGAGCGCGTTGGACAGCAGGTTGGTGAGCACCTGCTCCAGCCGCATCCGGTCCCACTGGCCCGTCACGGGGACGGGCGAATCCACCGTCACCTGGACCCCCGCTGTCCTGGCTTCCGTCTCGAAGCGGCGGACGGCCTCGTGCACCATTTCGTCCAGGTCCACGGGCTCCAGGTTCAGCTCCATCCGGCCGCGCGCCAGCCGGGACACGTCGAGCAGGCTGTCTACCAGGGTCGCCAGGCGCGACGTCTGGCGCTCGCTGGACTGCACCCGCTGCGCGAGCTTCTCCACGTCCAGGGGCCCCTCGCCGCGAAGCTGGCGGTACAGCAACTGGAGCTGGAGCTTGAGGTTGGTGAGGGGCGTGCGCAGCTCGTGCGCGGCGATGCTGAGGAAGTCGTCGCGCACCTGGACGGCGTCGCGGGCCTCGCCGGTCAGCCGCTGTTGCTCCGTGTTGGCGGCCTCGGCCACGGTCCGGGCGCGGACCTGCGAGCGGGTGATGAAGAACAGCAGCAGCGTCACCAGCAGCCCGGCGCCCACGACGGTGCCGGGCTGCCCGGTGGTGCTGGCATCGGTGAAGGCCTGGCGCGCGTTGAACCGCAGCGTCCAGGTCTGGCCGGCCACGGGTATCCTCACGTCCTGCTGGAGGGCGGGGGCACCCCGCGATGCCGGGGAGCTGGACGCATAGAGGAGCGCGTCGTCGCGGACCTCCGTCCCGTCGTACACCTCCAGGTCGATGGTCTCCTGGAAGCCGATGAAGTGCAGCTCGCTCATCAGGTCCTCCATGGCGAGGGGGAGGTAGACGAAGCCGCGCAGATTTTTGGTGGGGGGGCCGGGGGGCTGGGCGTCCTTCGGGCGGATGTACACGGGGATGAAGATGACGATGCCCACGCGGCCCGCGGCGTCCTCCCAGCCTTGGATGAGCCGCACCTTGTGGGTGGCGGCCTGGCGCCTCGTGCCCAGCGCGCGCAGCATCGCTGCCCGGCGGCTGGGCTCGGTGAGCATGTCGAATCCCAGGCCCTGCTGCGTGCGCGCGTCCAGGGGGTTCATCATGACGATGGCGGTGTAGGCCTCGCGTGGGCCCGGGGGCCACACGGGATGGCTTGGCTCCTGCCTGCCGCGGACCTTCGCGTCGTACCGGGCCACGTCCTCTGGCCGAAGCCACCGCGCGAAGCCGATGCCCTCCAGCCCTGGGAAGCCGCGGTTCAGCTCCAGGCTCTCCAGGTAGGCGTCGAACTCCTCCCGGCTCACGAAGCGGCTGCCGGTGAACAGTCCATGCACGCCCTGGAGCAGGGTCTGGTTCAGCTCCAGGCGCTGCTGGAGGCCCAGCACCCCGTCATGGACCGCGCCGTCGAAGCGGCGCAGGCGGCGCTCGTGGATGCTCTGCTGCACATAGGCCGCCGACGCGGCGGTGAGGAGCAGCCCCACCAGGACCACGCAGTAGGCGGCGGCGTTGCGGCGCAGGTGGGAGGAGGAATGCGGTGGCACGGTGGCGGAAGAAGGCTGGAATGGTGTCCACCCGGGGGCCAGTGCCGGACGGTGCTCTTGTAACGTCCTGGCCGGTTCGCGCGTTCGCCAGGTGAATGAGTGGGTGGGATTCCGTTCACCCGGGTACCGGAGGGCCTTGGCATCCGGTAGGGCATGGCAAGCGAGCGAGGGAGGCAGCGTGCGGCACGTCATCGTCGTGGGTGCGGGACCGGGGGGCTTGTCGGCCGCCATCAACCTGGCGGGGCAGGGCTTCCGGGTCACCGTGGTGGAGAAGGACGCGGTGCCCGGGGGGCGGATGAAGGGGCTGACGCTGGGCGCGTCGGGCGAGTACGCGGTGGACACCGGGCCCTCCATCCTCCAACTGCCGGGCGTGCTGGAGCAGATATTCCGGCGCGCGGGCCGGCGGCTGGAGGACTACGTCAAGCTGCTCCCGCTGGACGTCAACACGCGGGTGCACTTCTGGGACGGCACGCACCTGGACACCACCCGGCACCTGGACCGCATGGAGGCGGAGCTGGCGAAGTTCGGCCCGCGGCAGGCGTCCGCGCTGCGCCAATGGATGGAGGACGGGCGGGAGAAGTACGGCATCGCCTACGAGAAGTTCATCTGCACCTCCGCGGACAACCTGGGCTACTACGCGCCGTGGCGGTTGGCGCCCACGCTGCGCTTCAAGCCCTGGCAGACGCTGTACCGGCAGCTGGACGGCTTCTTCCACGATGACCGGGTGACGTACGCCCTGGCGTACCCGTCCAAGTACCTGGGCCTGCACCCCACGACGTGCTCGTCGGTGTTCAGCGTGATTCCCTTCCTGGAGCTGGCCTTCGGCGTCTGGCACGTGGAGGGCGGCTTCCGCGAGCTGTCGCGCGGCATGATGCGCTGCGCGGAGGATTTGGGCGCCACCTTCCGCATGGGCACGCCGGTGGAGAAGGTGCGCGTGGACGCGGGCCGCGCGGTGGGCGTGAAGCTCGTGGGCGGCGAGGTGCTGGAGGCGGACGCGGTGGTGGTGAACGCGGACCTGGCCTATGCGGCGCGGTCGTTGATTCCGGCGGAGGCGCGGGAAGGCTCGCGGCTGACGGACGCGGCGCTGGAGCGGGCGAAGTATTCGTGCAGCACGTTCATGGCGTACTACGGCCTGGACACGGTGTACGCCGACCTTCCGCACCATCTCATCTACCTGTCGGAGTCCGCGCGGCGCACGGACCGTGACGCGCTGGAGGACCGGCACGTCGACCTGGAGGACCCGCCCTTCTACGTGTGCAATCCGGGCGTGACGGACCCGTCCGGCGCGCCGGCGGGCCATTCGACGTTGTACGTGCTGGTGCCCACGCCGAACACGGGACGTCCGGTGGACTGGGCGAAGACGGAGCAGGCGCTGCGCGAGCGCGTTCCCGCCATGCTGGAGAAGGTGGGGCTGAAGGGCGTGCGCGAGCACATCCGCGAAGAGCGCTACTTCACGGCGGAGACGTGGCGGGACGACTTCAATGTGTTCCGGGGCGCGGTGTTCAACCTGTCGCATACGTGGCTGCAGCTGGGGCCGCTGCGGCCCAAGGTGAAGAACCGAGACATCGAAGGGCTGTACTTCGTGGGCGGCGGCACGCATCCGGGGAGCGGCCTGCTGACCATCATGGAGAGCGCGAACATCGCGGCGGACTACCTGACGCGCGAGGCGGGCAGGGGCCCGCTGCCGGGCTGGCCGTATGTGCCGCCGCTGGAGCCGGAGGCGCCCGTTCAAGCTCGCGCGGGGTGAGCGCCGCGCCAGCGGGTGGCGCGCCCACCCGGCAGGCGGGGAAGGGCCGCCCGCATCCGCCGGGCGGGACGGGGACGAAGCTGGCATAGTTGCGAGGCATGCCCTTCTTCATCCCATTCGCGGTGGGTGGCCTGGTGCTGACGGCACTGGGCCTGGGTGTGCGGAAGGTGCTGACGGAGACTGGCGTCACCACGCCAGAAGATGCCCGGCTGGCCCAGGCGCGTGAGCGGCACCGCGGGGCGGTGGCCGCGCTCCGGGCGGACCGCCTCCAGGTCCGCGATGGCGTGGCCTCCCACGGCGCGCTCCAGGCGCGGGTGCACGCGGAGGTGCTGGTGCCCTTCGGCGCGCTGTTGGCGCGGCTGGAGCGCTGGGGGCACGTCCAGGAAGCCGAGCTGCTCGAACCCGAGGCGCTGGAAGCACTGCGCGCGCTCCTGCGCGAATCCCCGTCCCGCGCGGCGCGGCGAAACGGGCCCCTGTTGGGCGCGGGTGTCGAGGTGCCCGCCGAGCTGGAGTCCGTGCTGGCGTGGCTGGACCGGGGCTGGCTGGACGAGGATTCGCCGCCGGTGGTGCTGGATGGGACGCCGCTGTACGCGGCCATCTCGGCCCGCGCCATCCTGTCAGGGAGCGCTCCAGAGGAGGGTGCGCGGGCGCTCGATGAGGCCTCCGCGCTGCTGGCCCGGACGACGGCGTTCCTGGGGGCGCTGCGCACGCGGCTGACGGCGCTGGAGCAGCGGGTGGCGGGACTGCATGGGCGGGCCTCGGCGCAGCTCGCCTACCTGGACGCGGCCAGCTTCGAGGCGGGCGGCGAGGAGCCCCGGGAGCGGCTGACGCGGCTGGCGGTGCTCGTGGGCCAGCTCGCCGTGCTGCTGCGCACGCCAGTGCTGAGCTCGGAGGGGCGTCTCACGCCCATGCTCGCCGCGCGTGCGGAGGACGACGTACCTTCCAACGGCTGATGCGATGGCTCGCCCGCGCTTGAGCACGGGCGAGCCGCCACATCAGACGTAGCGTTCAGCCAACTGCGACACCTGTCCCGTCGCGTGGCTCACGGCCGAGGCCGCCTGCTGCGTGGTGTCCAGGTGCCGCAGCGTGTCCGTCGTCAGCTCATCCAACTCGCGCACCGCCGCGAAGAGCTGGTCCACGCCCGCGTGCTGCTGCGACACGGCCTCCGTAATCTGCCGCACCGCCGCCGCGGATTCCTTGGACAGGCCCGCCAGCTCGCGCAGCCGTTCGCCGCTGTGCCGCAGCGGCTCCAGCGCCTCGGCCACGCCCTCCGCGCCCTGGTCCGACATCGCCGTGGCCTGCTGGGTGGCCGTGGCCATGCTCTCCAGCAGCCCGCGCACCTGGTTGGTGGCCCGGACGGACTGGTCCGCCAGGTCGCGCATCTGCCGCGCCACCACGCCAAAGCCCTTGCCGTGCTCGCCCGCGCGCGTGGCTTCAATCGCCGCGTTGATGGCCAGCATGTGGGACTGGTCCGCCAGCGACTTCACCACCTCCGACACGCGGCCCACCTCGCGGGCGCGTTGCTCCAGGTCGAGCATCTGCTCGTGCAGCCCGGCCGCGATGTCGCGGATGACGGTGAGCCCCTTCTCCGTGCCGGCCAGGGACTCCTCACCCAGCTTGCCCACGGCGGCGGCGCGCTCGGCCACCTGGAGGATGCTGGTGGCACGCGAGTGCGTGACGTGGGACGCCTGCTGGATTTCCTGCGCCGTGGCGCGCGCCTGGTGCAGCGCCACGGCCTGCCGCGACAGCGTCTGGTTCTGCTGGGAGCTGGCCTGTGACAGCCGCTGGCCCGCGTCGGCCAGGTCTCCCGCGGAGGCGCGCAGCGAGCGCGGCATCTCCTGGAGCCGCTGGTACAGCTGCCACGTAGACGCCGCCAGGTCGCCCACTTCATCCGAGGAGACCCACTGTGGCGGCGTGGCGCGGCCCTCCACCAGGGCCTCCAGGGACGCACCCACCGCGCGAGCCCCCCGGGCCAGCCGGCGGGCCGCCCAGGCCGCGGTGAGGATGGAGCCCAGCGCGGCATACCCGCCGAGCACCACCACCGGTTGCACCAGCTCCGCCTCCAGCGGCCGCACCGTGGCCTGCACGCGCTCGGCCGCCGCGGTGTCGCCCTGCGCCGCCAGGTCCGCCGCCAGCGCGCCCATGCCGCGCTCCAGGCGCAGGTGCAGCGTGACGATGCTGGCCAGACAGGTGATGAGCAGCGCGGAGACCACCATCGCGGGCAGCAGCCAGAGCTGGCGCGTGGCGAAGCCCTCACCCGCGGGCTTCGTGCTGGGCGCGCGCTGATAGGCGTCCAGCACCGTGGGCATCATCACCCGTTCGAACAGCATGTACGCCAGCGGGCTGCTGAAGAGGCCCGCGCTCACCGCCACCGCCACGCCCACCATCACCACCGACGCCGGCCGGTCCAGGAGCAGCACCGCGCCGCCGTTGAAGAGGATGCCGCCCAGCGTCCACGACACCATCATCTCCACGAAGGCGATGCTGGAGGGGATGCGAATGAGCCGCTCCACCCGCGTCGTCCCCTGGGCGCTCAGGGCGCGCTTCATCAGCCACGGCATCACCACCAGCGGCTGCACCACCGCGCACAGGCCGAGCACCACCGGGGTGATGATGCCCAGGAAAATCTTGAACTCCCGCGCACCCGACAGGTCGAGCAACTGCATGTCGACGTAGACTGCGGGCGTGAAGGCCACCGTGGTGACGACAGACCGCAGCAGGTAGAGCCGGCGTAGCAGGGCGCCAGGGGTCGGTAGCGAGGAGGTGGCCATCGGGGAAGCGGTGCTCCTGGGTAGCAGTGACCCCAGCGTGCGTCCCGAATTGCTCGCCGTCAATGTCCAGTCCCGTTCCGCCTCATCCAGCGTGTATGGAAATGCGGCGCTTGTCAGAGAGTGGCTGGCATTGAATTCAAGAATTGCTCGTCTCTGCTCTTCGCGCCTGGTTGCCGCTCAGGCGAGCGGCCCTGGGGCGCCTGCGCGGCCTTTCTGGAATGCCCACACTCTGACTCGAACGCGCTGTCTGTTGTGAAAGGAGACCCGTCATGGGCGAGTGGACCGACAAGGCCAAGGGCAAGGTCAAGGAAGTGGTCGGCGTCGCGAGCGGCGACCGTGAGCTGGAGGCCGAGGGCAAGCGTGACTCCGCCAAGGGCGCCATCAAGGGCAAGATTGAGGACGCCAAGCGCGCCATCAAGGACGCGGTCGACTCCGACAAGCCGCGCCGGGGAGAGCCCTAGCCGTCCTTCCCGGCTCCTGCCGGGTGCATGCATGTGAATGATTCGGGCCGCGAGGAAGCCTTCCTCGCGGCTCGTTTCATTTCGAGGTGAGGACCAGGATTCCACGTTCCTTCCGTATTGGGTGCTGGACGGCATTCCATGCCGTCGCAGACCCGAACGAGGGGGAACTGCTCCATGTATGTGTCGCGAGATTCGTCGTTGAGAGGAGACGTGTGTCCGCCCGGGGCACACGCGCCCGCCAGAAGTCGGCGTCCGCGCTGGCTCCAGGGCGTGGTGGCCGTGTTGGCGCTCTGGGGCTGCGGTGAGCCCGCGCCCGAGGGTACTCCGCCGCTCGCTGAACCCGTCGTCACCCGGACCGCCGAGGACGGCCTTGCCTGCACACCGGACGACATCGCGACCGGTGACTGGACGTGTACCGGCGGCTTCACCTACAGCCTGGAGTGTTACGGGCGGCAGACGAGCGCGGCCTGTGGCGTGGACACGAGCCAGAAGACGTGTACGTCCTACGACACGTGCCGGCACGCGGACTTCGGCTTCACGTTGGGCGTGCACCAGGCCGTGCTGGGGTTGGGCACACGGCCCGGCGCCTCGTGCGAAGCCGCCGCCCAGGGCTACATGACCGCGAATGCGCCCGCGTCCACGTGGGGGGGCATCACCTGGACCTGGTACATCGGTGGCAGGCCCCCGGGGGGCGGTACCTCGGAATCCATGCTCACGGGAGGCGGAGCCCTCGAGCGCGCGGCGCCGGGCGTGGGCGAGGAGTACTGCTACATCACCTACGCCAACTACCCGGTGCAGCACATGGGCACGGGACCGCAGTGCGGCACGGTGGAGTCGTCCTGCACGGTGGCCTGCCTCAACCCCCAGACGTGCCGGGTGAATGGCGCCTGGGTCACCGACGCGGCGCAATGCGGAACGATGACGGGCCCCTGCGGCCCTGGCAGTGGCGCGCCGCTCAACGGCACCTGCCGCGATGTCAGCCACGGCGTGGCGCCGGACGCGGAGTGCGGCGCGGGCTTCGTGGAGGGCCAGGCGCCCGCTACCGCTACCCAGGCGCAGGCGCAGGCGCAGGCGCAATGGGAGGCCTCTGGGAGCCGCGGCGCGCCCGTCTATGACGCGCCCATCCTGTGCTCGGAGTGCCGCAGCACCTTCTCGCTGACCGCGCAGGAGGTGAACCGGCGCGTGTACGCGACGGTGGCCATGTCCCGGCCGGACCCCCGGCTGCACCTGCAGGCGGGCGTGGCGTACTTCCTGGCCCGTGACAACCCGGCGCTCTCGCAGGCCGAGCTGACGGCGGCGCTCAACGCCGTCTCCACCGCGTTGAACGTCTATCCCTTCAACCCGGCGAAGGACGGCTCCGGCCCGCGGGTGCGGACGATGATTCGCATCCTCGCGCGGGCCCAGCCGTACGTGGCCACGACGACGGTGGCGGGCAGGGCGCTGCGGGCCTATTCGCAGGCGCTGCTGGGCAGCATGCACAATGGCCCGAGCCTGGAGCGTGACCTCGTCACCGCCCACTCGCTGGTGGAGCGCTACGGGGACGTGGAGGTCTTCTCCGAGGAGACCTGGGGGCGGCTGCATGACCTGGCCCAGGGCAACGTCGCGCTGGCGGCGGTGGTGAATGGCAGTGGCATTGGCGCGGGCGTGGGCGTCCACACCACGCAGACCGCGGCGCAGATGCTGGCCATCCAGCCCATGGGCCCCCTGGCGGGCTTCGTGCTGCCCCGGCTGGCGAACGACGGGAGCCTGTCGGCCACGAAGGCGGACGCGCGAGGCTTCATCCTGACGGCGTCCACCGCGGGCCTGTCCGCGGCGCAGCAGTACTCCGACATGCTCAACAACCTGAACGTCGCCGAGCAGGCGTACCGCGCCTCCATCGCGCTGAAGAAGCCCGGGCAGACGCTGGCGCTGGCGGAGGGCGGCGCGGCCGAGGCGTCCCTGTCCGGCACGCCGACGGCCGAGGAGGCGGCGCTCCAGGCGGCCATCGACGCGGCGAGGGCGCGGGGCACCCAGCTCAAGGACCAGCTCAACGGCGTGCGCGAAGGTGTGACGGGCGGCCTGGGGCTGGTGGCCGAGCTGTTCAAGAAGGACGGCGAGACGCAGTTCGCCGCGGACATCGTGAGGTTCGCCAGCGCGCTGAACACGACGCTGGAGGCGGTGGCGAAGTACGCGGAGAGCTCCGTCAAGATCGCGGAGAAGGTCTCCAGCTTCCTCGACCTGGGCATGAAGGGCTTCGAGATTGTCAGCGGCGCCATCTTCACCGGGCAGCTCATTGGCGCCGCCTTCCAGCTCTTCTCCCTGCTGCGCGGGGCGGCCCAGCCGCCCATCGAGCAGACCATCCTCGAGGAGCTCCGCAAGCTCCATCAGTTCGTGGAGCAGATGCAGTCGCGGATGTTCACCCGGTTCGATCGGGTGGACCGCAAGCTCAATGACATCCACCGCGACATGCAGGCCCGCTTCGACCTGGTGGACTGGGAGCTGGGCCGGGTGAACCAGAACGTGGAGGAGGTGCAGGCGTCCTTGCACTCGCTGCATGTCGGGCTGAACCGCGTGGACCAGAACATGTACGAGTACTTCACCGACACGAAGAACGACGCCTTCGAGCTGGCGGCCTGGTCCTACCTGGACTGGAACGAGCGTCACTCCACGCCCATGCTCTACGCTGACTTCACGCTGGCGGAGAACCAGTTCTCCAAGTGGGGCGCGGTGGACGCGCATAACTCCACCATCCTCGCGGGCATCGACGGGCGCGGCTCCAACCCGGACGTCAGCCCCGCGGACGAGCTGTCCAGTCACAAGCTCTCCTACAACATCAACTACCTGCGTGAGTTCCCTGTCCAACTGGGGCTGCCCATGCTGCACGGCGAGCGCATCTCCAGCCCGAAGGACTGGATGTCCGGCGCGGAGGCCTACGCGCAGCTCTTCGAGGAGCAGCCGGTGCTCGGCGGGCAGATGGTCTCCTCGCGCCACAGCAGCCTCATCACCGCGGGCACGCAGCTGGACACCGCGCTGCGCAACCTCGGCAAGCCGTTGTTCGCCGGCATCCACGCGCGCTACCTGGGGGACTGGGCGTGGATGAAGGCCCTCCTCGAGCAGGCGGAGTCCGACTGGCGGCACAGCCCCGCCCGCGGCCTGCACGGCATCGACCTGTGGGGTGGTCCGGACCAGGAGCCGGCGGCGCACTACCTGAAGCCAGGTGAGAAGCCCATCGTCCCCTGCGGCGGCGGCGACTGGGGGGACTACAACGAGGACGGCGCGCCGGACTACCTCGGCGTGAACCCGGCCCGCTGGAACCACGACGTGCTGCGCCCGCTGCTCATCGCGGACAACCTGAACGTGGACCAGGCCACCATCGACCTGTGCGGCGAAGGAAGCTGGCAGCTCTACTCGGAGGTCTTCACGGGCTTCGGGGGCCTGTACGAGCGCAAGTACCGGCTGGAGTCCACGGTGTATGTCCGCTACACCTACTGGGACACCGCGACGAACACGTCGAAGTCCGAGCGCGTGTTCACGCACCGCTTCACCGGCGGCCATGATTTCGTCACCCTGGTGCGCGGGGTGGACCGGCCCACCTACAACCCGAACACCGAGCAGAATCCCCAGGAGTGGATGGCGAAGCGGTGGGGCTACGTCTCGCAGAACATCGCGTCGTTCGACTACGCCTGGGCCAATGACTTCCGCGCCGCCGTCCGCACCCGGATGGTGGACGTGCTGAAGAACCAGCAGCGCCAGTTCTACGGCCACGTCGCCACGCGCATGGGCCAGGCGGGAGACGCGCTGCAGGTCCAGGCGAAGCGGATGACGGGCACGCGGCTCTTGTGGCAGTCCTACGCGGCGCTGGCGCTGCCACTGTCGCTGGACCACGACGAGTACCTGCGCGGTCTGCTGTACGGCGAGGACGCGGTGCTGTCGGGCTACGACACGCCGCAGGACGTGGAAGTCACCCCGGTGATGAACGACGTGATGGACATGTACATGTTGTTCAGCGCCCCGAACGCGCAGCCGGCCCACAACATCCTGGCGGACCTGCACCCGGCGGTGACGACGCGTGCCGACCGGCTGAAGGCCGCCATCGACGCGTCCCTGGATGCCCAGGCCGAGGCCGGAGGCCCCGAGGCGAGCGCCTGGGTGGAGCCGACGCTGCTGCGGCTGCGGCTCAGCGTCCCGCAGTGACGCTCACGCGGTGACATGACCTGAGGTGGCGCGGGCCGCGGGGGACCTTCCTCCGCGGCCCGTGCCGTTGCTACCGCTTCGCCACCGGCGGGCACGCGACCTCGAGGAACGTCGTCGTCTTCCCGCTCAGCATGACCCACAGGCAGCGCAGCACGCAGCCCGTCCCGAACTCCCGGTAGATGAGCCCCAGGTTGGCGACCACCTCTCGTCCGGTGATGACCCCGCGCATTGGCACTTCCCCCTTCTTCAGCGTTCCGCCCGACCCCGCCACCCACCCCGCCTGTCGCTGCCCGCCCGGACCCCTCTGCAAAGCATCGGCCGTGCCACGCTCGGACCTTCTGTCGGACTTCGAACATGCCAAGCAGGCCAAGCCTCGTGAAGGACGCCTGCTCTCCCTTCTTCTCGGTGGGTACGGCCGCCGGGTTGCTGGAGATTTTTCAGGGAGCCGCTCCTCGGCACCTCTGCACACCGCGGGGTGTTCCCTGGGCGGAGGTGGGCCTGTTCCGGAGGCCTGCCCGGTCGCGGACTTTGCGACACGCCGAGCCCGGTGGCGCCTGGCGCGCGGCGCCTGAATCTTCGAGGTGTGGATGACGCGAGGCTCCGCGTGGCCGTCCACGGAGCGGTGGAGCAACCGGATGCCTCCGGGATGCTGCAAGGCGTCACCTTCACCGCTACACGCACACTCACAAGGTGAGTCGGGTGGAAGGGAAGGAGGGATGGAGATGAGGTCGTCACAGCTTTCGAGGCCGGCATTGCCGCTGCTCCCTCCAGGGCTCGCCCGGGGGCAGCGGGGCGTGTCGCGCCTGGTGGTGGGAACGGATTTCTCGCTGCGCTCCGAGTTCGCGCTGGCGCGCGCGCTGCGCCTTCCGCTGGCGCACGGGAGTGTCTTCTGCGTGCTGCACGTGGCCTCCGTCCTGGACGGGCAGGAGGGGCCGGGTGGGACGCTGTCGGGTGCACGCTGCCTGCGAAAGGCGGTGAGCTCCGTGTGCAGGCGGCTGCGCAACCGCGTGGACATCGACGTGCGCGAGGAGCTCGGGCGAGGGGACCCGGTGGAGGTGGCGTCGGCCGTGGCGCGGATGTCGGGCGCGGAGCTGGTGGTGCTGGGGCGTCCCCATGTGACGTACCCGGTGCGTGCGCTGGCCGAGGATTCGACGGTGCGGCGCATGGTGCGCCAGCTGGGCGTCTCCGTGCTGGTGGTGGTGCCGCACCCGGTCCGGCCCTACGGCAGGCCCCTGGTGGCGGTGGACTTCTCACGCGAGTCGCGCAGGGCGCTGGAGCTGACCTTGCGCTTGTGCCCGGCGCCCGCGCGGGTGGATGTGCTGCACGTGGTGGACACGGCGGCGCAGGAGGCGGAGCTGCGCCGCGACCAGGCGCCGGCCGAGCGGTGGCTGCTGCTGCGGCAGGAGCGGGAGTATCAGGCGCGGGTGGCGCTTGGCCGCTTCCTCGCGCCCTACCGGGAGGCGGGCCGCGAGCTGGAGGTGAGGGTGCGCTGCGGCGAGCCGGCCGAAGAGGGCATCCTGGCGGAGGCGTTGGAGCGGGGCTCGGACCTGCTGGCGCTGGCCATGTCCGCCGTGGAGGCGCGCACGCCGCTGACGGAGCAGGTGCTGGCGCGCGCGGGCTGCGACGTGTTGGTGTCGCGTCACCTTTCGCCCGCATCCTGAAGCAGGAGGGCACGCTCCGCGTTATGAACGCGGACCGTGTCTCCTCGTCCTACAACAGCCCCTGCCGCCCCGGTGTCGCTCAAGGCCCGCTTCCAGAACGCGGGCAGCCTCTTCAAGCAGCTGCCGGGGACCTTCCGGCTCTTCTGGCAGGCCAGCCCGCGCGGCGCGGTGGTGCTGGGCGCGCTGACGCTGGTGGCGGCGCTGTTGCCGGCGGCCATCGCCTGGGTGGGCAAGCTCATCGTGGACTCGGTGGTGGCGGCGGCGCAGGGCTCGGTGGAGGCCCGCTCGCGGGTGTACGGGCTGGTGGGGTTGGAGTTCGGGTTGATGCTGGGCTCGGCGGTGGTGGACCGCGGGCTGACGCTGACGCGCGAGCTGCTTCGCGCCAACCTGGGGAACCTGCTCAATGAGCGCATCCTCCAGAAGGCGCTGGCGCTGGAGCTGCATCACTTCGAGGACTCGGCCACCTACGACAAGATGCAGAACGCGCGGCGCGAGGCGAACAGCCGGCCGCTGTCGCTGGTGACGCAGGCGTTCTCCATCGTCCGCAACACCATCACCCTGGGCACCTTCGCCGCGTTGTTGGTGGCGCTGTCGCCGTGGAGCGTGGTGGTGCTGGTGGCCGCGTCGGTGCCGGCCTTCATCGCCGAGGCGCGGCTGGCCATGGCGGGCTTTCGGCTCTACTCGTGGCGCGCGCCCGAGGGACGCAAGCTGAACTACCTGGAGTGGATTCTCACGCGTGACAGCCACGTGAAGGAGGTGAAGCTCTTCGGGTTGGGGTCGCTCGTGCTGGGGCGCTACCGCACGCTCTTCCAGAAGTTCTTCGCGGAGGACCGGGCGCTGGCCTTCCGGCGGATGGCCTGGGGGCTGGGACTGGGCATCCTCTCATTGGGCGCCTTCTACGGCTGCTACCTGCTGGTGGCGGGCCGCGCGGCGAGCGGGACGATTACCGTGGGCGACATGGTGCTGTACCTGAGCGTGTTCCGTCAGGGGCAGGCGGCGTTCCAGGGCATCCTGACCAGCGTGGGCTCCATGTACGAGGACGCGCTCTTCATGAGCAACCTGTTCGCGTACCTGGACATCCCCACCGGCGGCGAGGCGACGCGGGTGCTGCCACCGCTCTCTCCGCCGCGTGGGCACGACAGCGCCATCGAGCTGCGCGACGTGTCCTTCCGTTATCCGGGGAAGGATGCGTGGGCGCTGAAGAACGTGTCGCTGACGCTGAAGCCGGGACAGAAGCTGGCGCTGGTGGGAGAGAACGGGGCGGGGAAGAGCACGTTGGTGAAGTTGCTCCTGCGCCTGTACGAGCCGGTGGACGGCGACATCTTCTACGGTGGCGTCAACCTGAAGGACATGGACGTGGAGGACCTGCGCAGCCGCTTCGGAGCGGTGTTCCAGGACTTCGTGCGCTACCAGTTCAACGTGGCGGAGAACATCGGCCTGGGGCACGTGCCGGCGCTGGAGGACCGGAACCGCATCGAGAAGGCGGCCGAGGAGGGCGGGGCCAGCGGTGTGATTACGGCGCTGCCACAGCAGTACGACACGATGCTGGGCGGCTGGTTCGAGAAGGGACAGGAGCTGTCGGCGGGGCAGTGGCAGAAGCTGGCGGTGGCGCGGGCCTTCATGCGCGACGACGCGGAGGTGCTGATTCTGGACGAGCCCACGGCCAGCATCGACGCGGAGGCGGAGCACGCGCTGTTCGAGCGCTTCCAGGCGCTGGCGGCGGACCGGATTGCGATTGTGATTTCGCACCGCTTCTCCACGGTGCGCATGGCGGACCAGATTGCCGTGCTCCACAACGGGCAGGTGGACGAGCTGGGCAGCCACGACGAGCTGATGGCGAAGGACGGCCGCTACGCGCACCTGTTCCGGTTGCAGGCGCGCGGCTATCGGGACTGAGCGTCAGGCGCGCTCGCCACGCAGGCGTGCGATTTCCGCCCGAGCCTCGGCGAGCTGGCGCTCGGCGTCCTCACGGCGCTGGGTTTCCTCGGCTCGCAGACGGGACTCCTCCGCGAGTTGCTGCACGAGCTCCGCGCGGCTGGCCTCGAAATGGAAAACGCCTTCCGGCGGGTTCGCCTCTGAAACGGGGAATTCAGACGGAAGGCTGTCGACGATGCGCTGACGCTCCTCAGGGGAGAGTGCGTCCCATATCTCCTGGGGCGGCGAGCGCGGGTCATCCGGGGCGACGTGGTAGGGCTCGAAGGGCATGAGGTCGTGCATGAGAGTAGGCCGCGCCGCCACAAGGGCCAAGTGGCAGGCAAGGCAGCGGTCATGCCATTGCTGGGCGCGTGAGAATTCTCGGAGGGTGATGGTCTCCGTGGCGCTCGAGTTTCGTGCGCGCATGTCACTGACTCATGGCAGGTTCTCTCGCCATGTCGCGTGCTCAAGCTCCGAAGAAGCTCGATGTCGCTGCGTTGATGAAGAAGGCGGACAGTCTGCTGGACGAGATGCCGCCGCAGCTGGACCAGGCGATTCCGTTGCTGCGTGAAGTCGTGGCGGCGGAGCCCGAGCATCTGCTGGGACTCCACTCCCTGAGCTGGTCCTTGGACCCGACGCGGCGCATGGAGCCGCACCGTTGGGAGCAGGAGTTGAAGGCCGAGCACTGGCGGCTGCGCGACCGCATCCTCGAGCTGACGCGAGGAACGAAGCCCGGCGGCGCGCTGACGCTCGCCCATCGTGCACGTTCGCTGGCCCTGAGCCAGTGGGCGGAGGACCTGGTGCGGCGCAAGCCGACCGTGGCACAGCTCGACGAGGCGGAGGCCGCGCTGGACGAGGCCAACAGCCTGCGGGAGCTCGCCGACCACCAGCGTGGACGCCGTGGGCTCGAGGCCTGGCGCGCATTGACGCAAGACAAGCCGGAGAAGGGCTACCGCGAGTTGCTCTCCAAGGTGGCGGAGTCCCCCGGCATGTGCGCCCAGGGCGCGATGGGCGATGACGACTCGCTCAACTTCCAGGGGCTGGAGGGCGCCTTCTCCGATGAGGGTTTCCTGGCCTGGCTGCGGAAGCAGAAGCCCGCGGCACGTCCCGCGGGGAAGAAGGGCAAGGACCTGGATGCCGGGCTCCTGCTCGCGGCGGGGTTGGATGCGAAGCCGTTCTTCGGCCCTGGCTTCAAAGGGAACAGCCGCACGGGCCGGGTGCTGGCCTTGGTCGCGCTGGGGGCGGCCCTGGAGGCGAAGGATTCCAGCAAGCACAGCGTGCTCCACCTGGCCGCGATGGTGGATGACGCGGCGCTGGTGATGGAGTTGCTCCGCCTGGGCGTCGCCGCCGACGGGGTTGATTCGAAGAAGTCCACACCACTGCATGTCGCGGCCGAGCACGGCAGCGTGTCCTGCATCGCCCCGCTGGCGAAAGGTGGTGTGCCCGTGGATGCGCTCGATGCGTCAGGGCGGACGGCGCTCTTCGAAGCGCGTCAGGCCGACGTGGCCCAGGCGCTCATCGACGCGGGAGCGAATCCCAATGTGGGCAAGGGCTGGATGCCGCTGCACCAGCACGCACGCTTCAAGGAGCGAGGCCCTGTCATCGAGGTACTGCTCAAGGCGGGGGCGGATGTCTCGCTGAAGAACGGCAGCGGCCAGACACCCGTGCAGGAGGCGATTGAGCACAAGAACGCGTCCCTCGCCCAGCTCATGGGAGCCAAGGCTTCCTCGGGCAAGGCCGGCGCGTTGGACGTGCAGCCGCTGCTGGAGGCGCTGGAGCGTCAGCGCAAGACGCTGCTCAAGGCCTGGTACTTCGAGGACAAGAGCGTGGACGGCGTCGAACAGGTCCTGAAGGGGCTCGCGCTGCAAGGTGCCACGTCATGGGACCAGCTCGCGGCCGCGCTCCAGGGCGAGTTCCCCTGGACGGCCATGGCGGTGGTGCAGCTCGCGCGGGACGTGCTGCCGGCCGAGGAGAAGACGCCTCGTCTGTCCAAGCTGCCGCGCTTCGTGCGCGGGGACCTCGTGGTGAAGGGCGACGTGCACGTCGACGGGCCGCTGCTCGTGACGGGAGACCTCACGGTGGAAGGCGTGCTGCGCAACGCGGGGATGGAAGGGATGCTGGTGGTGGGCGGCACGCTGCGCGCCACCGGTGTGGACACGGACGGCGAGGTCGTCGTGGGCAAGGACCTGGGCGCGCAGGTGGTGTGGGGCCACGGCAACGACGCTTCGCTCCGGGTCGGCGGCGTGCTGAAGGCGGACGTGGTCATCGCGGACGACCACGACATCCAGGCCAAGGTGAAGGCGAAGCACCACTACGAGAACGGCGAGTTCGACGCTTCGGACGCGGCGCTCAAGAAGGTCTTCGTCGCGAAGGCCTTCGCCAGGTCAGAGCTGGACCGGGACAAGCTGTTCAACGTGCTCCGTAAGGGTGGGGGCGTACAGGTGTAGGCGCGCCCCTGGGGTCCGGGCCTGGGGCTTCCGTTTGGAGGACGTCCTCCAACAGGTGGAGCTCTGGAGCATGCGCGGGAGGGCGAACAGGTGCCCTTTAACGCTGTCACGGCGAGCCGCCAGCGCACATGCCCAGTGAGGGTTCGGCACGGGCTTTGTTCCGGTTCCTGTCGTCGCCCGTCTCGAATCCTTGAGCGGCGTCAGGCCTGGGGCAGGTGGTCCCGCACCACGCCGAGCCAGTACTCTTTTCCATAGTACTGGCTCATCTTCCCGATGAGCTTGCCCTCGCGGAACAGCAGGAACGTGGGGATGCCGAAGAGTCCGAAGCGCTTGGCCAGGTCCTCGTACTGGTACGCGTTCACCTTGACGACGCGCATCGGAGCGTCATCCAGCTCCGCCAGCAGCGCGGGCTCGGCCGCCGCGTAGATTTCGCAGTTCGGGCAGCCGTCACCCCAGAAGTCCACGACCACCAGCTCGCCCTTGGGTTCCAGGACCAGTTGGTCGAAGTTCTCCGCCGTCCCCTCGTAGCTCACGGGATGTGCCATGGCCTCCTGCCTAACGGGCTCGGGTGTCGTGTTCAACCTGCTCACGGGGGCGCGGCTCGAAGCCCTCGCCGGTGCCTCCGCCCCGGCGCTCGTACACCGTGCCGGCGGGCAGTGGGCCGTACCAGATGGCATCCTCGGGGCCGTAGAGCAGCGGACGCGGGCCTCGCGTTGCGTTGAACACCCCCACCTCGCCCCCCCTCCGGAGGCAGGGTGAACGGGAGGTGCCACGGTCCTCGGGCCACGTCGCCGCTCGCTTCCAACCGGAGGGCCGCGCTGGGCTCCAGGACGCCGGCTGGGAGTCGGTAGCCCACTGTTGCGCGCAAGTCCGAGGTGACTTCGTAGTCCTCCAAGCGCAGTGGGTCGGGGCCGCGGTTGTGTAGCTCCAGGGAGCCCGTGCTCCCCGAGGCGACCGCGCGGATGACCAGTGGGCCTGTTCCGTGCGCCTGCAGGACATCCCGTGCTCGACGCGCGTGTGCTTCGGAGACGGATGGGTCTTCGCGCAGCTCGGGCTCCACGACCTTCCACAGCGCCTCGATGTGCGCCAGGGCCTGCGCCTCGGAGAAGGGGCCCGCTCGTGCGGCCGGGCGGCTCACTATTGGGCGCTCTGGCCGGGCTCTGGGCGGCTAGGCGAGTGGGCTGTTGCCGCGCTGGGACGCTTCACCCGGCGGAGGATGGATCAGCGGAACACCTGAGCCGCTCCGGAACGCGGGCGGCTGGAGCGGGCGCCAGGGGCATCACCTTCGTGCGTGAGTCCTGTTTTTCCGGAGGAGGGGATGGGTTGGACAGTGGGTACGGGTTTTCAAGGTATGCCTGCGCGCGGGGGTGGCCGCCATGTCAGCCGGAGCGAGTTGGATCAGCTCTGGCGCGGTGTCATCAAAAGCCAAAGCCCGCACTGCTCAGGAGCGCTCAGCCGCCGTAAGGTTGTGCGACTGGATGTCGTGGAGGGGTCATGCACGAGTGGTTGGAGGCACTTCGCAAGTCGGTAAAGGCATCGTCAGCTGGCGTCTCTCCCGAGGAGATTCGCCGGGCCGAAACGGAGTGCGGCGTTCCATTCCCCGACGAGCTCACCGACCTGTATCAGGCGTTCAACGGGGGCGAGCTCAACGGTGAGGTTCTCCTCTTCCGTCTGCACGGCGCGGAGGGAGACCCGAGCGTCCTGGAGAAGACCCGCCTCAAGCTGGAAGGGCTTCCCGCGGCGGGGCTGTGGCGCATCGGTTTGAAGGGGCCGCACCGGCACCTCTTCGCCTCGCGCAAGTCGGCCATGGTGGAGCAGGGCGACGGTGGCGGTCCGTTGCCGGCCTGGGTCGAGGCGCTGGATAGCGACGACTGGGTCTATGGCACCTGGGAGGGCGAGAAGCGGCAGATGCGGCTGTACCGCTCGTTGAAGGACATGCTCGACGTGCTCGTGCCCCCCGCGGAGGTGGAGAGCTTCGGTGAGCGCACCTTTGCCCGGGCGATGAACGCCGTCCTTCAGGGGGCGCTATCCGGCGTCCAGGTTGACGAGGAGGAGGCGGAGTCCGGCGAGGCTCCACTCGGTGCGGCGGCCGAGGCTGAAGCAGCCGAAGAGGCCGAGCAGCTCGAGGAGGCGGAGCTGGCCGATGAGGAGGCCGCCGAAGTGGAAGTCGAGGAGACGGAGGTACGCGAGCTCGCGTACGAGTACGACGACGTCCGCCCGTCTTCCCGTTACGAGGATGGGGCCGGCCCGAGAAAGGCGCGCGCGCAGGCTCAGCAGATACCGCTCGCCATCGGTGGCGCTGGCGTGCTGTTCCCGAAAAGTGCGTCGAGCAAGGTGCAGGGTGTGAAGAAGGCCGCCGCGGAGCCTGCTCCCGCGAAGGCGCGCCCCGCGAAGAAGGCCGCGATTGAAGCGGCTTCGGCGGAGCTCCTTGCTGGGACGGGGGAGTCTGTTTCATCGCCGGAAGCTGCGCCCCAGAAGGCCGCCTCGAAGAAGTCTCCCGCCAAGAAGGCTGTTGTGTCGGAGGCTGCGGCTCCGAGCGTGGCCGCTGAGGTGCCCGTCGTCAGCGAGGTGAAGGCAACGAAGGCGGCACCCGCGCGCAAGACCGGTGCGAAGAAGGCGGCAACCCAGGCGTCGGCTGCGGAGGAACCGCCTGCGCAGGAGTTCCCTGCCGTGGCGGAGGTCTCGACGACGGCGGCGTCTCCGAAGCGCGCGGCGAAGAAGCCCCCTGCCGTGAAGGCGGCAGGTGCCCGGGAGGTCGCTGCGGTGACGTCTGCTGAGAGTGGGACGGCGAAGTCTGCTGCTGCCCAGAAGGCCACAGCGAAGGTCCCCGCCCAGACGGGTGTGGCGAAGAAGTCCGCCACCGTGAAGAGGGCAACGAAGGCCCCTGCCCAGAAGGGCACTGAGAAGAAGCCTGCCACCGCGAAGGAGGCGATGAAGGCCTCTGCTCAGAAGGCTGCGGCGAAGAAGTCCGCCACCGCGAAGGGGGCGACGAAGGCGCCTGCCCAGAAGGCCGCGGCGAAGAAGTCCGTCACCGCGAAGGCTCCGGCTCGGAAGTGCGCGGCGAAGAAGGCCCCTGCTCAGAAGGGTGGTGCAAAGCGGGCCGGTGCCCCGAAGGGCGCGGCGAAGAAGGCGGCCGCTCAGAAGAGCGCGGCCAAGAAGGCCGCTGCTCAGAAGTCCGGAGCGAAGAAGAGCGCCGCGAAGAAGGGCTCAGCCCAGAAGCCAGCGGCGAAGAAGGGCGCCCGCGGCCGGTAGTCACGGGTTCGGAGGCAAGGCGCGCTCCCGCGCCTTGCCTCGACGTCGCCTCACCGTACGTCTATCCCTGCGGTAGCTTGTCGAAGTCGATGGGGCGGATGCGGTAGCCCGGCTGTGCCGTCAACTCCAGCGGCTCTTCCTCCTCATCACCCCGGCGGAACTCATGAATCTCGTCCGGGAGGATGTCGCGGAAGTCCGGCTCCTCCTCCAGCGGCGGGGTCGCCGCCAGGTCCTGGTCTGAGATGTTGATTTCATCCTCACCGGTGTCCGGATTCATGTGACGCCGAGAGGTGGACTCGCCCACGTCATCTGACCCCAGCTTCTTGAATCGCATGGCCTCTCCTCGGAAAGCGCGGTGGGTCGGCTGCCTTCGTCTCAAGAATGAGAACCCGCGGGGGCCCCGGCAATTCTCGCCGCCCGCCTGCCTGCCATGCCTGCCCGTGCCTCAGCGCTCCGGAAGCACGGTGCGGCCGGAGGGGTAGGCGGGCTCCACCTCCAGCATCACCATGGCCAGGGCCAGCACGCGCGACAGCGTCTCACGCACCTGGTAGCGCCACGGCGTCGGCCGTCCCTCGTCCGCGGCCACGCCCCACGCGTCGATGCCCACCGAGTTCGCGATGAACAGCGCCCGCGTCAGGTGGAAGCGCTGCGTGACGAGCACTGCCCGCTTCGCGCCGAACACCGTGGAGGCCCGCAGGCAGCTGTCATAGGTGGACAGCCCCGCTTCGTCGCCCTGGACCGCGCTTTCGGGCACGCCGTGCTCCACCAGGTAGCGCCGCATGGCGCGCGTCTCGTGATGGAAGGGCTTCGTCTGGTCCCCGCTGACGAGCACCGTCTGCACCTTGCCCTGCTGCCACAGTGCGATGGCTGCATCCAGCCGCTGGGCGAGCACGGGGGAGGGCACCGCGCCCCGCGCCAGGCCCGCGCCGAACACCAGCGCCACGGGGGCCTGGGGCGCCTGCTCCAGCGGGACGATGCGGTCCTCGTAGCTGAGGCGGACGAGGTGGGAGAGGGCAAACAGCCCCAGCCCACCCGCGGCCAGGACCGCGAGGCCTCTACGCAACCACACCCATCTCGCACCGCCTGGCTTCATGGACCCCGAGAACACCGGTAGAGGGGCCATTGTGTTCCGGGCGCCCTCCACCGGAAAGCCCAGAGCGACATCCCTGTCTCAGGGGGACGTGCCCGCCTGGGAACCTGCCGGCTTGGGCGCGAACCGCTCGACGGCCTCCAGCAATTGTCGGGGCTCCACGGGTTTCTTCAGGAATGCCGCCACGTTGTACGAGGACGCATAGACGGCCCAGTCCCTGGGGTTCATCGCCGCCATTCCCGCGGACAGGATGATGACCGGCACCTGGGCCAGGGCCTCACTCGCCTTGCGGGTGGTCAGCACCCGGTGGCCGTCCATGACGGGCAGGGCCATGTCCAGCACCATGAGGGCAGGGCGGGGATGCTGGGCCAACTGCTCCAGGGCCTCCCGGCCGTTGCGCGCCACTCGCACCGCGTGGCCGTGCATCTCCAGGTAGTCCTGAAGGGCCTCACAGATGTCCACGTCGTCTTCGACGATGAGCAGCGGACCGGATGACGTTTGAACCACCATGCCCGCAAGGTAAGTCCGTGTCCTACCGCGGGGAGGGGCTGTCAGGGGGGCTTGGCCGCCTGCCATATCCGGTGGGGCGGGCGATCGTCTGCCCGGCGGCGGCAGGCATCCGTTGACCGGCTCCCGCCCCGCCTATATAGGGGGCCCCGTCTTACCCTGCCCCGCCTTCCTTCTGGACAAAGCGGGTCGAACGCCCCACAGGAGCTCCCCGGTCCATGGCGTCCCTTCGCGACATTCGCAAGCGCATCCGCTCGGTGAAGAACACGCGTCAGATCACCAAGGCGATGAAGATGGTTTCCGCCGCGAAGCTCCGCAAGGCGCAGGACGGCATCCTGGCGGCGCGTCCCTACGCGACGATGCTGGATCAAATCATCGCGGACCTGGCCGCCCGCGCCGGGGATGAGAGCCTCAGCCACCCGCTGCTCGCGGCCCGCCCGGTGAAGCGCGTGGAGCTGGTGCTCCTCACGTCGGACCGTGGCCTCGCCGGCGGCTTCAACTCCAACGTCATCCGTCGCGCCAACCGGTTCCTCTACGAGAACACGAACCTGGAGAGCATCCGTCTCTCCACCGTGGGCCGGAAGGGCAACGACTTCTTCCGCAACCGCGGCCAGAACATCCGCAAGGACTTCGGCGGCCTGTACCAGCGCCTGAACTACCGCGCCGCCGCGGACGTGGCCGAGGAGCTGGTGGCCAGCTACCTCAACGGCGAGGTGGACGCGGTCCACATCGTCTACAACGAGTTCGTCTCCGCCATCGCCCAGACGGTGAAGGTCGCCCAGCTGCTGCCGTTGCAGACGCTGGGGACGCCGGGCCAGGCTCCGACGGAAGGCTCCACCGCGCTGGTGGACTTCAAGTACGAGCCGGACCGTCAGGCCGTGCTGGACCGCCTGGTGCCCCAGGCCGTCAACATCAAGCTCTACCGCGCCCTGCTGGAGAGCGTGGCCAGCGAGCACGGCGCCCGCATGAGCGCCATGGAGAACGCCACCTCCAACGCGACCGACATGATTGGCAGCCTGACGCTCACCTACAACCGCACGCGTCAGGCGGTCATCACCAAGGAGCTGATGGAGATCGTCTCCGGCGCCGAGGCCCTGAAGTAGGGCATTCACGCAGCCTCGCCCTCATCTCCTGGGCCCGCCCCGTCTATCGGGGTGGGCCCTTCGCGTTCAAGGCCCCGGCCGAGCCATGGAGAAGGCTTCCACCTCCTGCGGCCGGGCAAGTCGCTCATCGTCTACGACTTGCGCGTGCAGGAGATGAAGGACGGGCTGAGCGTCCTGTCCAGCAACGGCCTGGACCTCACGGTGGACGCCAGCGTGCGCTACCGGGTGGACCCCGCGAAGCTCTTCGAGCTGCACACCCAGACGGGGTCCAGGTACGCCGACATCCTGATCGCCCCCGCGGTCCGCTCGGAGGCCCGTCAGGTGTTCGGCCGCTACGCGCCGGAGGAGCTCTACTCCTCGAAGCGCGAGCAGATAGAGCAGGAGCTTTTCGAGGAGGTGACGCGCTCGCTCGAAGGCAAGCACGTGGTGGTGGAGGCCATCCTGGTGCGGGACGTGACGCTGCCTTCGGCCATCCGCGACGCCATCGCCGACAAGCTGGCGGAGGAGCAGCGCAGCCAGAAGATGCGCTTCACCCTGGACAAGGAGCGCCAGGAGGCGGAGCGCAAGCAGATCGAAGCGGAGGGTATCGCCCGGTCCCAGGACATCGTGCGCAAGGGGCTCACCGAGGAGTACCTGCGCTTCAAGGGCATCGAGGCCACGGAGCGGCTCGCCCAGAGCCAGAACGCCAAGGTCGTCCTGGTTGGTAGCCCGAACAGCGGGCTGCCCCTGGTGTACCAGCCGGATGGGAGGTAAGGGGCTGGCGCCCGGCATGTGGTTCCGCTAAGCCAGACTTACCAGTCAGTTGCCCGGGAGGCTTGACCCCCGGGGGGGGCCCCGGTAAAGGGGGCCCGCCCTCACAGCCGGGCCGAAATTTCAAGGGTGGCGGCGCCCGTCCGCTCCCCGTGCGAGGCAGACGATTCCATGAGCGCTCAAGTTCCGACGGCAGGCAGAATCATCCAGGTCCTCGGCCCCGTGGTCGACGTCGAGTTCCCGCCCGGTGGTCTCCCCGAGGTCTACACGGCCCTCAAGGTCACCAACGCGAACTTGAGCGCTGACGCGGACAACCTCACCCTCGAGGTGGCGCAGCACCTGGGCGAGAACACCGTCCGCACCATCGCCATGGACTCCACCGAGGGCCTCGGCCGCGGCATGCCCGTCAGGAACACGGGCGCCCCCATCCAGGTGCCGGTGGGCAAGGCCACCCTGGGCCGCATCCTGAACGTCACCGGTGAGCCGGTGGACGAGATGGGCCCCGTGAAGGCGCAGGAGTACTGGTCCATCCACCGCGCGCCGCCGCCCTTCACGGAGCAGGACGTGCGCGTGCAGATGTTCGAGACGGGCATCAAGGTCATCGACCTGCTCGCCCCGTACACCCGCGGTGGCAAGATTGGCCTCTTCGGCGGCGCCGGCGTGGGCAAGACGGTGCTCCTGCAGGAGCTCATCCGCAACGTGGCAGTGGAGCGCGGTGGCTTCTCCGTGTTCGCCGGCGTCGGTGAGCGCACCCGCGAGGGCAACGACCTCTACCACGAAATGCAGGACACGAAGGTCATCCAGACGGACAACCTGGAGGCCAGCCAGGCCGTTCTGGTGTACGGCCAGATGAACGAGCCGCCCGGCGCCCGCGCCCGCGTGGCCCTGTCCGCGCTGACCATGGCCGAGTACTTCCGCGACGTGGAAGGCCGCGACGTGCTCCTCTTCGTGGACAACATCTTCCGCTTCACCCAGGCCGGTTCCGAGGTGTCCGCCCTCCTGGGCCGCATCCCCAGCGCCGTGGGTTACCAGCCCACGCTGGCCACGGAGATGGGCAGTCTGCAGGAGCGCATCACCTCCACCACGAAGGGTTCCATCACCTCCGTGCAGGCCATCTACGTCCCCGCCGACGACCTCACGGACCCGGCGCCCGCGACGGCCTTCGCCCACCTCGACGCGACCACGGTGCTCAACCGCTCCATCGCCGAGCTCGCCATCTTCCCCGCCGTGGACCCGCTGGACTCCACCAGCCGCATCCTGGACCCGGCCGTCATCGGCGCGGAGCACTACGGCGTGGCCCGCAAGGTCCAGGGCATCCTCCAGCGGTACAAGGAGCTGCAGGACATCATCGCCATCCTCGGCATGGACGAGCTCTCCGAGGACGACAAGCTGGTGGTGGCTCGCGCCCGGAAGATCCAGAAGTTCCTGTCGCAGCCCTTCTTCGTGGCCAAGGTCTTCACCGGCAAGGATGGCCGCTACGTGAAGCTCCAGGACACCATCCAGGGCTTCAAGGAGATCTCCGAGGGCAAGCACGACGACATCCCCGAGGGCGCCTTCTACATGGCGGGCAGCATCGACGAGGTGGTCGAGAACGCGCGGAAGATGGTGTGAGTTAAGCTGGGCGCTCCTTCTCTTCACAGAGGTCACCATGCGCCGTGCAGCGCTCGCCCTGGTCCTGATGTGCCTGTCCTCCTCCGCCCTGGCGGAGGAGCGCAAAGGACGGGCCCGGGTGAGCGCCAACGGGCTCTACAGCGTCCGCATGGTGGAAGCGGCGCAGGGCCAGTGCCGGTTGGAGGTGACGCAGGAGAGCGGCCCCGTCTGGACGCTGGCGCAGTGTCTGGGCACGGTGGACGACCTCTACTTCGTCTCCAACGACGGCGAGCGGGTCTGGGTGGTGTGGCCGCTGGTGGAGAAGGGCAAGCCCGTGCCGGAGCCGCGCCCGAAGAAGAAGTCGAAGGTGAAGAAGCCCAAGGGGCCTCCCGCCTGGGCGCGCGTGGTGGTGGCGGCGCAGTACGGGCGGGATGGTCAGCGGCTCCAGGAGAAGCGGCTGACCGAGTGGCTCAACACGCGGCAGCTCTCCGAGGTGCGCCAGCTCACCCACCACTTCAAGTGGCTGGAGGGCACGCTCGGCATCCCCGGCAAGGGGCCCCGGCTGACGGACGCCGGGGTGGTGGAGTTGGAGCCGGTGGGTGTAACCACCCGTCAGCTCACGTTCTGATTCGGTTGTGCGAGGAGCCTCATGGCCAAGCTGACTGTGGAGATTGTCACCCCCGAGAAGCGCATCCTGTCGGTGCAGGCCGACGAGGCGATTGTTCCTGGCGGCCGGGGTCTGTTCGGCGTGCGGCCGGGGCACACCCCGTTCCTGTCGCTGATGGAGCCGGGCGCGCTGACGCTGATCGAGAGTGGCCGGCGCGAGTCCTACTTCGTCGCGGGCGGCTTCGTGGAAGTGGGCAATGACAAGGTGCTGGTGCTCGCCGACGCGGCCGAGCCCGTCACGGGCATCGACGTGGAAGGCGCCCGTCGCCGCATGGCCGAGGCGCAGGAGCGCATGAAGGGCATGTCCTCCGAAGACGCGCGCTTCGAACTGGAGCAGGCCACGGTGCGCCGTGAGGCCGCCCGTATCGGCGCCGCCAACACCGCGCGCGCGTAGGCTTCTCCCCCGTTTCACCGCCCAGGAGCGTCCCGCGCTCCTGGCGGCCCTGGCGTGACACCCGGGCTCCCCTCGAGCGGAGCCGGTGTCCGCTTCTGTTTACGTGACGGTGCCCCTCTGGGGTGGCGCCTCCGGAACAGGCTTCCCGGTCCGCACCTCGCTTCACAGTGCCCCCAGGGGCCTGGCTGCGTTCGCCTCCGAGCCTTCGCGCGGGCGCGGCGGCCTCCTGTCAGCGGCTGTCCTCGGGCGCAGTAGCTCCACTGACAGTGGTGCTTCCATTTGACGGTCCGGGTTTTAAGGTGCATTTAGAATGCATCTTAAGGCCCATGCCGGGCGAGAGGAGCGGCACCATGAGCGTTACGGCGGAGAAGAGTGTCTACGAGCAGTTGGGGGGAGAGCCGGCGATGGCGGCGGCGGTGGAGGTCTTCTACCGGAAGGTGCTGGCGGACGACCACATCAGCCACTTCTTCGAGGACGTGGACATGGAGCGCCAGGCCGCGAAGCAGAAGGCGTTCCTGACGATGGTGACGGGTGGGCCGGTCCACTACTCGGGCAAGGACATGCGCGCGGGCCACGCGCCTCTGGTGAAGCGTGGGCTGAACGACTCGCACTTCGACGCGGTGGCGGGCCACCTGAAGGCGACGCTGGAGGAGTTGGGCGTGGCCGCGCCGCTGGTGGCGAAGGTGCTGACCATCGCGGAGAGCGCCCGCGCGGACGTCCTGGGACGCTGACCCGAGGAGCACGCCATGGCCAAGGTCAAGCACGAGTCCGACTGGTATCCGCTGGAGTCCGGAGAGAGTGTGCTGGACGCGCTGCTGCGCCAGGGCGTGTCCATTCCGAATGCGTGCCGCGCGGGGGCCTGCCAGTCCTGCCTGATGCGGGCCGTGGCGGGGACGGTTCCTGAGGCCGCGCAGGTGGGGCTGAAGGACACGCTCCGGGCACAGGGCTACTTCCTCGCCTGTGCCTGTCGGCCTCCGGAGGGCACGCTGCTGGAAGTCACCGGCGCGGAGGCGCTGCGCATCCCCGCGCGCATCCAGGCGCTGTCGTGGCTGTCCACCAGCGTCCTTCGCGTGCGGCTGGTGACGGACAGCCCGCTGGCGTACCACGCGGGGCAGTATCTCTCCCTGGTGCGCGAGGACGGGCTGACCCGCAGTTATTCGCTGGCCAGCCTGCCTCATGAAGATGCCTTGGAGTTGCATGTGCGGCTCCTGCCGGGCGGGGCGATGAGTGGCTGGCTGGCGCATGACGCACGGCCGGGAGACAGGCTCCAGGTGCAGGGCCCGGCGGGCAGTTGCTTCTATGTGCCCGGCCGGCCCGAGCAGCCCTTGTTGCTGGCGGGCACCGGCACGGGACTGGCGCCGCTGTACGGCATCGTTCGCGACGCGCTGGCGGCGGGCCATGCGGGGCCCATCTGGCTCTTCCACGGTGCTCGGACGCCCGAGGGGCTCTACCTCACCTCCGAGCTGCGGGCGCTGGCCGAGCAGCATCCTCAGTTCCGCTATCGCCCGGGCGTGCTGGAAGGCGGCACCCGGGACGTGGCCGAGGGAGCGCTCGATGCGCTCATCCGCGCCGAGTGTCCCAAGCCCCTGGGCTGGCGCGCATGGCTCTGCGGAGACGGGCCATTGGTGCTATCCCTTCGCAAGAAGCTGTTCCTGGCCGGGCTCTCGTTGAAAGACCTCCACACGGATGCCTTCCTGCCGAGCGTTCCTCAGGGCCAGCGTACTTCCGACGCCGGAGCCCGCTGACGTGCACCTCACCCTCCATGCCGACTACTCGCTGCGGGTGCTGCTCTACCTGGCCACGCGCACCGGGCGGCCCGTCTCCACGCAGGAGATGGCGGATGCGTACGGCATCTCCAAGCACCACCTGGTGCGAGTGGTGCAGACGCTGGCGGGGCAGGGGGTGGTGGATGCGCGCGCGGGCCGCTCCGGCGGCGTGGTGCTGGCGCGCGCGCCAGCGGACATCCAGGTGGGGAGCGTGCTGCGCGCCGCGGAGCCGGACTTCCACCTGGTGGAGTGCTTCGACCGGGAGCGAAACGCTTGTCCCATCGCTCCCGCTTGTGGGCTCAAAGGTGTGCTGGACGAGGCGCGCGAGGCGTTCCTCGCGGTGCTGGACCGGTACACGCTGGCGGACCTGCTCCGCCGCTCGCGCCCGAACCTGCAGGACTACTTCCTTCCCACCTCCGCGCCATGATGTCCGGCACGCTGGAGCTGTTTCATCGCATCGTGGATGCACCTTCCGCGCAGGCCCGGCGCTACATCGTGGACTACGCGCTGGAGGACCGCGTGCGCTTTCGCAACGTGGCCTTCGACGAGGCGGAAGCGGACTGGCGCAAGCATGGCGGACATACCACGCCCGCGCTCTGGGACGGCACGCACCTGCACCAGGGCGCGCAGGCGGTGATGGCGCGCTTGCAGGCCGTCGTCAACCTGGGCCGCGACGACGCATGAAGTAGCGGGCGCGCGTGTGCTGACACCCGCGCGCTGGTGCCACCTGCGCGTCCCTCGTGCGCCATTCCCGCCGGCGCGAAGCTTCGCAAGTTGGACACGTGTGCAGGTGCGCGAATGCGTGCACCCTCCGAGGCTTGCCGCGCGTGTGTTGGTTGCGGTAGTCACCCCACCCCGCGCTGCGATCCACGAGGCGCCAAGGATGGAGAGTGGACGGTGAAGAATCCGAGTGGAATTTCGAGGACGGCTGTATCGCGCTCGTCAAGCCCCGGCATGATTCTTCCCGCTCCGGCTCGCGTATGTTTCACGGGTTTCTCTCGGCCGTTCTGGCCTGAGCGTCGGTTAATCTCCACGACCCCATGCCGCTGACTCCCGCCGAGCGCCAGGACAGGTTCCATGCGGCGTTCGTGGGGCTCGCCATCGGTGATGCGCTCGGCTTTCCGCTGCGCGGCATTCCACCGGCGAGCCTCACGCGGCTGCCCGGCCTTGCCGAAGACTTCGCGCCCCGCCCGCGCGGCAAGTTCGCCAAGGGCCAGTTCAGCGACGACACGCAGCTGCTGCTCGCGGCGGCGGAGAGCGTCATCCGCGAGGGCAAGGTAGACGGCCGCAGCGCGGCGGCGCACCTGGCGTGGCTGTGGCAGGAGGGCATCATCCTCCAGCCGCCCAAGAGCCTGGCGGACGCGCTGCAGCGGCTGGCCAGCGGCGTGCCGTGGATGAGCGCGGGCGCGTCCCTGGGCACGCGCTGCCATTCGGTGCTCAGCCGCGCGCTGGTGGTGGGCCTGCTGGAGAGCGGCCACCGCGCGCGCCTGCCGCATGACGCGGGCGTGCTCACCATCATCACGCACAAGGATCCGGTGTGCGCGGCGGCGGCCGCCGCTTTCGCGCAGGCCGCGGCGCTGGGCATGGAAGAGGAGCCGCTGACACCCGCGGCCTTCTGCGAGGAGCTGGCGCTGGCGGCGGCCGTGCACGACAAGGGGCTGGCCGAGGAGGTGCGCCACCTGCCGCGCCTGCTCACCTGGGACACCGCGCGCGCGCTGACGCAGCTGCGCAAGGTGGGCGTGCCCCCCAGCGAGCTGAAGGGCGTGGACGGGCTGCCGCCGCACGTGGTGCCGGTGCTGCTGACGTCGCTGTTCGCCATCCTCAAGGTGCCGCACGACTTCCGGGAGGCGGTGGCCCTCACGCTGCGCTGCGGCGGCGAGGCGGACGTGGCCGCAGCGCTGACGGGCGCTCTGCTGGGCGCCCACCTGGGGACGCGCGCCATCCCCGCGCGGCTGCGCAAGCAGGTGTTGTACTCCGAAAACCTGGTGGATACGGCGGACCGCCTCTTCCGCGCCCATCAGGTCCGCGAGACGCTGGCCACCGCCCTGTCGCACCGCCGTCGCCGCTGAGCGCGAGGGCAGGGCAGGCGGGCAGCCGCCGGCGTGCATTCCCCCGGGGCTTCACTGGAGGGAGCGTCCTGCCCACCTTGTGCGAAGGAGCGGGCCGCAAGGATGCCAGGCGGGCATGGGAGCGCACGTGTGGTCCGCGAAGTCATCGCAGGAGGCGCACGTCGTGGACCTCGAATCGGAACGCCTGGAGCGAAGTCAATTGGAGACGCTCTCCACGGCGGAGCTCATCCGGCACGCCTTGGCGGAGACGCGCCTGCTGGTGCGCGCCGAGGTGATGCACGCCAAGAAGGAGCTGCGTGAGGAGCTGAAGGCCGCGCGTACCGCGGGCATCCTCCTGGGGGCGGGCGCGGTGCTGGCGCTCACCGCGCTGGCCGTCCTCTTCGTCGCGCTGGGGCTGGTCTTGCCCATGGCCCAGGCGCTGGGCGTGCTGGTGGTGGGCGTGGTGCTGCTGGCGATTGCCGGGGGCCTGCTCTTCATGGGCAGCAAGCGCGTGCCCAAGAAGCCGCTGCCGCACACACAGGAACGCTTGAAGACGGACTACCAGCTCACGCGGGAGACGCTGCAATGAATGGCAACGGCCGCGACCCAGGCGAGCCCTCGGCAATCGAGCGGAAGCATGAGGACCACCGCATCAGCCGGGGCATGGGGGACCGCAAGCAGGTGGAGGAGACCGCCGACCGCATCCGCGACGAGCTGATGCTCACGCTGGCGGAGTTGGATCGGCGACGCGAGCGCGCGCTCGACGTGCGCTACCACGCGCGGCAGCACCGCACCGAGCTGATGGCCGCGGGCGCCGCGCTGCTGACAGTGGTGGGCCTGGGCGTGGGATACGCGGTGTACCGCGCGCGCAACCGCGACGAGATTCTGCGCCGCAAGCGCCGAAAGGCCCTGACGCGTGCCTGGGAGCACCCGGACCGCGTGGCCTCCAACGCGGAGCAGCGCCCGCTGGGCGCGGAGCTGGGGAGAAAGCTCGTCCTCATCTTCGCCAGTACGCTCGCCACCGCTGTTGCACGAAACGCGGTGATGACACTGGTTCCCGCGCGCCGCGTCCCCGCTTCTGCTCAGGGGGGTTATAAGAATACATAATTGCGACAAAATAAGACATAAACCATTCTGATGCCCATGACGGACCTGCTCTATGCGCGGGCCCAAATGGGCTTGTCGCTCGCGTTCCACATCATCTTCGCCGCGGCGGGAGTGGCGCTTCCCGTCCTCATGGTGCTCAGTGACTGGAAGGGCCGGCGCACCGGTGATGCGGACTATCAGAAGCTGAGTCAGAAGCTGGCGAAGGGGACGGCCATCCTCTTCGCGGTGGGCGCGGTGAGTGGCACGGTGTTGTCCTTCGAACTGGGCCTGCTGTGGCCAGAGTTCATGGGGCAATACGGCGAGGTGATTGGGCTGCCCTTCAGCCTGGAAGGCGTCGCCTTCTTCACCGAGGCCATCTTCCTGGGCATCTATCTGTACGGGCGGGAGCGGGTGTCGCCAGGGATGCACCTGTTCTCCGGCGTCATGGTGGCGGTGAGTGGCGCGGCCAGCGCCTTCTTCGTCACGCTGGTCAACACATTCATGAACCACCCGTCGGGCTTCACGCCGTCGGCGTCGGGGCCCATGGACGTGCAGCCGCTGGTGGCCATGTTCAGCCCCGGCTGGCAGTACCAGACGGCGCACGTGCTGCTCTCCTGTTACCAGGCGAGCGCCTTCGCCATGGCGGGCATCCACGCCTTCGTGTTGCTGCGCTACCCGGGCGCGGCCTTCCACCGGAAGGCCCTGTCGGTGGCGCTGCCGCTGGCGTGTGTCACCGCGCTGCTCCAGCCCGTGGTGGGGGACTTGTCCGCCAAGCACGTGGCGAAGGCGCAGCCGGTGAAGCTGGCCGCCATGGAGGGCCAGTTCGAAACGGAGCGCGGCGCGCCGCTGCGCCTGGGTGGACTCCCCAACGTGGAGACGGGCGAGGTGCCCTACGCGGTGGACATCCCCAAGGGCCTGTCGATTCTCGCCTTCGCGGACCCGGACGCGGAGGTGAAGGGCCTGAATGCCTTCCCGCGCGACGAGTGGCCGCCGGTGGCGAAGGTCCACGTGGCCTTCCAAGTCATGGTGGGCACCGGGAGCGCCATGGCGCTGCTGGCGTTGGTGACGCTGGGCTGGCGGTGGCGGAAGAAGGCCTGGCCCCACGGGCGGAAGCTGATGTGGGCGTGGCTGCTGTCGGGGCCGCTGGGGGTGGTGGCCATGGAGGCGGGCTGGCTCGTCACGGAGTGGGGACGACAGCCGTGGATTCTTCGCGGCGTCATGCGCACGGCGGACGCGGTGACGCCGGTGCCACACCTGGCCGCGCCCTTCTGGACCTTCACCGCCGTGTACTTGTTCCTGGGCGTGACGGTGGTGCTCCTGCTGGTGCGGCAGGTGGCGGGCACGCTGCCTACGCGCGACAGCGGTCTGCCGGGAGGTGAGGCCCATGTCCACTGACACGATTCTGGGCTTCGCGGTGGCGGGGACCTTCGTCCTCTACGCCCTCTTCGGCGGCGCGGACTTCGGGGGCGGCGTCTGGGATTTGCTCGCCTCCGGACCGCGCAAGGCGGAGCAGCGCGCGCTCATCGCCCGCGCCATTGGCCCGGTGTGGGAGGTGAATCACATCTGGCTCATCGTGGGCATGGTGCTGCTGTTCGCCGGCTTCCCGCGCGCCTTCGCGGTGCTGAGCGTGGCGCTGCACGTGCCGCTGACGTTGCTGCTGCTGGGCATCGTGTTCCGGGGCGCCGCCTTCACCTTCCGGACCTACGACACGCGCGGGGACACGGTGCAGCGGCAGTGGGGGCTCGTCTTCAGTGGAGCCAGCGTCATCGCGCCGGTGCTGCTGGGCATGTGCGTGGGGGCCGTGGTGAGCGGCACCATCCGCGTCGAGGGGCGGGTGGTGGTGAGCGGCTTCTTCGCGTCGTGGCTCACGCCCTTCTCATGGGCGGTGGGCGTGCTGGCGCTGTGCCTCTTCGCCTTCCTGGCGGCGGTGTACCTCACCCACGAGGCGCCCGAGTCCGCGCTGCGCGAGGACTTCCGCCGCCGGGCGATGGGCGCGGGTGTGGCCGTCTTCGTCGCGGCGCTGGTGGTGCTGCTGCTGGCACGCGAGGGGGCGCCACGCGTCTGGGAGGGCCTGTTGCGCTCGCCCTTCGCCCTGGCGCTGCATGCGGGCACGGCGGTGGCCGCGGTGGCGTCCTTCGCGCTCCTGTGGACGCGCCGCTTCCAATGGGCCCGCGTCGCGGCGGCCGTGCAGGCGGGGCTCATCGTGTTGGGGTGGGCGGCCTCGCAGCACCCGTTCCTGGTGGTGCCGGACGTCACGCTGCACGGCGCGGCGGCGAGCCCTGGCGCGCAACGCCTGCTGTTGGTGGCGCTGGGCGTGGGCACGGCCGTGGTGGTTCCTTCGCTGGTGTTGCTGTTCCGCGTCTTCCGGCCCGTGCCCACGCCCAGCGCAGGCTCGGAGGCGTGAGCCGCGGGGGCTCACGTGCCCGGAACGCGAAGAGGCCGTGCAGTCCACCAATAGGGGACGGCACGGCCTCAATCGATACAAGGGACGAAGCGACGCCTTAGAATCGCGCGTTCACGCCCGCGTAGATGGTGCGGCCGCGCTCCTGGAACACGTAGCCTTCCTCGTCCTCGGTGCGGGTGTTGGCGATGTTGAGGACGCCCGCGTTGACGCCGAAGTTCTTGCCGATGTCGTAGCTCGCGCCCGCGTCGAAGAGGGCGTAGGACTCGACCTCCTCGGTGCCGCTGAGCTGCGGGCCAATGTACTGGCCGCGCACGAAGGCCTTCAGCTTGTCCACCGGCGTCAGGTCAATCTGGCCGTTGAGGGTGTGCTTGGGCCGGTAGGCGAGCTGCACGTCGTTCTCCAGGTCGCGGCTCTCCAGGAAGGTGTAGTTCGCGCTCAGGCGCACCACGTTGCCGAAGGCCTTGCTCGCCGTCGCCTCGACGCCGCGCAGGCGCGCGCGGTTGACGTTGCGGGGCACGTACAGGGGCAGGCCCGTCGCCGGGTCGGTACCCACCGGCTCCACGCCCGTGCCGCGCGGCGTGTCGATGAGGTTGCGGATGTTGTTCTGGAAGACGGTGGCCGACAGGGCCCACGACGTCATGGTCCAGTTGGCGGACACCTCGAAGTTGGTGCTCTTCTCCGGGTCCAGGTCCGGGTTGCCGATGATGCCGCAGCGGCCACGGCAGCTCGTCACCAGGGATTCGGTGCTCATCTGCCGCAGCGTGGGCGCCTTGAAGCCCGTGCCGACACCCGCCTTCACGGTGAGGTGGTTGATGGGCGAGTAGACGGCGTAGGCGCGCGGCGTGAAGTGGAGGCCGAAGTTCTCGTGGTTGTCCAGACGCGCGCCCAGCAGCAGGGTCAGCTTGTCCATCAGCGCCAGCTCATCCTGCGCGTAGATGGCCTGCTGGTGCACGCTGGCGGCGCCGCTGGTGAACTCGTCCGACTTGAGGTCAATCCAGCGCGCCTCGCCGCCCACCGTCAGCGTGTTGATGCCCAGGTACGCGGTGGCGTTCGCCTCCGCGACAATGTTGTCCTGGGTGAGTCCGTCGACGCCGCTCTCCAGTCCTTCCCAGTAGCCGCGGACCTCGGAGTTGCCCCAGTCCCACTTGCCCTTGTGGCCCAGCACCGCGTCGTTGCGGTGGACCACCGCGTCCGCGTCGCCGTAGGAGCCGCCGATGTAGTACTCGCCGATGCGGTTCTGGTACGCGCGGCCGTACTCGGCGGTAATCGTCTGCTGCGCGGTGGGCGTCCAGTTCAGCGACAGCCGGCCGTTGTGGTCATTGCGGCCCTCGAGCGTGGCCAGGTCGCCGTGGTTGACGATGCTGCCGTCTTCACGCGTCACCGGCGCACCGTCCGCGTTGAGCACGGGCGAGCCCGGGTTGCGCGCGCCATTCCACGCCTGGCGGTGGTTGAAGCCACCCGTAATCTTCATGGAGAGCGTGTCCTCGATGAGCGGACCGCTGAGGAAGACGCTGGAGCGGAGCTCCTCGCCGTTGGCGCCCACGGTGGGCGTCTGCGCCTTCAGGTCGATGCCGCCCGTCCACTTGGGGGCAATCGGCTTGGTGATGATGTTGATGACGCCGCCCAGGGCCTCGGAGCCGTAGAGCGAGGACATGGCGCCGCGGACGACCTCGATGCGCTCGATGCCCTCCGTGGGGATGAGGCCGATGTCGAAGTCGTTGTGGCGGAACACCGCCTCCAGCGAGTTCACGCGCTTTCCGTCGACCAGGATGAGCGTGTAGCTCGAATCCATGCCGCGGATGCTGATGCCTCGGCGGCCCTGGCTGCCGGCCGTCAGGCTGATGCCGGGCGCCAGGCGGATGGCGTCCGTCAAATCGCCCACGGGCGCCCGCTTCAGGTCCTCCTGCGTCACCACGGTGACAGAGGCGGGGGCGGAGGTGACGTCCTGCTCGGTGCGCGTCGCCGTCACCACCACGGGGGCCATCTGGAAGATGTTGTCCTCCAGCGCCGCCTCCGCCTGCTCGGCCTGGTGCTCGGCGGCCGTGGAGTCCGGCGGCGGCGGCGTGGCCGCGTCCTGCGCCCAGGCGGGCGTCATCGTGAGCAGCAGGGCAGAGCCCACCCACTTCCACGTCACGGACAGGCGGGGAGCACGGAAGGGTCGGGGGGAAACGTCATCACGGTGAACGGCGCGCAAGGTCCTTCTCCTCATGTGGGTCTCTGAACTGCCGGACTCCCCCCTTTCCGCTTCCGCCCGAGGCGTCCGCGGGCACTGATTCGAGCAAGGCCCTCCCGCCGCCGCGGAAGCCGCGACGTGGGGGACACCTGCGATGCAAAGGGCCGCGTCCCGAGGTCTTCCGGTGCTCAGCGGAGCGTGCGCGGAAGGCGCCGTACGTTGCGTATGACTTTGCAAATCAATTTCAACTAGGTGGCACTTTGCGTCTTGGCGGGTGTCCTGTCAACGCGCGGAAGGCGGAATCTTCTACACCAGCCGTAGAAGTCCGCCTTCACCGCGGAGGTGCCCGTGAGGTGTGCGTCAGGCTTGCGTGGGCCAGACGGCCCGCGGTTCTTCGTCGTCCCTGGCGATGAGCAGGGTGGCGCCTTCGAGCAGGTCCTCGGATTCCAGGGCCTCCACGGCCGTGCGCACGCCCGCGTCGGCGTCCATCACCCGGCAGTAGACGCGGAGCTGCTGTTCCTGGAGCTCGCCGCCTTCGACCTCGCCATTGCCCGTCCAGCCGAGCGCGTCCGTGAGCAACTCCTCCACGGCGACGCGCTTCTCCACGTCGTGGCCGGTGCCCTTGCCCTCGACGGTGTACTGGACGATGAGGGTCATCATCGCCGTGGGCTCAGGCTCGTCATAGCCCTGGTCCACCAGGGGACCGGCGGCCTCGGCGATGACCATGTCCGGGTCTTCATCCGGGGGGAGGGGCAGTTGATGGTCTTCGCCCGTCTCGCCCACGAGGCCCTGGTGCACGGTGAGTGCGCCGTCATGCACCCAGGCCTCCCAGTAGCGGAGCCGGTTGCCTTCCTTCTTGTAGAGCTTCAGCACGCTTCGAGTCTCATTCGAGGGCCCCTGCATAGCACGGAGCCCGGGGGGCTTTTCGCTCAGAAGGCACGGCCTTGGCCCCCATCCACGGGCAGGGTGGCCCCTGTGACCCAGCGTGCGCGTTCCGAGCAGAGGAAGGCCACGACGTCGGCCACTTCCTCGGGGGTGCCGAAGCGGCCCCAGGGCAGCTCGTCGCGCACCAGCCTGGCCACCTTCTCTGGATCCGCCTTCTGGCGTTTGTCCCAGCTGCCGCCGGGGAACAGGATGGAGCCGGGGGCCACGCCGTTGACGCGGATGCGGTACTGCGCCAGGTCCACCGCCATCTCCTTGGTGAGCGCGGTGATGCCGGCCTTGGCGGTGGTGTAGGGGGCGCTGGTGGCGTACTCGCGGCCGAAGATGGAGTTGATGTGGACGATGCAGCCGCCGCCCTGCTGGCGCATGGCCTCCACGGCGCGCTGGCTGCACCACACGGCGGACAGGAGGTTGCGGTCCAGGACGGCCGTCCACTGCTCGGCGGTGGCGGAATGGAAGGCGCCCGCGCCGCCGCTGCCGCCCACGTTGTTGACCAGGATGTCCAGCCGGCTGAAGGCGCGCACCGCCGCGTCCACTGCTTCCACGGCGCCGGACTGGGTGGCCACGTCCGTCACCACGGTGGCCACGTCCACGCCCTCGGCGCGGAGCTGCGCCGCGGTGGCCTCCAGGGCCTCCTCGCCGCGTGCGCTGAGGCACACCCGCACGCCCTCGCGGGCCAGCACCGACGCGATGGCCCGGCCAATGCCTCGGCTGCTGCCGGTGATGAGGGCCGTCTTTCCTCTGAGCTCCAGGTCCATGGGCGGGCGTTCTACTGCGCCTGTCCGCTCATGGGGACGTCCTCGTGCCGGGGCGTTGAGTCCTGTGCGCAAGGCAGGGAAGCGGCGCCTGGGAGGGGTTCTGCTTCCGATGGCCGGTGCCGCGGCCGGGTGCTTCGGCCGCGGGCATCGGTGGTCGCGTCCTACTTCGCCTGGAAGCGCGCCTGCGTCGGGGTGGCCCCTGGGGTGCGCGTGATGCCGCGGTCCGGGTTGGCGGCCAGGTGCTGGAGCACCTTGAAGACTGTCTCCACCTCGTCCGGCATGCCGATGTCCGCCGCGAGCTGCTCGGCGGTGCGGGCCTCCGCGCGGGCCTCGCGCAGGCGCGTGGTCAGCTTGCGCTGGAGCTCCAGCACAACGCCCGCGGCCTTCTTGCCCGCCTCCACGCCCGGCTGGTGGTACGCGTTGATGTGCACCAGCGTGGCGTAGAAACCCACGGCGCGCTCATACAGCGCAATCAGCGCGCCCAGCGTGCGCGCGCTCACGTCCGGCACGGTGAGGGTGAGCGACTCGCGGTCCTTCTCGTAGAGCGCGCGCCGCGTGCCCAGCAGGAAGCCCAGCAGGTAGTCACCGCTGGTGACGCCGGGCTCCACTTCCTGCGAGCCGCCGTCGCGGTCCTTGAGCACTTCGATGAAGGTGGCGAAGAAGTTGAGCACGCCTTCACGCAGCTGCTGCACATAGGCGTGCTGGTCCGTGGAGCCCTTGTTGCCGTAGACGGCGATGCCCTGGTTCACCACCTGGCCATCCAGGTCCGTCTCCTTGCCCAGCGACTCCATGACGAGCTGCTGGAGGTAGCGCGACATCAGCAGCAGCCTGTCCTTGTACGGCAGGATGACCATGTCCTTGTGGCCCCGGCCATCACCGGCGTAGTGCCACATGAGCGCCAGCAGCGCGGCCGGGTTCTTCAACGCGTCACGCTCGCGCGTCGCCGCGTCCATGTCGCGCGCGCCCTTCAGCAGCGCGTCGATGTCTAGCCCCTGCAGGCGCGCGGGCAGCAGGCCCACCGCGGATGTCACCGACGTGCGGCCGCCAACCCAGTCCCACATGGGGAAGGTGCGTAGCCAGCCCTGCTTCTTCGCGTGGTTGTCCAGCTCGCTGCCCGCGCCGGTGACGGCCACCGCGTGCTTGCTGAAGTCCAGGCCTCGCGCCGTGTAGCCGCGCTCGGCCTCCAGCATGCCGTTGCGCGTCTCCTTGGTGCCACCTGACTTGCTGATGACCAGGGTGAGCGTCTCCGACAGCCGCTCGCCCAACTGCGCCAGCACGCGGTCGAAGCCGTCCGGGTCCGTGTTGTCGAAGAAGGACACCTGCATCGGGTCCTTCGCCGTGCCCAGCGCGTCCGCCACCAGCTGCGGCCCCAGCGCCGAACCGCCAATGCCCACAATCAACACGTGCGTGAAGCGCTGCGCCTTCTGCGGCTTCACCCGGCCCTCATGCACGTCCTTCGCGAAGGCGTGGATGTCGGCCACCGTGTCGGTGATTTCCTTCCGGAGCGCGGGCTCGGGCGCAAGCTCCGGCGCGCGCAGCCAGTAGTGGCCCACCTTGCGCTTCTCGTCCGGGTTGGAGACGGCGCCCTTCTCCAGGGCCGCCATCGCGCCGAAGGCTTCCTCCACGCGGGGGCGCATCCGCTCCAGGTAGTCCGCCGGGAAGCGCATCCGCGAGACGTCGAGCGTGAAGTCCAAGGCCGGGACGACGCACAGATAACGCTGGTACCGCTCCCACAGTTCTCGCTCGGTCATGGCTCCTCCTGGCAGTTCTCGCGTCGCGAAAAGTGCCGGATGGCTTAGCGCCTCCGTGCGCGGGTGGGAAGCTGGACGGCGGTGTCGGTGCGCGTCGACGGGGCCGCGGGCGGCCGTGTGCTCAACACCTCACACGGAGGGGCGGGCCCCTTCGGGCGGGGGCTGTACTCCGGACGGCCGGGGCGCCTCTGAGGCGTCGGGCTTCCAGGCTGGGTTGCGGAAGACGTAGCTCAGGCGCTGCTTCAGGGAGCCGGGCTTCGCCGCGTCGCGCGTGATGGCCGCGAACTCGTGGAAGGCGATGCGCACGGGATTGAACGTCTCCAGGTTCTTCGTCAGGCCGTACACGGGCTTCTCACCCTCCGGCTCGAACGTCCCGAAGAGCCGGTCCCAGATGATGAGGATGCCCGCGTAGTTCTTGTCCAGGTAGCGCGGGTTGGACGCATGGTGCACGCGGTGATGTGACGGCGTGTTGAGCACCCACTCCAGCGGGCGCGGCAGCCGGCCAATGGCCTCGGTGTGAATCCAGTACTGGTAGAGCAGGCTGACGGACTGCTGCACCACAATCATCACCGGGTGGAACCCGAGCAGCGCCAGCGGTGCCCAGAAGACGAAGCTGGTGGGCGGCGTCCACGTCTGCCGCAACGCCGTGGAGAGGTTGTAGTGCTGGCTGGAGTGGTGCACCACGTGGGAGGCCCAGAAGAAGCGGCTCTCATGGTGGACGCGGTGGAAGGCGTAGTAGCAGAGGTCGTCCGCGAAGAAGATGAGCACCCATGCCAGCACGCCGGTGCCCATGCGCAGCGGCGTGAGGTGGTAGAGCGCCAGGTAGCCGGCGAAGGCCACGCCCTTCCACAGGACGTTGATGGCCACGTTGCCCAGCCCCATGGAGATGCTGGCAATCGTGTCCTTCCAGGTGTGGCCCACCATGGGACGGCCTTCGTCCCGCTGCTTCTTCACCCAGAGGGCCTCGGCAATCACCGTGAGGGTGAACACCGGGATGGCCGGGGTGATGAGGTCGGGGATGTGTGCTGCGTCCATGGTGGGACCCTCCGTGTCGGCGAACTCAGGAGCGGGCGCGGCGGCGAGGCCGCGCCAATGAGGGGAGGAAGGCGTTGCGCATGAAGTGGGTGAGCGCATCCAACATGCGCCGGTGCGCCGGGTCGTTCGGCCGGGCGCTGCCTCCCACCGCGGCGCCCTGCACCGCGTCCAGCGCCAGCTCCACGATGGAGTCGAAGTCCGGGTGCTCGGAGGCCTCGGGAAACAGCTCGCGTGCAACGCGGTGCAGGTTCTCCCGGTGCGGCCCGTCCACCGCCGCCAGCGCCACGCGCAGCTCCGCGTCCGTGCGCGCCGCGACGTAGAGCTCGATGGCGGCCTGCAGCTCCGGGCGCTGGAAGGCGGCCCACAACATGTCCACCGCCGCCGCGATGCGGTCCCTGCCTGACGGCCGGGCACCCACGCCCGCCAGGTAGTCCTGGATGAGCCGCGGGAAGAGGTGCTCCACCGCCGCGGCCAGCAGCTCCTCCTTCGTATCGAAGTGGGTGAAGAGCGCGCCCTGTGACAGGCCTGCCCGTTTGGACACCTCCACCGTCGTCAGGCGGGCGTAGCCCTGCTCCACCAGCGTCTCGATGGTGGCGTCCAGCAGCTTGCGCCGCGTCGTCTCACGGCGCTCCTGCTGCGTGCGGCGGACAGGCCGGGCCGGCGCGTCCGATGGAGTGTTCTTCGCGGCCATTCGACTCCCAGGATAATGTCGAACTTAGTGAGTGACCAGTCACTTTCTGCGACCAGGGGTGAGTGATCCTCACAGTGGCGTGTGCCGCCACCTGTCCCCGTACATGGGCATGTCGAAAGGGAAGTGGCCGCTCGCGATGCGCGCTTGGCCCGCTTCCCGAGCGGCCGAGCGGATAGGGGCCTAGCTGTCATGTGCGCGGCGTTCGCTCGGGACTCGGGTATGACTCCCCCCGGGAGGGTGGGCGTGCCGAGGCCCTCCGCGTCGTACAGCAGACAGGCGCGGCGAAAATCCGCAGGGAAATACCCGCGCCACTTGCCCCCGTTTCCGCCCCGCCCCGATATGAACCTTTCAGCCCTCCTTCTTGGTTCTCTCCTGGCTTCGGCCCCTGCGGTTCCTTCCTCTTCCGCCACCGATGTGGGCGAAATGCCCGAGGTTGGCGTTCCCTTCGCCTGTGGTCGCATCCACACGGTGAGCCAGGGACATGACACGGGAAGTCACCAACACAACGACACGCACGCGTGGGATTTCCGCATGCCGGATGGCACGCCCATCGTCGCCGCGCGTGACGGCACGGTGCGTCTGTCTCGCGGTGACAGCACCAAGGGTGGCTGTGACGAGAAGTTCGCGCCCTACGCCAACTACGTCGTCATCTCCCACGGTGATGGACTGGAGACGCAGTACCTCCACTTCAGCGCGGTGGTGGTGAAGCCGGGTGACGTGGTGAAGGAAGGCCAGCTCATCGGCTTCTCCGGCTCCACGGGCTGGGCCTGCGGCGCGCACCTGCACTTCAAGGTGGCGCGTGAGAGCGGCAAGGGGTGGAACAACCCGTCCGTTCCAGCGCGCATCGCTGGCTACGGGGACCCGGTGCGCGACACCCGCGTGGCCGCGCCCATCTGCAAGGACAACGGCACGCAGGCGCTCATGGCGAGCAACGGCGGCACGCACACCCCGGGTCAGCCGGTGGTGTCCATGTCACCGGAGCGCCAGCAGGCCCTTCGCGGCCTCCCGCCCGGGGCGCAGAGCATCCTCGACGGTCTCTCCCAGCCTCCCGCCCAGGGCGGCCAGGGCCTCAACGAAGCGCGCACGTCCGGCGGTACCCGCACGGCGAGCGGCCCCAGCGAGACTCGCTGAAGCCAGCAGCACGCCCGCGCCGGCGAGCAGCATGAAGAGAGCCCCCGCGTTGACGAAGTAGTCCAACGGCAGCAGGGGGCCTTCCACGTAGGCCCGCACCACGCGGTAGCCCACATGGCCCAGCAGGGCCAGCAGCGGCAGGTTGATGAGCGGCAGCACCAGCCAGCGCGCGGTGCGCCACCAACCGGCCACCGCCTCCGCCACGCCGGTGGTGGCGGTGTAGCGCCAGGCGCCCGCTCTGGCCACCCGCACCTCCTCCAACAGCGTGTCCACGTCGGGGACGCCCAGCAGCGCGGGCTCCAGTCCGCTCGCGCGCGCCACGCTGCGCGCCTCCGCCAGCGCGGTGCGCGCCGCGGCCTGGGCGCTGAAGTCGTCCTCGAAGGGCTCCACCACCGCGGACTCCGCGGCCCTGGCGCGGGTGTGTCCGCGCACCACGTCCACCACGGTGGAGGCCGCCGCCACCGCCAGCCCCGCGGGCAGGCTGCTCCGCCCCACCAGCGCCGCCGCGCCCAGCCCGCTGGCGCCCCAGAGGGACAGCCGCAGGCCCCAGGCCGCGGGCCCCCAGAAGCGGCCTCCCGCCTGACGCCGCACCTCCGCCGCCAGGTGGCCGTGCGCCAGCCGCAGCCGCGCGTCGAAGTCCGCGCGCAGGCCCTCCGCCGCCTTCTCCAGCCCCGAGTCCAGCGCGGCGCGCGTGCGTGACAGCGTCGCGTCCGTCTCCTTCAGCGCGGCCTCCACGCGGGTGTGCACCTCTTCCAGCGCGCCCATCGCGTTCGTCTTGCGCACGCGCGCGGCCACCGCCTGCGTGGCCAGTCCGCGCAGGTGGAAGAGCAGGGCGCCGAACTCGCCGGACACGTCCCGGCCGTCCTTCGCCGACAAGGCGCTGATGGCGAAGACGGGCACGTCTTCTTGTGCAAGGCCGTACTGCTCGGAGGCCACGCGGCGAACCTGGGCCTTGAGCGTGTCGCGCGACTCAGGAGACAGCTCGTCCGCGAAGTTGAGGATGAAGACGAGCGCGCGGCGGCGGGCGAACTCCGTGAGGAACTCCACCTGGGAGGCCTCCGCCACGCTGCCGCGGTGCATGACGACGAGCGCCACATCCGCGCGCTCCAGCGCCGCGCGGGCCACTTCGCGGTGCGTGGTGGCCACGCTGTTGAGGTCCGGCGTGTCGATGAAGACCTGTCCGCCCCACAGGCCCTGGGGGCCGGGGGCATACGTCATGACCCGCGCGCCGGAGCCCGCCAGCGCGTCCGTGGGCATGCCTTCTGGCGCGAACACGGTGGCGGCCGTGCTGGTGGGCCGGTTGACGCCTTCACGCGACAGGGCCTGCCCCGCCAGCGCGTTGAGGAGGGTGGACTTGCCCGCGCCGGTGGCCCCCACCAACGCCACGCTCAGGGGGGCATCCTTGCGTGCCACGCCGCGCGCATAGTCGTCCACGAGCCGCTCCAGGCGCGCGGCATGCGGCCGGAGCGCGGGCAACTCCAGGGCCGTCTTCAGCAGGGAACGCAGGGCATCGGGTTCAGGCAGGCTCGTCTCGTCCACGTGGAGAGAGCCTGTCCCGGCTTCGCCCGGGTGACTACGAAGAAGATGCGTGGAGGGTGCGCCAGCGTGCAGTTTCCGGCGGCGACCCCTCGCGGGGTGCCCTACCGGGAACGTCGGGTGCCCGGGTGGGGAGGGGACCGGATGGCAGCGGGGATGCCGGGAGGAGTAGAAGCAGTATCACCATGGACCTCTTCCTCATGTCGCCGCCGGGACGCACGTGGGCCCTGCGTGGCCGCAGCAACTTCCGCAGCCGCGAGGCGCCGCCCGTGGACGCGCGTCAGGCCCGGCGGGAATGGCTGGCGCTGGCCCGGGACATCGAAGCGCGCGGCGGCACGGTGGTCGCGTTGCCGTCTCCCTCCGAGCTCCTGACGGGCATGCCGTACGCCGCCGAATGTGGACAGGTGGTGGCGCGTCAGGGCGCCGCTCCGTTGTTCGTGCTGCCGCGGATGATGAGCGCGCACCGGCAGACGGAGCGCGAGCACTGGGCGCCCCTGGCCCGGTCGCTGGGCATGGAGGTGGTGGACCCGGGCGTGGGCATCTGGGAAGCCCACGGCGACGTGGCCACCTTCGACGGTGTCACGCTGCTGTTCTGGGGCGGCCGCACGACGCTGGACGGCCTGGAGGCCGCGGCGCGCTACTTCCCCGGAGAGGTGCTGCGCATCCAGGTCCGCGAGCCCGCCTTCCACGGCAACATGGCGGTGCTGCCACTGCCCGCGGTGGACCGGCTGATGGTGTGTCCGGAGGTGATGGCGCCGGAGTCGTATGCGCTGCTGCGAGAGCGCTTCGGCGAGCACCGGCTGCTCCTCGTGACGGAGGCGGAGATTCGCCGCTACGCGACCAACGGGCTGCCGGTGGGGCGTGACGTGCTGGCGCCTTCGGTGGTGCCGGACTCGGTGCGTGAGCGATTGGAGGCGCTGGGCCTGCGTGTGGTGTCGCTCACCATGCGCGAGCTGTGTGAGAAGGGAGGCGGCTCGTCGCGCTGCCTCGTGTCTCGCGCCGAGGTGGACGCGGCGACGCTGAACATCCCAGACGCGTTCCGGTTGTCGGCCATCGCGAGGGACATCGATGCCGATGGGTGACGCGGGCGCGCTGCCACGGCAGGCGGAGGCCTTCCTCGCCGCGCACCCAGGCACGTCGCTGGTGGCGCTGGGCTCGGGCGAGCACGCGGGCTCGTTGGACTTGGCGCCGCTGGGCGTGCCGGTGACGTTCCAGCCCGCAGAGCGGAACGTGGACCTGGCGATGCAGTACCTGGCGCTGAACCAGTTCGCCTTCGGTGGCATCGGCGTGCCGCGTTGGGTGCTGTCGGACCTGTATCTGCTACCGGGCGCCATTGGCCTGCTGCGCTGTCCGGCCCGGATGCTCGCGGCTCCCGTGCGCGAGCGTCTGGGGCTGGCCGACGAGGACCCGGCCATTGGCGCGGCCTACTACGCGGCGCCTTCGGTGACGCCGGGGCTGTTCATTGGCGTGTCGCTGCTGAGCGTGCTGCCGGGGACGGGGGCGTCGCCGTGGGTGAAGCTGCTCACGTTGCAGATGCTGCGCGCGCGGCGGCTGCGAGGCGTGGCCCAGTGGGACAACCCCAGCGTTCGCGTCCATTCCAGGCTGGGCCCGCTGCGCCTCGTGGGGCGCGTGCCCGGTGGGCATGAGTACGGAGAGCGCTCCTTCGTCTATGAGTCGGAGCTGACGGACCGGACGCGGCTGGGCGACGCGATGGCGCGGCGCCTTTCGCTGACGCCGTCGCTTCGTGTGCCCGCCAACGACCTTCCGGCGCTGAGCGCGCTGCTCGACCGCGCGGAGGCGGGCGAGGTGCTGCACCTGGTGCCTCCGGGGCTGGATGCGGGACAGGTGCTGGTGCGCGAAGGGCCTCTCGGCTGAACGCGCGCGGGCGGGCTCAGGGCGCTGGCGCGGCGGGCGACTCCATGTCCTCTTCCAGCGCGAGCCGCAACGCGCGGGAGCCGTCGCGGAGGATGGGCGCTCCGTGGGAGAAGCACAGCGTCTCCACGGGAAGGTGGTCCAGGATGCGCTGGACGCTGTGCCGGGTGCGCAGCGGTTCGTCCTGGTACTCGCTGGGGATGAACTCCGGCGTCTCCCCCTCCTCATGCGTGAGCAGGTCGGAGAGGAACGCGACGCCGCGCGGGTGTTGCTGCATCCACAGCGTGTACATCGCCTCGGTGGGCCCGGGCGTGTGGAACGAGATGAGCCCCGCGGGCAGCGTGTCTCCCGCGACGTAGAAGAAGTCGGGCTGCTCCTCCAGCGTCTGTGCTCCCTCGGGTGCCCAGACGGGCACCTTGAAGGCCTTGCGCAGCCGCCACGCGGAGCGCTGGTGGTTCCCCGCCGTCAGGACAATGGCGGAGATGTTCCCCAGCTTGCGCAGTGCTGCCTCGTCGATGGGCAACGGGTCGATGAGGACGACGGCGCCATCCGTGTCCACCACGGCGTACGCGTCGCTGCGCGCGCCGCCGATGCGGTCATCGGAGAGGGTCCAGTGGTGGACGCCGGGCACCAACTCGCTTGTCCGCTTCGCCTTCCCCTTGGGCTCGCTCATGCGGACAAAGCTAGGCACCCCCATGCGCTGTGACCGGGGCGGGGAGGGAGGCCACGGCCTGGATGCTCTGCTGCTTCCACGGCGGGCGCCCGAGGATACGGGGACGTCGTCCGTGGGACGGCACAACGTTCCCGCATGATGGCGCGAATCTCTCGCGGTATGCTGGCCCGGCCCCTGGTGCTCTTCGACGGCGACTGCGCGTTCTGCCGGCGCTGGGCCGCACGCTGGCGATGGCGCACCGAGGACCGTGTCCGCTACCGGCCGGGCAGCGGGTGGCGCCGCTGGCTGCTGGGCATCCCGAAGGCGGACATGCGCAGGGCCATGCAGTTGGTGGAGCCCTCCGGCCGGGTGTCCCAGGGCGCGGAGGCCCTCTTCCGAGCGCTCGCCGCGTCACCTCGCCGGGGGACTCGAGCGGCCGCGAGGCTGGGCTTGATGCCGGGGGTGTTGCAGTTGGCCCAGGGCGTCTACGCGGTGGTGGCCCGGAATCGTCGTCAGGCGGCGGGCGTGGACCGCTGGCTCTTCGGGCGCGCGGTGGTGCCGCACGAATACCGGTGGGTGCGCTGGGTCTTCCTGCGGCTGCTGGGAGGAACGTTCCTTATCGCCTTCACTTCGCTGGGGCGGCAGGTGCGGGGATTGTATGGGACGCAAGGCCTCCGGCCCGTGGCGGAGCGTCTGGCTGCGGAGCGCCGCGAGGAACCCTCGGCGCTCGCGCGGTGGCGGCGCATTCCGTCGCTGTTCTGGTGGGACGCGTCGGACGCCGCGCTGGTGCGTGGGTGCTGGACGGGGCAGGTGCTGTCCCTGGCGTTGCTCTTCAACGTGGCGCCCCGGCTCAGCGTGTCGTCGCTGTGGGCGCTGTACCTCTCCTACGTGGCCGTGGGGCGTGAGTTCCTCTCCTTCCAGTGGGACGTGCTGCTGCTGGAGATGGGGCTGCTGGCGGCGCTCACCGCGCCCGGAGGACCGCGGCCGGGCCTGGGCCGCGACGAGCCCTCCGCGCTGGATGTGTTCCTCTTCCGGCTGCTCGTGTTCCGGCTCTACTTCGGCTCGGGGGTCAGCAAGGTCCAGTCGGGGGACCGGACCTGGCGCGAGCTGACCGCGTGCGAGCACTATTACGAGACGGCGCCGCTGCCCACGCGGGGTGGTTGGTACGCGCATCATCTGCCCCGACGGCTCCAGCGGGCCTCGACCGGGGCGGTGCTCTGGCTCGAGACGGTGGTGCCCTTTCTGGCCTTCGGGCCCCGGCGCTTGCGGCAATTCGCCTTCTGGAGCCTGAGCGGCTTGCAGACCGCCATCGTCGCCACGGGGAACTACGGCTTCTTCAACGTCCAAGCCTGGGTGCTGGGCGTGTGGCTCCTGGATGACGCGGCGCTGCGGCGGGTGCTGCCTTTGAAGGACGGGCCTCCCGCTCAGCCACGGCCCTGGTGGCGTACCGGCGTGTCCGCGCTGGTGGTGTCGCCGCTGCTGGTGCTGGGGGCGTCGGAGGTGCTTCGCAGGTTCGAAGGGTGGCAGCGGTACCGGCCCGAGCGCGTCGGCGCGATGCTGACGTGGCTGGAGTCCCAGGCGCGGCCCCTGCGTTCGGTGAATCCCTACGGCCTCTTCAGCATGATGACGGTGCAGCGGCCGGAAATCGTCGTGGAGGGCTCCGACGACGGTGAGCAGTGGAAGGAATACTCCTTCCACTACAAGGTGGGGGACCCGGCCCGGCCTCCCCGGCAGGTGGCTCCCCACCAGCCGAGGCTGGACTGGCAGATGTGGTTCGCCGCGCTCGGCTCGCCCCCTGGCTGGTTCGTCGCGTTCCTGGCCCGGCTGCTGGAGGGCTCGCCGGAGGTCCTGGGCCTGCTGGCGGGCAACCCCTTCCCGGGCCGGCCGCCTCGGATGGTGCGAGCGGTGCTGTACGACTACCGGATGACGGACGTGGCCGAGCGGCGGCGCACGGGCATCTGGTGGCGGCGGGAGCGGCTGGGCCTCTACGTGCCGCCCCTATCGCTGGCGCCAGGGCCCCGGCCTCGTGGACGCATTCCCGCGCTGCAATGGCATGCCGGGGCGTGAGGCGGGTGGGAGCAGGCGTGCGGCCCTGAACCTCGAGGGCCCCTTTTCGTACGCCGCCGATGGGGTGGGGCTACAATGGGGGCTTCCCACCCATCTCCGCCGTCGTGACGCCGTGAAGACGCCGCGCATTCCTATTTGCCTCCCCCTTGTCGCCGTCATCGGGCTGCTGAGCGCCTGCGGGCCCACGCCCACCACCATGAAGCTGGAGCCGCTGGAGACGAAGTACCTCCGCACGCCTGGGCAGACCGTGAAGCTGGCGTACGAGGTCTTCGACGCTGAAGGCCAGCCCATGTCCGACGCGAAGCTGCGGTGGACCAGCTCCGCGCCGGACGTGGCGCAGGTCCAGGAAGGCTTGCTGACGGTGCGCAAGTCGGGGAAGACGACCATCGGCGCGACGGGGGGCAAGGTCCGCGCGGCGTTGCCGCTGGAGCTGACCATCCTCAACTCGCTGGACGTGCGTGCCCCGGGCGCGGACTTCCTCGAGGTGGGGCGTGTCATCAAGCTGCGCGTGGTGGCGAGGAACGAGCAGGGCTCCTCGTTGCAGGACGCGATGCCCACGTTCCGCTCCTCGGATGAGATGGTGGCGCGAGTGGAGGATGGGCAGTTGGTGGCCGTGCGCCCGGGCAAGGCGACCCTGAGCGCGACACTGGGGCACCTCAGCCGGCACATCGCGGTGCAGGTGGTGCCGGCGGACTTCGCGCGGCTGGGCCTCAACCTCACGCACCACGCCTTCCAGCGGAGGGGGCAGTCCGTGCAGCTCCAGGCGCGAGCTTTCAATCGCAGCGGCGTCGTGTTGGACACGGTGCCGCTGGAGTTCTTCACCTCGGACTCCGCCGTGGTGTCGGTGTCACCCGAAGGCCGCGTGACGGCGGTGGGTTCCGGGCGCGCGGTGGTGTCCGTGGTCGCCGGTCGGCGGCGGTCGGCGGCGGAGTTCGTCGTTCCGTAGCGAGTCTTTCCCGCGTCTACGGCTTGGGCGCCGCCGCGGGAGCCTTCGACTTCGCCTTGGGCGTGGCAGGAGCCTTCTTGGTGGGGCGCTTGCGCTTCTTGTCCTCCGCGTCCTCCGGGCAGGGCGGACGCGGGCCGTCGCTCGGCGGCTGGATGGTGAAGTCGACGCGGCGGTTGAGCGCCATGCCTTCTTCCGTCGCGTTGTCCGCCAGCGGCCGCGAGCGGCCAAATCCCTGCGAGCACAGCCGCTCCGCCGCCACGCCGCTCTCCACCAGGAAGCGCATGACGCTGGCCGCGCGGCGGCGCGACAGGTCCAGGTTGTACGCATCGCTGGCGCGAGAGTCGGTGTGACCCTCGACGTGCACCCGGTCGGCCTCGGTGTTCTCGTTCATCACCCGAGCGACCTCCTCCAGGATGGGGAAGGACTCGGAGAGGATGATGTCCTGGTCGGTGGCGAAGTTGAGCTGCTCCAGGATGACAATCCGGTTGCCATCGCGGCGGGCCAGCGGGCACCCGTCCTTGCCGCGGCTGCCGGCGGGCTGGTCCGGGCACCGGTCGAGCCGGTCGACCACGCCGTCACCGTCCTTGTCCGTGTCCGGGCAGCCCATGTTGGCCACGGGGCCAGCCACGTCGGGGCACGCATCCGACTCGCCAATCACGCCGTCACCATCCGGGTCGATGGGCGGCGGCGGGGGCTCGGGCGGCTCCTTGAAGCGCTCCAGGGCCTCCCACTCGCGCGTCTTCGCCGGAATCCACAGGATGGACGTGAAGAAGCTCAGCGAGGGCGAGGCGATGGAGCAGCCGCAGCCCATGCCGCCGCCGAACGTGAAGGTGAGCCCGGTGGAGCTGTACCAGCGCAGGCCGAAGAGCGCCTCCGCGGGGACCTGCCGGGGCTCATCGGGCTGCTTCTGCAACCCCACCGCGCCGTGCACCATGCCCACCGCGGTGACACCGCTGCCGCGAAGGATGGGGACCTCCGCGCCGACGCCGAAGGGCATCATGTCGCCCACGGACACGCCGCTGAAGACGCGGTCCGGGCGCTTCCAGAAGCCGCCGTTGAGCGCCAGGAGGATGCCGTTCTCGAAGCGATAGTCCAGCACCAGGCCCGGGGCCCAGGTCAGCTCGCCGTCTCCGGCGAAGGCGTCCTGGGCGCCGGTGGGGAAGCTCACGTTGAGCGTCACCGCGCCGCCCCAGCCCTTGCCCTCGGCGGGCCGGCGCAGGCCCGGGATGGCCACCTTGCCGGTGAGCCGGAGGTCACCGAGCACGAAGCTCTCCACGCTCCCCTCGGTGCCGATGACCTCCAGGTTGGCGCCGCCCTGGGCGAGGATGAGCGGCATGTCCACGCCGACCTCGGCCCAGTCGAAGAGGCCAACGGTGGCCATGACGTCCAGTTGAAGGCGGTTGCCGACCAGGTTGATCTTGCTCAGGTCTCCGCCCTCGGGAATCAGCGACAGGGGGTTGAGCGAGTAGCTGAGGTACGGCCCGGCCGAGACGGACAGGTGTGACAGCGGACGCGACTGCTGCACCACGACCAGGTCCTGGGGCGCGCCGGACGGACGGAAGAGCTGCACGTTGAAGCGCGCGTCTGGCTGAGCAGTGGCGGCGGTGGACAACCCCAGCGCCACGATGAGGAACAGGTGCGAGGGCTTCATCGAGCAGGGCGCCGGGGGCGGAGGAACGTGAGGCCCGCGGCGAGCAGTAGCAGGAAGGTGGTGCTTCCAGCGGGCGTGGCGTCGGCGGTGGTGCCGCAGCAGAAGGCGCCGCCTTGGGGCTCGGTGCCCGGCTTGCGGCGGCCGCGCTCGCACTCCATCGTCTTCGCGGAGCAGTGCTCCACGCCCAGGCAGTCTCCGCTGTCGGAGCAGGCGGTGGAGCAGGTGTTGGTCGCAGTGTCGCAGGTGCCGCCGCAGGGGCAGTGGGCATCCGCGAAGCACTCCACGCAGGAGGTTCCGTCGCAGACCGTTCCCGGCTCGCACGTCACCGCGCATGCGCCCGAGTTCTCACACGTGCGCGTGGTGGGGTTGCACACGCCGCTCCCGCAGTCCCCGTCATCCGTGCAGCCCACGCAGGTGCTGCCCTGCACGGTGCCATTGGAGAGGCAGAAGGGGGTGTCACCACCGCAGGCGCCACAGCGGGGGCCGCAGTGCTTGTCCGTGGTGCAGGACGCGCATTCGCCACTGAGGCAGAACTGGCCGTCGCCGCACTCCAAGTCGTTGCGGCACTGGACGCAGACTTCGCCGTCGAGGCAGTAGGGGCGCTCGCCGGGGCACTTCACGCAGCCAGGGCCGCAGCTGTCGGCCGTGTTGCACGAAGGCACGCTGTCCACGCAGCGGCCGTTGGCGGTGTCGCACTGCTGTCCCGCGGCGCACTGGCTGCTGGTGGTGCACTCCACGCAGGTCGGCTTGGCACCGGGAATCAGCGCCGCGCACTGGGTGCCGCTGGGACAGCAGTTGCAGGAGTTGCCTGCGCACGAATCATTGGTGGCGCAGGGCGAGCAGACGTTGTCGGTGCAGGACTCGCCTTGAGGGCAGTGGGCGTCTTGCGTGCACTCGCGGCACTCGTGGAGGTCGGTGGCGCAGACCTCGCCGTTGGTGCACTGGCTGTCGTCGTTGCACTCGACACATGTGAATGTTTCGGTGTCACAGGCGCCCGTGGCGCAGTCGCTGTCTTCGTTGCAGCCGGTGCACTGGTTGGTTTCGAGGTCGCAGCGGCCGTTCGGGCACTGGCCGTCCTCGGTGCACTGCACGCACTGGGTGCGGCCGTTGATGTTGGCGCAGTGGGGAGAGGATTCGTTGCAGGGGGAGCAGTACTCGCCGCAGAAGAGCGAGGAGTCGCAAGGCGCGCAGAGCGCCGCCGCGTTGCAGTGGAAGAAGGAGCCGCAGCCTCCGTTGCCGGGCAAGTTCGCGTTGCCGCGGTTGCACTGCTCGCAGCGGTCGGGCTGGCCCTCGAAGGAGAGGATGCCGTTCTCCGTCTGGAAGAACTGCGCGGGACGGAGGAGCTGGAAGCCGGAGCTGAAGAGGTTGATGACAGGGGGCTGGTTCGCGGCACGCTCGAAGTCAGTGAATGTGCCCGTGTGCATCGACATCTCGAGGGCTGCGTGTTCCGTGACCTGGGAGTAGAGCATCTCCACGGCGTAGATGCCGGGCTGGGAGAACGTGACACTGTTGGTCGTCCGCCAAGTGGGCGCTCCTAGCTGCGGCGGCCGGTTGATGACGGTGTATGACTGACTTCGGTCATAGACGACCATGCTGATGGCATCATCCGCGTAGAAGCCGAAGTGCAGCGGCTGCTCAGCCAGTTCCGCAGTGACATTTAGGTAGCCGCGAAACCGCGATACGGCGGGAGTGAACGCGTCGTTGTCGGCGATGATGTTGAAACTACAGCCGCCCGTGGAGCAGCCCGTCGAGGTCTCTTGTCCAACGAAGTCGCCGTAGCTCAGCGTGCGGCCGTCGTTGAGGTTGTTCGACAAGTCGAACTGCGTCCGTAGCACGGTCGTGACGCGAGTCTGCCGACTGGCGGGCTCCTCGAGGTACCCATTGATCGCATCGAGGTAGGTGCCTCGAGTCTGAGGGAACTCGTTCAGCGAACGCGTCCACACATTGGACGCTACGCACAGGCCTTGCCCATCACCAGCGAGTGCGGGAGCAATGGGGGGCCCTTGGATGACGACATCGGGCAGCTTCTGGCCCCAGGCGGTCGAGGCCGCGAGGCACACCGCCAGGACAGTGAGCGCGGTACGCGCGATGCGGGACACGGGCGATTTCAAAGCCCCGCAACAATGCGGGATATCTCCCACAACCGCAATTCCGGCAACGTGCGGCTTTCCGCTACGACGTCGCAGGTCCTCCAGCGGTCGCTCAACGGCGGAGATTCAATGCGCCGCTACTACCCGGAATAGTTCGGAATGCAGGTCGCTCCGGCTCAGACCCGCTTGCAGCTCACGTCCCCATCCTGGGAGCGGATGAACGCGGCGGTGAGTTCCGTGCCCAGTGCCGCGCACAGCACCTCGAAGGTCCGCCGCCGGGCGCCGCCAACCACAGACGGCTGGCTGGCCAGCGTCTCCGGATGTCGCACGAAGATGTTGTAGCCCACGATGCATCCATCCGCGCGGAGCACGGTGATGCCATCGGTGGCCATCATTCCCCGCAGCAACTGGGCGGCGGCGCGCACGGCGGTGCCCGCGCTGTCAGTGGGGTCCACGTGGTAGCGCTCCAGCAACGCCACGATGTCCAGCGGACGGGGCAGGATGATGCCGTCCACGAACAACGTGGAGCCCGCGCGCTCCCGGGGCAGCACCGCCACGAGCGCGCCGTGGGAGCCCTGCATCACCTCGAAGAGCACCCGGCGGAAGAACCCACGCGCACGCTCGCGACTGTGCGTGGTGACGCCGGCCGTGACGACGTCCGCCAGCTCATCCATCACCTCCGGCGGAGAGGCTGACTCCACCCTCGCGCCGGACAGGTACACGTGCCGGCACAGCCCTCCGCCCGAGCGCAACTCCAGGATGTTGTCGGCGAGCTGAAGCACACCCACGACGCCCGCGCCCCTGTCCTCGACACGGCGCAGCCGCTCCAGCGGCGTCTCCGCCAGAGGAAAGGGGTCCGTCCGGAAGACGCCGTAGGCGAAGCCCTCCGGGACGCGCAGCAGGTACAGCGCCCACCAGCGCCCCTGGCCCAGCGGCGCGCACTGCTTGAGCGCGCGCTGGATGGTGGCGCGCGAACGCGGACCGATACCGATGGCAATCGGGTCATGCCCGCCCAGGTGTTCGAGCATCTGTCCCAGATCGTCTCCCACGAAGGCCATGGGAAACAGCGGGGCGCCCTCCTCGCGATAGCGCGACAGGGTGACGATGAGCTCGCCGATGGCGTCCGCCGTCTGCTCGCAGGACATGCGTGCTTCGTCCAGGAACGTGCTGACGGCGTCGGTCAGCAAGTGTCGGAAGGAAAGGACGAGAGGTGGCGAGCCCAGTCCGGCTGGGTCCGAGCCGTTCATGAGACACCCAGCATGGCGCATTGCCGCCGGACACGCACGGACGGAGTGACAGCGGGCCAGGAGGCTTGTTCCCTCACCGAGGCGCCATCGTGCGCCAGTGTCCGCCGATTCAGCCCGGGCTGATGCCGGGTGTCAGCGTCACTGAGTACCCTCGGGACGCACGGTCCGTCAGGACAAGCCTGCCCGAGCCTCCTCCAGCCGGGTCGCCGTCTGGTTCCAGTCGCTGGCCAGCCCGTCGAGTTGCTTCAGGATGTCGGAGAAGTACCGCGCCTCCAGAGCCTTCGACAGGGTCGCGCCGTGGGCATCCGCCCACTTCTTCGTGACGCGAGCCCGCACCTGGGCGCCCAGCAGGTCCACGAAGCGCTCCATCAGCGGCGTGGACAGCAAGGTGCCCGCCCAGACGACCGCGTCATGGCCCATGCCGCCCGTGGCCACCGTCACCACCGCCGCCGCGCCCGACGGCACGGAGTACACCAGCGTCGTCAGTGTCTGGAGAAGCTCCTCCCGCATGCCACCCTGAAGCTCCGCGGAGACCAGCTCCCGGCAGTACGCATACAGCGTGGCCCGGTCCGCCGCGTGCGCGTGCAGGGGCTCGAAGCCCAGCGGCTCCTCCAACTTCGTCAGCGTCACCGGACCGAAGGCTTCCTCCAGCTTCGTCCGCGTCTGCGCGTCGGCTCGCCACGCGGCCACTTCGGGTGCGAAGGCATCCACCAGCCGTCGCACTCCGTCCTTCAGTGACTCGTCCACCGCGTGGGTCGGCGTGTCCTCGCCCGGGGCTTCGGGCGCGGTGAAGGACTCGCGCACCTTGCGGGTGACGAAGGTGAGCGCCGTGGCCAGCCCCCGGAAGGGCAGACGCACCCACTTGTGGAACTGACTGCGCGCATCCAGTTCGTCGCGGAAGGCGTCGATGAGCACGTCCGCGGGCACGGCCTTCAGCGCCGCATGCGCCCCCACCACGTCCAGTTCGTGGCGCAGTCGCTTGCGGAGCCGGTCGGGCTCCCGCGCCGCCTCCGAGGCCGCGCGCGACACGGCCTCCATCTCCGCGCGCGCATCCGCGAGCGAGGCTTCCAGCGCCCGGGCCTTCAACTCGCGCGCGTGTTCGGCCTGTCCCAGCAGCGCGCCCAGCGCAGGCTTCCCGTCCAGCGGCTCCGTGGCCAGGGGCTTCAGTCCCGCCTCCACGTCGGGCTGGTGCGGCGCCAGGTAGCGCGCCAGCGCCGGGTGGCCCACGTCCTCGGCGAGCTTGTCCAGGTGCCCGCGGGCCACCTCCTCGCGCGTGGCCTCGTTATAGACGAGCAGGTACGGCCGCCCATGCCCCACGGCCGCGCGCAGGAAGTCCACCAGCGCGGCGTTCTGGTACGTCTGCCGGCTCACCACGAACGCCAGCACATCCACGGTGACGAGCAGCGCCTCCGCGCGCTCGCGGTTGTCGCGGTACACGCTGTCGAAGTCCGGCGTGTCCATGACGAGCAGTCCGCGAGGCACCGCGTCCGACAGCGTCAGGTACAGCCGGCCAGGAGGCCCCGCCTGGTCCACGGGCGCCGAGCCGCCGGAGGCCACGGGCACGATGTCATAGCGCCGCGTCAGGAAGTCCTTCAGCGGCCCGGTCCACGTCTCCGGGTGGGCCGCCGCCAGGCACTGCTTGGTGAGCCCGCCCTCGGGCCTCGCGGGGGACAGCGCCGCGCCCACCAGCGAGTTGAAGAGCGTGGACTTGCCCACGTTGTTGGGGCCGGCGATGGCCACCAGGAGCAGGGGCGCGTCGGCGGAGCCCAGGCGGGGGAGCAGGTCGCGGCGCAGGCGTTCGGCCAGACGGCGCGCGAGCTCGGCGTCCGAGGCGTCCGGGAAGCGCTCGGGAGCGGGCAGGGCGTCCAGGGCGGACGCGAGGCAGGTGCGCAGGGTGTACGGGTCTCTCATCACCAGAAGTCCTCGCACCACAGCACGCGGGACGCCCCATGCCCAGGTACTTGTCCCACCAGGTGTCGGCTGGGGACAGAGCGGGTGGAGCGCGGTAGGGTGAGCCCATGCGCCTTCTCGCCGCCTGCCTGCTCCTGTCGGGGCTCGTCGCCTGCACCGCCGCGAACACGAATGCCCCCGCGTCCGACGCGTCTCACGCCAAGGGCCCGTTGCCCTTCATCGAGGATGACTACGCCCGCGCGCTCGCCGAGGCCCAGGCGAAGGGGCTCCCCCTCTTCGTCGACGTCTGGGCGCCCTGGTGTCACACGTGCCGGTCGATGAAGGCCTACGTCCTGTCCGACGCGTCGCTGGCCCGGCACGCGGACCGCTTCGTGTGGCTGGAGGTGAACACCGACCTGACGTCGAACGCGGCGTTCCAGGAGCAGTACCCGGTGGAGTTCTGGCCCACGCTGTATGTCATCGACCCGCGCCAGGAGAAGGCCCTGCTGCGCTTCGCCGGCAGCGCCACCGTGGCGCAGTTGGAGAAGCTCTTCGAGGACGGTGAGCGCGCGTACAAGGGCGGCGTCACTGGCGCCGAGGCCCTGCTGGCTCGCGGGGACGCGCTCTATGCGGAGGGGCGCTCGGCCGAAGCCGCGGAGACGCTCGCGGAGGCCCTGGTCGAAGCGCCCGCGGACTGGTCCCGCCGGGGCCGCGCGGTGGAGTCGCTGCTGACGGCGATGTACGGCGCGAAGCAGCACGAGGCATGCGCGCGCAAGGCGTTGGAGGAACTCCCGAAGACGCCCCGCTCGCTGTCCTGGGCCAATGGCGCCCTCTTGGGCATGTACTGCGTGCTGTCGCTGCCGGAGGACCACGCGGCGGGGGCGGAGCTGCGCGGCGGCCTGGAGGCCAAGGTGGCCGAGGCGCTGGCGCCCCCGGCCATCGAGATGTCCGCGGACGACCGCTCTGGCCTGTACGAGGTGCGCGTGCAGGCGCGCGAGGCGGCGAAGGACACGGCGGCCGTGAAGGCCCTGTCGGAGGAGTGGCTGGCGTTCCTGGAGGCCGAGGCCGCGAAGGCGCCCAATCCCCAGGCGCGGACGGTGTTCGACTCGCATCGCATGCTCGCGGCCATGAAGCTGGAGACGCCCGCCCGGGCGATTCCCGCGCTCGAGCAGAGCGAGAAGGACCTGCCCCAGGACTACAACCCGCCCGCGCGCCTTTCGACGCTGTACCGGCTCGTCGGCCGGCTGGATGACGCGCTCGCCGCCAGCGACCGTGCCCTGGCGCGGGTCCAGGGGGCGCGGCGGCTGTCGGTGCTGTCGGGCCGCGCGGACATCCTCGTGGCGCGCAAGGACACAGCGTCCGCCGTGAAGACGCTGGAGGAGGCCATCACCTTCGCGAAGTCGCTGCCCGCCTCTCAGGTGTCGCCACGCCAGGTGGCCGGGCTGGAGAAGAAGCTCAGCGGTCTTCAGGCCTCGGCGCAATAGCCGCCGCGCGGGTGTCCAGGTCGAACAGCTCGTAGTCCGGGGCCTGGCACTCGCACATGGCTCCGTCGGTGAGCACCAGCATCGCGGTGCCGGGTGCTGGCGGAGGCGGCGCGCCGTGGGCGTAGTCCACGCGCGTTCCATCCGTGACGAGATGCCGAAGCACGCCGTCGCGGGCGCCGATGGGGGGCAGCCCCAGCATCGCGCGGCTTCGCTTGTCGCGGGTATGGCCCACCACCTGCGTCAGGCCCGTGGGCAGGCGTCTCGGGTCGAAGCGGCGCCGGGGCGTGCCGCGCACCCGCTCGGCGTCCTCGGGCAGCAGGCTGGGGCGCTGGTAGAAGATGCCCGTGCCCTCGCCCTGGGCCGCGTTGCCTGGGTGGTGCAGTCCCGGAATGACGAGCGGGCCTCGAGTCCAGCCCGCTACCGCCGCATCCAGGGCCGCGTTCAGCGCCGCCGCCACCTGGTTCGCGTCCTCGCGCTGGGCGGGAGGCAGGCGCGTCACGTCCAGGTCCTCCTGCGTGACGCCCGCGTGCAGCACCAGCAGGTCAGGGGCCGCGGCGTGGGCCACGCGGAAGCGCTTCACCCGCAGCAGGTGCTCCACCCAGGCGCGCTGCACCTCGCGGAAGTTGCCGAAGTCGCGGGCCACCAGCTCCGCGGAAGGAACTTCGGGCCAGCGCGCGAGGAACGCCTGCTCCGCCGCTTCGTCCGTAGCGCCTCCCTGGTAGATGCGGTCCGCTTCGGTCTGGGCCTCGGCGAAGCGCGCATCCGTGAAGCCGGCCAGTTCGCCCACTCGGCCCAGGTCGTGGTTGCCCAGCAGCATCACCGTCTGGTTCGCCGGGTGGGCGGCCAGCCACGCCACCAGCGCCAGCCCACTGGCGGCGGCGGACTCACGTTCGGGGGGCTTGCCCCAGTCGAAGTGGTCTCCCACCGAGATGAGCTGCACGTCGGAGCGCAGCCAGCCCTCGCCGGTCAGCAGTCCGTGGTTCGCCAGGATGGCCAGGACCTGGTCCAGGTCGGCCTGAGGGTCCCCCATGACGAGCCGCCGCCGCCAGACATGGTCCTCCGCTGGGACGGAGCGCGGTGCCTCCGCCGCGGCCTCGGCGGCCCGCGCGAGCGTGGCCTGGATGGATGACGTCTTGCTCACGAGCTCTGGAAGAACCGGGCGATGAGCGCCGAGCGGCTTTCCACCCGTGCCTTGCTTAGCAGATGCGTGACGTGGACTTCCACCGTGCGCTCGGCGCAGCCCAGCCGGCCGGCGATGGACTTGTTCGTCTCGCCCTGGATGATGTGTGTCAGCACCTCGGACTCGCGAGCGGTGAGCGACCAGCGCGCCGACAGCGCCTGTACGCGCGCGGCGGCGCTGGACGCGGTGCCGGTGTCGATGGCCAGGTAGTGCGGTGGCAGGCCGGTGGTGAGCAGCGGCGTCATGGTCAGCGGGCCGGAGCAGGGAATGCCCTGGGCGCCCCGGCGCAGGGACTCCATCAGCTCCGGGTCATGCCGTTCCAGCCGCGCGCGCCCGGCGTTGTTGGCGTGCACCACGCGGCCACTGGAGCTGACAATCCAGGCGGCGCGCCCCAGCGCTTCCATGGCGACCTGCAGCGCCGTGGACATCAGGCCCGACTCGCGCAGCCGCGTCTCCATGGTCAGCCGCCGCTGGAGCGCGGGCGTCAGGGCCTGGAGCAGGCGCTGCTCGCGCTCGGTGAATGGCTCGGCGCGGGCCAGGCCCACCCAGCCCAGGAGCACCGGCCCATCACAGACGAGCGTGCGCAGCCATTGCATGTTCTCCACGCCGAGCTGCCGGAACATCGCCGCGGAGCGGGCGCTGATGCGCTCCCGGGTGCTCTCCAGCGATTCCTCGCTCATGCCCAGCCGGCGCCCCACCTCGCTGGCCGACAAGTCATGAAGTGGCAGCTGGCGGGCTGACTCGGTTTCCGTCAGCGAGCGGAAATGCAGCGCGCGGTTGCGCTGCGCGGGCTCGGGCCGGGCGGGATTGAACCAACCCCATGGGTCTCCCCAGGCAGACACCTGGCTCTCAATGGCCGCATGCACTGTCGCGGCGGGGAGTGGGAAGCCCGCGCAATAGGAGTAGCTCGCGTGGTAGCGCTCGGGACCTACGTCCACGCCATAGGCGACGGCACGTTCGGCCCGCAAAGCCTCTCGTAAAGCGCCTAGCACCGGGGGCAGGGATTCTGTCCCGGGCTCGGCCTCCACGAGCATTGCCTCAAGGTCCGTCAGCAGGCCTTGCTCCTCGGAATTCAAACGAATCACGGTTTTGGAAGTATACGCCCGTCAGGGTTTGCGCCCAGTCCCTGACCCTCCTTCACTCGCGTCTTGAACGTTTAGAATTGTCCCCACAGGGGCTTCTTGGCTTTCAAACGTTCTGGGTTTTTAATGACCCAGGGATTTCCCCGATAGCCGGACACGGGGCAGTGGCGGAACACTCTCATGTTGGCCCCCGGGGGGGAGGGCCGCCGCGGTGAACTGTGAGCGCGCGCCGGGCGCTCGGTTTCGGGTGCCCGGTGCGCCGCTCCTTTCCCGCACGCCTGGCGTCCGCACTCCAACCCGCGAGGATGGCTGCCTTTGTGGGCCCACCAGACCTCATGGGACATGCAGGAAGCGAGGCAGGCGCCCGGGGGGCACCACCCTGCGCAGGAAATGAAGCATGCCCAGGCCCAGGTAGGCCATGCCCAGGGCCAGTGCAGCCCAGCCCAGCCAGGCGCTGATGGCGCCCGTGCCCAGGCCCACCAGGGCCCAGATGGCGAGCGCCGTGCCCACGCCCCAGGGCATGGCCGTGCGCAGGTGGGGCGGACTGAAAGCACCGCCCAGGGCGCAGAAGGCGGCCGCCATGACGCCAAAGCCGAACCACTTCGGCTCCTGGACGGGGAAGATGGCCGCCATGGATAGCAGCGCCGTGAAGAGTCCGAGAATCGCGAGTCCCAGGGTCATGGCTTACTCCGTGGCCGTTCCTGGGAAAGGTGCTCACCGAGCGCGTAGCGCGTAACGCACCTTCGGTTCGTGGGCTTCGCGGCATGCCGCGTGGTGTCGTGCGTAAAGGCGTGAAATCGCAACATCCTTCCGCTCGGCACGCTGCTGGCTAGGCTGCCAATGGATTGTTCCACCGTGCGACGGCCGGCCCACGTGAAGAACGGATGGACACCTGGAAATGCGTTCGATGAAGACGAAGAAGTCCGTGAAGCGCGCGTTGTGCATGGCAGTGGTGATGACGGTCTCCGGTTGCAGGGCGCCCGCGGCGTTGGGGCCCGGAGGCGGCATGAGCGCTTCAGAGGGCTCCGACTCGGCCGCGTCGTCCGAGGGCTCCGACTCGGCCGCGTCGTCCGAGGGCTCCGACTCCGCTGCTTCATCCGAAGGGTCCGATTCCGCTGCTTCGTCCGAAGGCTCGGGTGAGTCGAGCCAGTCGGACTCAGGTGCATCGTCGGAGGGCTCGGGCGACTCCAGCCAGTCGGAGTCGAGCGGTTCCAGTGGAGAGGGCTCCAGCCGGTCGGAGTCGAGCGGCTCTGGTGAAGAGGGCACGAGCCACTCCGAGTCGAGCGGTTCCAGTAAGGGGGGCTCCAGTCAGTCGGAGTCGAGCGGCTCTGGTGAAGAGGGCTCCAGCCGGTCGGAGTCGAGTGGCTCCAGTGAGGAAGGCGGCGCGAGTGAGGGCTCCGCGGGAACGGAGAAGGCGGACGGTGAGGCGTCGCGCTCCCGCAGCAACAACAGCAGCCAGTCGAACAACAACGACGTGGCGTCCTCGGTGACGGTGGCCGCGCTGGTGGTGGGGCTCGGCATCATCATCTGGCAGGCGTATGCCGCGGCGGAGCGGCGCCGAGGGGTGTCTCCGAAAGAGGCGGGCCGCGCGGCCCAGGTGTACCTGCGGGCGCGCACGCACCAGCTTCGTGAGGACCTCGCCCTGGGAGCGGGGCCGACGGTGGAGGACCTGGCGGCGGCGGCGCGCATCCGGCGTGAGCACCTGGGCCTCTTCGGGCGCGTGCTGCGCTCGAACCGGAAGGAGCTGCTCGAGATGGCCGAGGCGAGCACCCTCACGCCGGACCGCGCGCTCGCGTGGCTGGAGCGGGTGGGAGAGCTGGCGCGGGCCGAGCCGCAACTGGAGGAAGATCGCCGCGCGTTCCTCGCGGCACCGGCCCAGGAGGGCACCGCGACGGTGGCGCACTGATGCGCTGGCTGCGGCTGCTTGCGCTCGTCTTCGCGCTGCCGGTGCACGCGGGAGATGCCCTGTCCGTGCGCGCGCAGGCGGGCGTGGTACCGCTTGGCGCCACGGGGGCCAACGTGGACTTTGCGAACGCAGATGAAGCCCTGGCCTTGCGCGTCCACGCGCTTGAGCAGGCGGGCGTGGTGCTACGGGGCGCCGCAGCAGCCAACGCGGACCTGGTGACGGAGGTGGAGGCGGGACTGGAGGCCCTGCCTCCGGCGATGCGGCGTCCACCCGGAGGTCCTCTGGAGTTGGTGCTGCACGCGGAGGCCGCGCCGCTGGGCGTGGGCGATGGCTCCCCTGCGCGTCCCGACTGGACGGAGGGCCGCGCGCGGTTCCACCTCTACCAGTACGCCCCATCGGACGAGCGCCGTGCCACGTTGCGCCTGTCTCGGCTGACGGACGCGGAGTCAGAGCGGCTGTGGCGCCGGCGCGCGGTGGTACACGCGGTGATGCAGCGCTGGGATGATGCGAAAGGCTGGAGCGGCACCCCGGCCTGGCGCCGGCTGTCGGGTTGGATGAAGCCCTTCGAGCGGCCCCTGGTGTGGAAGGAGGAGGTCCGCCTTCGCTACGCCGGAGCCTTCAGCCGCGCCATGGGCCAGCGCAGCGCCTCGTTGGATTGGGTGACGTTCGCCGAGGAACTGCTCGTGCCCGTGGAGTCCCTGCGCGCGGACGCGCTGCCGGTGGATGACCACGTCCGCTGTCAGGAGTTCTCCAAGGCCCGTGCGCTGACGGAGCAGTTGGAAGCGTCGGGCTTGGGCACGCTGCCGCCGCGCGGTGACTGCCCCGCCTTCGAAGCCTGGGCGGAGTTGGAGTCCCTGTCGCATTTCGAGGTGCTGCTGGTGGCCTCCACTGGCCGTCAGCCGGAGTCCCTCTTCGGACACCTGCTTCTGCGCCCGGTGTGGCACGAGGGCGAGGTGCCACGAGGGCCCGCCTTCGAGCGGGTGGTGCAACTGGTGGCGCTGACAGGCATGGAGTCCAAGGGTCTGGGCTACGTGGTGAAGGGAATGACGGGGGCCTACGACACCGTCTTCCTCACGGGGACAATGGGCGACTTGTCCCACGAGGCGCTGGAGCTGGAGCAGCGCTCCATCCGCCGCTTCCGCCTGCGCCTGAGGCCCGGCGCGGATGCGCGGATGCTGGAGCGGGTGTGGGAGCTCGAGCGCCGTGGGTACATGGGCTACTACTTCTTCACGGACAACTGCGCGAGCGCGCTCGTCTTCCTGCTCAACGGCGCGCTGGAGGGTGGGCGGGAGCTGCGTCCTCCCGGCACGCTCTGGGTCCTGCCCACCGCCACGCTGGACACCCTGGCCCGGGTGCAGGTGGAGGAGCCAGGGGGCGAGATGTCCTCCCTCCTGGAGCACATCCCGGATGCGTTCGAGTCCACTGGGGATCGCGCGGTGCGTGCGCACTCGGCAAAGAAGGAGGCACTGGACGCGCTGGCCGGACATGTCGGCGCAGATGAACTCGCGCGTCTCCGGGGTGTGCATGCCCGGTTGGAGTCGCCGGAGCCGCAGGTCCGCGCCCAGGCCTATGATGACCTGCCCGGGGTGGTGGCCGCGCTGATGCACTCGGCGAAGACGGCGTCCCGCGACACGGTCCGCGCGCACTTGCATGCCTACGTGGCGCACGCGGTGCGGGTGGAGCGCGCCGCGGTGGACCGTGCCGACGGCGAGCGCCTGCGAATCGAGCGCGAGCGGATGCTCGCGGTAAATGTGTCGGTGGCGGGCTCGGCCCGGGCCGGCACGGCCGAGCGCCAGCGCGTCTTCGAGACCGAGGACGCGCTTCAGCGGAGGCTCGCGGTGTTGGACCGCGCCACCCTGCTGAAGGACGCGCTGGCCTCCGCAGAGCGCCGTCCACCCACGCCCGAGGAGCTGCGGACGCTGGTGTGGGCCGAGCGAACCGAGGCCACCTTCCACCGTGCCACCGACGTGCAGGGCACGCTCAATGACAGCTTGCTGGCGACCGTGGACCCGGTGGCCTTCCTGCACGCAGACCGGCGCCACAAGGTGGCGGCGGAGACGGCCTGGGCGGAAGGCGCGCTGCGGGAGTCCGGAGCGGGGCGCGTGATGGTGGCCCTGGGCGTGGACTTTCCCGAAGGGGCAGCGGCCCGGCCCCTGGTGGGGCTACGCACCGCGGGCATGGCCGAGGCGCTGGGCGATGCGCGACTCCACGGCTTCCAGCCGAGCAGTGAGCTGCGGGTGCTCGATGGCGAGCTGTTTCTCCTACCGCGCTGGGGGCTGCCCAAGGTGGTGGCCTCGGACCTGACGCTGTTGGGCTACCGCACGCTGCTGCGCGAGCTTCCCCAATTCCGTGACTCCTTCTGGGATTCGCTCGGCTGGGGTGCCGAGGCCCGCGTGGCGTCGAGCGACGCGCGCCTGCTGCGCTATCGCGCGTCGGTGCAGGCGGAGGCGTTGGTGGTGCTGGACGAGGACGCGCGCTTCTCGCGCTTCACCACGGTGGGCGTGGGCGGCCTGGCCGCAGTGCACTGGAACCGGGATGTGCTGACGCCGGCCGCGGGACCTCGCCTGTCACTGACTCACCGGATGGGGCTGTTCGGCTCGGGCGCCAACGCGGTGCGGCTGGAGGCGGCCTACGCGCCCACCTGGCGGGTGGGGGACACTCACTTCACCCACGAGGCGGGCGCGGCGCTTCAAGTGGAGATGTGGCTGGGGCGCGTGGGGCCCTTCGGCGTGCTCCTCACGCCCCGCGCGCAGGTCCGGTGGGAGGGGGCGATTTCGCCCACGCCCCACTGGGAAGCCCTGTCGCCTTCTACGTGGTTGGCCGGCTCGGCGGAGCGGCGTCTGGCACTCGGGTTCGAGGTGCGCTGACGGAGGCGGGCTCGCCGATTCTGTAGCTCGTCCAGAACGGGTGGCTGATGGCCCCCGTCACCGCGCCGATGAAGAGTCCGATGACGTAGAGCGCCGTGTACCCCCAGAAGCCCAGGCCGTAGAAGATGTGACCCTGGGTCGCCGAACCGATGAAGAGGAAGAAGGCGAGGGCGGCGGGCACCGCGACGGAGGAGAGGACGGCCGCGCCGAGCGCGCGCGGCATCCTGCGCGCGTGGAAGCCGCCGAAGGTGCCGGCCAGGAGCCCGTTGAACATGGGCAGGAAGAACAGGGCCAGGCTGGTGAACGCCATCACCAGCGTGCTCACGATGAACCGGTTGTGGACCGGATTGATGGTGTCTGGCTTGAAGGTCAGGTCCGCGGGAATCTCCCGGCGGACGTACTCGTAGCGCGGCTTGGGACCGGCGAGGGCCTTCTCCGGGTCCTGCGTCAGGATGCGCTCGGGCATGTCTGGCTACCTCCCTCGGGGGCAAATCAACGTGTGCTTGATGGTCATGAGTTTGTGACGCCAGCGGGTGTGCGGAAGGGCCGCTGGCCGCATCGAGGGGCGGGCCACCTGCCGGGCGCTGGAATTCCCCCTCCGGAATACTCGCGGAGTCCCTGGATACCGGAGTCGGGGCGCCCGAAGATGCGCGCCGGACTTGGCGGACGGTGGCCTCCGGCTATGCTGCCGCGCCCGGCAGCACCCCCATCCCTGCCCGTACGGAATTTTCCATGAGCTTTCGCCGCAAACTGCTGACCCTTGCCCTTGCCTCTTCCTCCCTGCTGGCCGCCTGCGTCGCGCAGCGTCCGTTCTATCGCGACGTCGTCCAGCCCGCGGGCTCCTCGGTGACGGCCGGCACCCTGGTGGACCTCATCGTCCTGGACTCGGACACCAACCAGCCCGTGAAGGGCGCCAAGGTGCTCTGGGGCGAGGACTCCCGTTCGCGCGAGTCCTACGTCACGGACGAGGATGGCCGGGTGTCCTTCGACGTGACGCCGGCGCTGCTGAAGGAGAACCCGCTGGTGGAGGTCGTGCTGCCCAAGGGCGTTCGGAGCTACCGCCTGCAGGTGGTGCCCGCGACGGATGCCGCCGCGCCCGAGGCTGCGGAGGCCCCTGCTGCTCCCGCGACCCCCGAGGCTCCCGCCGTGCCGGAGACGCCGGCGACGGAGGCTCCCGCCGCGGCGCCTGAAACCAGCAACTGAGTCCGTTCTCTCTTCCGCGCGAGGCTCAGCCGAGCTTCGCGTGGAGGAAGTCCACGGTGCGCTGCCACGCCTTCGCGGCGTTGTCCGGTGAGTAGACCTCCGGACGCGTGTCATTGAAGAAGGCGTGCTGCGCGTCGTAGCGGTGAATCTCCGTGGAGACGCCGCCGCTCTTCAGCTTCTGCTCCAGCAGGTCCACCCGCGCGGGCGAGCACCATTCGTCATTCGTCGCGTAGTGCCCAAGCACGGGCGCGCGGATGCGCGACACGTCGGCGGCCTCCTCCGGCGGAATGCCGTAGAAGGGCACGGCGGCGTCGAGCCCCGGCTCATTCGCGGCGGCCAGCAACGTCAACGCGCCGCCCATGCAGAAGCCCATGATGGCCACCTTGGTGCCGGGCTTTCGCGCGCGCAGCGCCTCCACCGCGGCGCGCAGGTCCGCCGTGGCCTTGCCCCAGTCCAGGGACTTCAGCATCGCGTTCGCCTCGTTGGCGTCCTTCGTCACGCGACCTTCGTAGAGGTCCACCGCGAAGACGGTGAAGCCTTCACGCGCCAGCCGGTCCGCCACGTCGCGCGTGTGGCCGTTGAGGCCCCAGTACTCGTGGATGAGCACCACCGCTCCGGGCGCGTCGCCCTTCGGGGCTTCACTCAGATAGCCCGCCAGTGCCTGGCCCTGCTTGCCGATGAGCTGCGTCTGTCCTGTCATGGCTTCACCCTTGCTAGGTCGTGGAAGGGGGCGCAGCTTAACGGCCGATTCCGCGAACGCGCGAGCGAACCCGCCGCCGTGCCCGCTTGGCGACAGAGGACCGGCATGTCGAAGGCATTCACGAAGGAGGACTCGGGCGACGACAGCGTGCTGCCCGTCCGTCCACGCGCGTCCTCCGGGGAGAAGCGCTACATCACCCCGGAGGGCTACCGGGCGCTCCAGGAGGAACTGGCGGCGGCGCAGGGGCCGGACCCCAAGGCGGGTGAGTTCACGGAGCTGGAGGCGGGCGTGCGCCGCAAGGAGCGCGAGCGGCGCGCGCAGGAGCTGGCGGCGGTACTCGAGGAGGTGCGGGTGGTGGAGCCCGACGCCTCGCAGGCCGGCCGCGTCTTCTTCGGCGCCTGGGTGGAACTGGAGGACGAGGACGGCGGCCCGGTGCGCTACCGCATCGTCGGGCCGGACGAGTCCGACGTGAAGGCGGGGCGGCTGAGCGTGGAGTCGCCCCTGGCCCGGGCCCTGCTGGGCAAGGAAGTGGGCGAGTCCGTGGTGGTGGTGCGCCCCCGCGGCCCCGTGGAGTACACGGTGACGGCCGTGGACTACGCCGCGGCCTGAGCCGGGCTCAGCGCCTGGTGGCGATGACGGTGCTCAGCACCGAGAAGGGCTCCGGCATCAGGCCGTCGCGCACCTCGACGGTGAAGCCCTCCGCTTCGAGCAGCGCGCGGGCGCGGGGCACCAGGAACGTCAGGTAGTACATGACGAAGGGCGGCTTCCACAACGCGTTGCGCGCGCGCATGGCGGCGTTGAAGCCCTTGGCCATCCAGTAGCCCGGACGGAGCTTCGACGGCGGGTGCGCGGTGACGAAGAGGAAGCGGCCTCCGGGACGCAGCGCGCGGGCGACGCCACGCACGAGCTTCGGCTCGTCCTCTTCGAGGATGTGACCGAAGGCGCCGAAGCTGGTGACGACGTCGAACGCGCCGTCGAAGGGAAGCGCCAGCGCATCGCCCTGGCTGAACTCCAACGCCGCGGCGCCCGGCGCCTGCGCGAGCTGCTGGCGGGCCTCGTCGAGCATGCCCTGGCTGAGGTCGAAGCCAACGACGCGCTCCCGCGCGAGCGGGCGTAGGAAGCGCATGGCCGCGCCAGTGCCGCAGCACACGTCCAGCGCGCTGCTCACGCTGCCGGGCGCGCCCAACTGGGCAATGGCGGCCTCGAGCACCGCGTCTGGCGTGCGAAAGGGCGTGTACTCGAACTTGGGCGCGAGCAGGTCGTAGCCGTGCTCGACGGACGTGAGGGCCTGCGCGGCCAGCTCCCGGAGGGTGGGGCCCTTGCGGTGGAACATGGTGTCTCGGGGTGTATCGCACCCACACCGGCCCCTCCCTCTGAAAATGCGGCCGGTATCGGGCATTGAATGTTCCGCGGGGTGCCCCGTCAGAAGGTTCAAGCAGGACGACGGAGGAGGACGACAATGGCGCTCAAGACGGGTTTCGCGGTGCTGGCTTTCGGAATGATGTTCCTCGGCTCCACGGCCGCGCATGCGAAGGACGACAACGAGAAGTCGCGGTTCTCCCAGCAGCACCGGCATGACGACCGCGGCGGCAACTTCGGTGTCCACGTGGACGCCCGCCGCCACCCGGGACCCGCGCCGCTGCCGCCGCCGCACGCTCGCGGCCGCTACGAACTGCAGACGGTGAACCGCTGGGTGCAGGGCCGCTACGAGCAAGTGTGGGTCCCCGAGGTGTGCCGCGAGCGGAACAACCGCCGCGGGCGGGTGACCCGGTGCACCGGGGGCTTCTACGAGCAGCGCTGGGTGCCGGCCCGCTACGAGCCGGTCCAGGAGTGGGTGTGGGTGACCTACGCTCCGGGCCGGGTGCACATGGCCAGCGCCGGCCGCCGCTAGACGATTCGAATCACGGGGGACCGCGCCGCGGGCGCGCCGGGATACGGGGGTAGCCCGGCGCGCCTCGCGGCAGCAGGTCCGCAGTGCCTTTCCCCGCCGGGCCTGTTACTGAATGCGCCGCATGGCGACCGCATTCATCACCGGGGCTGGCATCCGCATTGGCAGCGCGGTGGCTCGGGCGCTTGGGCGCGCGGGTTATGACCTGGCGCTCCATGCGAACCGCTCCCTTGAGCCGCTGGAAGCACTGGCGGACGAACTCCGAGGCCTCGGCCGTCGCGTCACCCTGCACGCCGCCGACCTGAGCCGCCCGGAGGCAGTGGACTCCCTGGCCGCGCAAGTGCGTGAGGCGTGGCCCGCGCTGGACGTGGTGGTCCACAACGCGGGCCTCTTCGAGCGCATCGACTTCGCCGCCATCTCCCGCGACCAGTACCGCACCATGATGGCGGTGAACCTGGACGCGCCCTTCTTCCTCACCCAGGCCCTGCTCCCCGCGTTGCGCGCCGGCAAGGACCCGTTGGTGGTGCACCTCACCGACGTCGGTGGGGAGCGGCCGGTGAGCCACTACGCGCACTATTCGGTGAGCAAGGCGGGCCTCATCATGCTCACCCGCGCGCTGGCGGTGGAGCTGGCCCCGCACATCCGGGTCAACGCCGTGTCGCCCGGCACGGTGGCCTTCCCCGAGGACTTCGACGCCGAGGCCCGCGACGCGGTGCTGCGCCGCATCCCCATGGGGCGCGAGGGCAACGTCGAGGACATCGCCCGCACCGTCGTCTTCCTCGCCCGCGAGGCGCCGTACATCACCGGGCAGGTCATCGCCGTCGATGGCGGCAGGAGCGCACAGCTATGAGCGCCGAACACGCATTCCATCCCCCCGTCGTCACGACGCCGGACGGCCGCCCGCTGGACGTCATCGAGCTGCGGGGCCTCACGGTGGACTGCATCGTGGGCATCTTCAACAGGGAGCGCATCGCGGCCCAGCCGCTGCGACTGGACGTGGCCCTGTTCCTGGACACTCGCGCCGCCGCGGTGGGAGGCAGGCTGGCGCACACGGTGAACTACGGCCGGCTCGCGGGGGAGCTGCGCTTCCTGCTGGAGGCCTGCCGCTTCGAACTGCTGGAGTCCGCCGTCGAGACGGTGTGCCGCTACGTGCTGGCACCGCCCACCGACGACGTCCCGCGCGCGCAGGTCCATTCTGCCACGGTGCGGGTGACGAAGCCGCTGGCGCTGGGCGGGTTGGCGGTGCCGTCGCTCCAGATTCACCGGATGGCCGCGGAGATGGTGTACGGCCGGGAGGAGAAGGGCTTTGGCCGCGTGGACATCATCCACGAGGGCGCGGGCTATGGCGTCTACCGGCTGCGGGTGAAGCCGGGAGGCTGCATCCCCACGCACGTGCACCAGCAGATGGAGGAGAGCGAGCTGGTGCTGGGCTCGGGGCTGCTGCTGCAGTTCAAGCCGGTGGCCCGGGGCATGGCCTTCCACTGGCCGCGCGGCTTCCTGCACCGCTACGACAACCCTTCATCCACGGAGCAGACGGTGCTCTGTGTGGACAGGCCGGGCTTCATCTCGTCGGACGAGGTGGAGACCGAGCCGCCGCCGGAGGGTCTGCTGCCCGTCACCGGCCACTCCTATTACCCGCTGGATGAGCCCGCGGCGCCGGGCTCTCCCGCGGAGCACCAACCGTGAGCGGGGCCGTGTCTTCAAGGAGCGCCTTCCATGCGTGAGGTGGGCACGCGCAAGGTGCTCGTCACTGGCGGTGGGACGGGTATTGGCCGCGCGGTGGCGGAGGCCCTGCTGCGCGCGGGGGGGCAGGTGGTGGTGGTGGGCCGGCGCGCGGAGGTGCTGGAGTCGCTGACGACAGCATGGCCGGGACAGGCCTTCGCGCTGCC